>NZ_CP115160.1:2663333-2971388 GCF_027594545.1 Algoriphagus sp. TR-M9 | reverse complement strand
TATATTGCCTTTCAGTTTGTCAAGTCTGATCATAGACTTCAGGGCTTATCCGGATCGGAGAAGAGGAAAGTGAAAGACCAGATTTCTATTTCCGGAGCATCTAAAATGATGCATTCGGCCATTTTTGGACAGATCATTATCATCCTTGTTTTTATACCTATACTTTCCCTTACCGGCGTAGAAGGAAAGATGTTCAGGCCTATGGCCGAAGTGTTTTCTTTTGCACTGATCGGGGCTATGATCCTAGGCTTGACCTATGTGCCTGTGGTTTCATCGATGTTTTTGAAAACCACTCCTCCCGGACCTAGAAATATCTCCACCCGTATCATCAATGGGCTGAACAAAGTCTATGAACCTACCATTACCTGGGCGCTGGACCATGCTAAAGTGGTGTTGATTGGGGCCTTTGCCATGCTGGTAGGCACGGTATTGATTTTTCGCAATATGGGTTCTGAATTTGTCCCTACTCTGGATGAGGGAGATTTTGTGATTCAGCCATTCCTGAAAACAGGAACTACGCTCACCAATACCGTAGAGACCATTACCGAGATTGAGAAAATTCTCCAGAAGTTTCCTGAGGTCAACCAGGTAGTGACCCGAATCGGTGCGGCTGAGATTCCCACAGACCCCATGTCCATGGAGGAAAGCGACGTGATCGTGACACTCAAACCCAAATCAGAGTGGACTACCGTGGAGACTAAGGATGAGCTGGCGGAGAAATTTAAGGAGGCGCTGGAGGTGATCCCGGGCATGGAGTATGAATTTACCCAGCCTATAGAAATGCGCTTCAACGAGCTGATCACAGGAGTGCGTGCGGATCTGGCCATCAAGGTATTTGGAGAGGATCTGGATGTGCTTTTGCAGACAGCAGAAGAGATCGAGGCTGCCATACAAAATGTAGATGGAGCAGCGGACATTATTTTGGAAAAAGTGGACGGCTTGCCTCAAATGAAAATCGAATACAATAGAGCAAAGATTGCCAAATTTGGATTGAATATCTCTGATCTAAACCAAGTGGTGACCATGGGGTTTGCAGGGATGAGTGCAGGGAAGGTTTTCGAAGGTGAAAAGCAGTTTGATCTGGTGGTACGTTTTGCCGAGCCCTTTCGTAAGGATATCCGGCATCTGGAACAAGCTTCCATACAGCTTCCCAGCGGAGGGTCTGTGCCTTTGTCAGAACTGGCGGCGATATCCTATACCAAAGGCCCAGCTAAGATTTCCCGTGATGATACCCAGCGCCGGGTGGTGATTGGAGTGAATGTGAGAAACCGGGACCTGCAGTCTGTAGTGGACGATATCCAAGGCATTATTTCCAACCAAGTGGATATTCCCGAAGGGTACCGGGTGGATTACGGAGGGCAGTTTGAAAACCTGCAAAAAGCCAGAAACCGACTGCTGATTGCGGTGCCCATTGCGCTCTTCCTCATATTTGTGCTTTTGTATTTTGCCTTTTCTTCCAGCAGAGAAGCACTCATGATTTACTCTGCGATCCCCTTATCCGCCATCGGTGGCGTACTCTTGCTCTGGATGCGGGATATGCCTTTCAGTATATCTGCGGGTGTAGGTTTTATCGCCCTATTTGGTATTGCGGTACTCAATGGAATTGTACTGATAGAACATTTCAAGTCTATGGAATCTAGTTTTGATAATCTGAAAGACCTGGTGATTACCGGGGCAAAGGAACGGCTTCGCCCGGTTTTATTGACTGCATCGGCGGCTGCTTTGGGCTTTTTGCCAATGGCCATCTCTACTTCTGCGGGAGCTGAGGTACAGCGTCCGTTGGCTACGGTGGTGGTAGGAGGATTGATTACCGCCACCATTTTGACCCTGGTGGTTCTGCCGGTTTTGTACGTCACATTTAAAAGCAAATCCGGGAAACTTCCCGGGGCGACCAAGCTTTCAAGTGTAGTGCTGCTGTTTTTTGTGGTGAGTTTTACTGCCCAAGCACAGGATACTACCCTTAGTCTGGAGCATGCTCTAGAGCTGGGGATGGAACGCAACCTGGGCTTGCAAGCTGCCCATAAATCCATAGACATTGCCCATGCGCAAGTGGGGCAGGGGTGGGATTTGGAGAAAACTTCCATTTACTATGCAGAGGATAAAAATGACCTCGCTGAGAATGGGATTTACAATAGAAAGTGGGGGCTGAGCCAAAGTTTTGAATTTCCTACCGTTTACGGAGCTCAAAAAAATGCCTTAACTGCCAAAGTGGAAATGCAGTCGAAGCAGGTAGAACTCCAGCAGCTGCGGCTGAAAGGAGAGATCAGTAAGGCTTTTATCGCTGTGCTTTACTGGGAAGACTTAATGGAGCGCTATACTTATTTGGATTCCTTGTACGGGGAGTTTTCCAGAGCTGCGTCCCGCAAATTCGAAACCGGAGAAAGCAATTACCTGGAGAAACTGACAGCCGATGGAAAGCGGCAGGAAATTGCCCTGCGGAAAAATGAAGCCAGAGAAAAGCACCTGATGGCTACAGATGAACTGAAATTGCTGCTCAATTGGGAGGGAGAGCTTAGGCTATCTGATGAGGAACTGAACTTGAGCTTGAAGCTGCGCGATGACTGGTCTGATCATCCGGGAGTGAGCTATTATGAAAGTGCAGTAGCTCAGGCTGAATTTCATACCCAGGCAGAAAAACGAAAATACCTTCCGGATATCAATATAGACGTATTCCGGGGAACCAACCCAGGACCCAATGCCAAGGTGTACCCGGGCTTTCAGGCCGGACTGGCAGTGCCCTTGTTTTTTGGTGCCCAAAAGGCCCAGGTGAAAAGCAGCAAGTACCAACAGGAAAAACTCGCCCTGGAAGCTGAGCAGTACGAATACCAGCTGGAATTGAGCGCCCAAAAGCTTCAACGACAGTTAGATCAGGATTTGCGGGTGATTGAGTACTACGAAAAGGAAGGCAAAGAACTTTCCCGACAATTGCTCGCCCAGGCACAGCGATCCTATCAAGAAGGCGAGATTGACTTTCTGCAATACGTACAGCTTTTGGAAAATTCCATTTCCATCACCTTACAATACCTGGAAAGCAAGCATGCTTACCAACAAACCATTTTAAACATCAATTACCTTCTCAACTGATGAAGAATCTACGCATAGTATCGATCCTTTTCCTGGCCTTAATCTTGGGAGCTGGTTTTTTCCAATGTTCTACTAAGGAGTCTGAAGACGCTCAGGGAGTGGAAGTGCAGGCAGGTACCAGCGATGGTGCCTATATCAACGTCTCTACCCAGCAATTTGAAACCATGAAAATGCAATGGGGAAATCCTGAGATGCAGGAGTTTTCAGCAGGAATACCGGCTCAGGGAACCGTGAAAGTTCCGGTGGAAGGGATTCAGGAAATTTCAGCATTTTTTGGAGGGTATGTCTCTGGCTTGAAGTTGCTGGAGGGAGAATCTGTGAGCAAAGGTCAGGTGCTTTTCTACCTGGAGAATCCGGATTTCGTCACCCTGCAACAGGAATTTTTGGAAGCAAATAGCCAGTTGAATTACCTCCGGGAGGAATTTGAGCGTCAGCAAACCCTTTTTGCCGAAAAGATCTCTTCACAAAAAAACTACCTCAAGGCTGAGGCGGATTACCAATCCACCAAAGCCAAAGCAGAAAGCCTTCGCAAGCAATTGTCTCTGATCCATATCAATGCCAGCGAACTGAAAGCAGAAAACATCCGCTCCAAAGTACCGGTGCTAGCCCCTATTTCTGGATTTGTAGAAGCTATACATTTGGTACAGGGTTCATTTTTACCTGCTGGCGGCAAGGCCATGACCCTCATCAGTAAGGAGCATTTGCATATTGAACTGGTGGTTTTTGAAAAGAATGCCACGCAGATCCATAAAGGTCAAAAGGTACAGGTTAGCATTCCGGATCTACCGGGCAAAAAGCTAGTCGCAGAGGTTTTTATGGTGGGCCAGTCCATTAACGCCGAGCGGCAGATTAATATTCATGCACATTTACCTGAGGAAAAGGAGGAAGAAATGCTAGTGCCGGGCATGTTTATAGAAGCGGTGTTTCAGACAGACCCACAGCAAGCTTGGGTGCTTCCATCTACTGCGATTATTAATTCCGAAGGTACAGGTTATGTATTGGTGCGCCGGGAGCAAAGTGATGCCGGCTTCCAATTGGAAAAAGTAGCGGTGCAGACCGGGAAAACCAATAATGAGGGAGTGGAAATCATGCCAAATGATGCAATCTCAGCAAGCACTGTAGTGCTGACTAAAGGAGGCTTTAATCTCTTGCCTTAAGCAGAAGTCCATTTCAGTAAAACAAAGTCGTCTGTGGCATAGGTTAAGTAGGGAAGTATAGGCAATTTTGGGGAGTTAAGGCGCAGGAACAAGCGTGATTTCCGGAGTATCAGATGCTGGCGTAATATCCATAGGCTCAGAGGAGGATTCCGGAATAGTGGCATTTGAAAAGAGATTTAGAGAACTTACACCTATCTCTTCGGTATTTCGAATACGAATAGAGACCCTTGGAAGGTCAGAGCTAGACCCGTCTGTACGGGCAGAGACGCTGAGCACATCAAACGCCACAATTCCAAGGTTTGCTCCTTGCAAATTCCCTTCGATTGGATCGTAATTAATCGAGATATCGCTATCATAAACCACAGCATAAACTGTCTGTCCCACTAGCATTGATAAGCCCATGGCTCTTAAAGGAATCACATTGGGGATTTCGTCTAGCAAAACTTCCGGAACATCTCCTGACGCACCCAACCCTGGACCCGGGGTGAGGTAATTTTGGAGGCCATTAGCGGTTGGGCCTGCGTTTATCCAACTACTTAGTATAGAAGTAGGCGCAAACCAGCCTTCATCCCCTACTTGACCGGAATACAGACCTATAGTTTTACCTGCGTTATCTTGAAAGTATTTCAAGGTTTGTCGCTGCCCAATTCTGGCGATTTGATCATTGACGTCTGTTTCTGAAAAATTGTTTGGTTCGTTCCCATTGTCTATACTCTCTTCATCGAGCAGAAGAAATACAATTTCCGAATTGTCTAAGGGCTCGCCATCACCGCCATTTGGAGTGTTGTCATCATCAGTACATGAAGATAAACTGACGAGGAGCAGTAAAACTAAAATGCCGGGAATATTTATAATGGATTTCATCAGTGGAGGAGTTTAGTAGGTCAGGTTTATAATTAACCTCAAAGACGACTATTTGTTGTAATAGGAATGGGCTAATACGGATAATCTGTGGATCCTTACGGTGTAACTCAAATTGAATGGGAGGGGCATTTCGCGGAAAGGAAGGTATGGGAAATGCTGTTATTCGTACCTGACTAATTCCTGATGTTGAACTGGGTTTATTCAACCACTTGATATCTTTTACCTTTTTTCAGCATCTTGCCCTCATATCCTTTAAAAACTACAGGTATGGAAATATCTCTTTCCTTTCGCACCACAAAATGCAAATGAGGCCCACGTGTAAATCCTGTCAGACCTGAGATTCCAATTTTTTGCCCCCTTTCTACCCATTCGCCTTCTTTTACCAAACTGCCCTTAAAATCTAAATGAACATAGGAAGCTAATGTCCCATCTGAGTGCATAATGACAATTTTATTGGCAGCATCTATCAATTCTTCCCCACCTTGTTTTGAAAACCAGTCAATTACCTTTACAACAGTACCTTCCCTTGCTGCAAAAACAGGTTCTCCTACATCTAGTTGAAAATCTATCGCATATCGGGACCTGGAACTGTTATGGGAAAACTTATCATTAAAACTTTGGCTTACTTCATATTTCTTGTTCGATTTAAATGGCAATCGGTATAAATAATCTAAATCTGGTGCTATAAGAGATTTATGCCCTATAAAATAGCCCACACGCACGCTATCAGCAAAACGAGCGGTAAATATAGAGTCGGGCAGTTCGCCAAAATAGGTTAAGAGCGCAAGGCTGTCTTTGGGCTTAAGCAGAAATGAATTTAACTCTTGCTTATTTTCCTCTGAAGTAAAGTAGATTTCTATAGGAACTAAAACCTTGCTTGTAGCCCTGAATAGTAATGTGTCCGAATCTTTTACCCATCCAATGGACAAATCATCTAAGTATGTAACGGGCTCATCTTTTTGTTTTTGACCAAAACAATTCAGAATGCTAATAAAAATGAAGGATATGGTGATGTAAATTTCTCTCATCAATTTTCTATGTACCACGATAAGTATAAATGCAGTAGGTGATCACGGAGTTGGTTGTTCAGGTTTCAAGATACTTGTTTTATAGGTAAATATGGTTTGAGTTTACTTTCAAATCTCTTGTTATTACCAGCTTATGCATTCGTTGTTTTAGGTTTTTAACCTCTTTAATATCGATTGGAATCAGTGTAACCTGAGGTTATATCCGAACATCAGATAATAAGGTACCAAAGGCGTGGTTTTGAAATCCTGAGTCATCACCATGCCAATATTGAGTGTGAGATCTGATTGTTTGGAGGAGTAGCCAGTTTGAAGGCCATACATGAAATTTCCCCCGGAGGAAGGTTTATACCAACCATCTTTTACGGTTGTAAAGATGGTGCCTTTGAAGGTGTCGGAATGGGTGAAATCACTTACAATGGCTTTATCAAAACCAACTTCAGCAGCCACAAACCATTTGGGTTTGTAAAAACCCAATACACCTTTTAGTTCACTTCCAAAATTCTTCAATTGGACTAAAGGATTTTCAAATCTCCGGTAGATTCCATTTAAAGTAATACTTCCCTTTAGATGTGATCTGTTCCAAAATACAACCTGTCCTCCAATTTTAGTTTTAAAGTCATCCAAGAGCTTTTCACCTGATGGAATGGAGAAATTGCTAGTCAGCAGAATAGGCGTATTTGTTTTGAGTTGGTAAGCGTAGCCCAAACTAAAAGAAACACTGAAATCCCAGCCAATACCGGCAGTGATGATATGTTTTGAATCTTCCAGCGCATTCCAATTCACCGTTTGTGGCATGCCTTGTTGACAAAAGCAGAAGAACATGGCTATAAAGAGCAAAGGTTTAATTTTCTTCATGGTCTTTAGTTTAGTGAATTTAAATAGCCAAGAACGGCAGGGTGAACCGAATCCCATTTGAAATAAATCATTTCATGCCCGGTGTCGGCTATTTGCACAATTTCTGAACTGGGAAAAAATGACGCTTCTTTTTGCGCAAAGCTCAACCCATAGGATTTGTTGTTTTCACCATACAGAAAGAGGACCTTGGTCTGATATTGATTGAGGTTGGTGGTAAAGTAAAACCCTTCATTTTCTGAAATATCCATAAAGGCCTGCAATACGCCTGCTCCATTTCTCCAAAAAGGGGAGGCCCCTTCAATCCCCTCGTCATTGCCTTCTGCATAAGAGAAACTTGATGCTATGGCCAACTTGTAATCCAGTATTTCATGTTCATTTTCACGCCCGGTTAGGAACTGATCGTAATACAGGACATCATTTGTGATTTCCGAAAAGAGGTTCAGTTTCCGGCTTGCTTCCCCATACTCGTCCAATAGTTGTTTGTTGAACCCACCCGCCTCAGCGAATATAGCCCCATCAATCCTGTCAGGATAGGCATTGATGTAAGCTGCGGCAAGCATAGCTCCCCATGAGTGACCGAAAAGGAAAACTTTTTGATTGGTAGAAGTCCTGTAGTGTTCGATCACAGCAGTGAGGTCATCTAAGTAGAGTTGGATGGAGTAGGTGTTTTTATCGTGGCGCTGGGACAAGCCAGTACCACGCTGGTCGTAGAAGACAACGTAATAACCATCATCTGCGAGCTGCCGTACGTTTAGTCCGTTTCGGTAATCTGCACCGGGGCCACCATGCAGGAAAATGACCATGGCATTAGCAGGATTTCCGTAGGTCTGGGCATGAAGGCTTGTACCATTCAGGGATAGGGACGGCAAACTGGGGTCTTCTGTCACGGTTTTTGGAACTAAGTTTCCCGGCTCATTCATGTCAAGATCCATTTCGCAGGAAATGAGCAGGGTGCAAGCCAACCCTATGACTGTCAGAGTCTTTAAGTTCATACTTTTCAAGTTTTTAAAACGATGTAAAAGTCAGCTTTCGCTGTTTGTGAATCGCCCCAAAATGAAAAGTGGAACCTGTTTCTTTATTTATTTGGCCAATATTATCTTAATAATCAACCCCTTATTCGAGCATTGCCTTGTTTTCTTTCAGATACTCGGATGGGGATTTACCTGTCAGGTTTTTGAAATTTCTATTGAAAGATGTTTTCGAGTTAAACCCACAGGCATAAGCAAGAGATAAAAGTGTAAATTTTTGATTGTCGGGAATGGCTATACGTTCCTTGAATTCTTCAATTCTCAATGAATTGACATAATCGAAAAAGTTTTTTTGCTCGATCGAATTGATAACTTGAGAAAGGGTGTTGGGATGTGTTTCAAGTTCTTCGGCAAGCATTGTCAATGTCAGCTCGGGTGTGAGGAATAATTTCTTTTGCTTCATCACATGCACCAATTCAGCATGGATAGTTCTGAGTTGCCTGTCTGTTAATGTGGACTTTTCATACTTGGAATTTTCGGGCTGGGCATGGGGTAGCTCAGCAGACTTATTGGATCCAATTGTGGAAGAAAACTCAAACGCTTGTGGGTTAGTAAAAATTCCTACTTGCTTAATGCCGTAAAAACCAATAAAAACCACGAACAGTACTACTGTGGAAAAAATAATTTCATCATCAGCAAAGAAAGCCAGTACCCAGATGCAGGCTAATCCGATGACTAATCTAAAAAGCCATTGTAGGTTTATTTTTTCTAAGGAAGAAAAATTGTCTTTAATCCGCTTTTTATGAATGGCTAAAGCTCGCAGTGATAAAATAGTGTAGGTAATGCCAGATAGGATAATACCAACAAAAATAAGGGTAGATACGGTCTCAAAACCTTCGCCTTCATTTTGGTAAACAAGGATTTTCTCTTCCAGGCTGAGGCTTATAAATGGAATGGTAGCTATAAGTGCTAGGAAATAGGGTAGAAAATGGAGATATATTTTTGGCTTGCCAAAGTGCCCCGTGGTGAGTACTGAGGTGTAGAGGAAAAGAAAAGGCCCATGCAAGAGAGGGAATGGTATTTCAAGTCCCAAAAGGTATGGGAATTCTAAATAGTGGTTTGAGGAAATAATGGAAAATAAAATCAATTGGACCAAAATCACACAAAGCCAAGAGAAAAGTATTTTGTCAGCAAGGCTTTTTCCTTTTTTCGTCAACAAAATGATTAACAGGAAGGAAGTGATGACTATTCCGATTAGGTATATCATTGATTCAGGAGGTCTTTTCTAGGTGACGAACAGCAGTTTAGTGCTTGGATTAGTAGGGATTTTAGGGCACTACAGCCTGTCCCGATGCATCGGGAAGACCCGTACTGCCTATCCCGTGAATCGGGATACGGTGGTGTGAGAGCCTCAACCTGAGCCAATTAGCTCAGGTCGGGCTACTCGACTGGCAACTTTTTATTCTCCACCATATTTTGCAGGTATTCTGACATTTTTAGATTCTAAAGTCCATAAGAGGCTAACTATCCACCATCGGCCACCATAATACGTCAATTGATAGCTGTTTATTCCTTTTTCTTCAACTCCCTCAGAGTCCTTACCATAAAAAGTCTCGAATACCTGAGCAATGCCATTGTATTCATCCACAACTTTATGGATTTCTTTTTCAAGATATCCTTCTTCATAGTAAGGATCTTTCAGGAGGGTGAGGAAATCATCAAGTGATAAAGTTTCAGCATTTGTAGAATCAGCAACTGTAAATATGGCTGATGGATGGAATAGATTCCTAATTGCCGTAGTATCCATTTTCTCACCCTTTTCTATGGTTATTTGATCAAGTAGTTCATTGATAATTCCGTCAATAGATTTAAGAGGAACGTCAGGTTTTTCTTGAGCTAAAGAATTAATTGAAGCAGTCAAAAAAAGTATTATGCAAAGAGAATATTTCATATCGTGTTTATTTTTCTTGAATTTTTATTTTCCCGTTCTGCCATCCTTTAGGTAGATGTAGGTTCATTCCTGTTTCATTTTCAACATCTATTAATTCATTCCTAAGCTCAATGCTCCTTAGCCCAATATTAGCTCTATTCTTATTTATAGTTTCAAGAACTATATTGTCTGGAATGGCTCCAAGAAATCCATATGATGTTAATTCATGTTCGTTCAAAGCAGCAATTCGCCAGTCCTCTATTTGAGCTAATTCATAGGGTGATATTTCTCCTTGCTCCAATGCATTCAATAATCTTGGCTTTAAATGATCATATAAAGTGTCTTTCGAATTATAATTCACTGATATTGAATTATGATGACTTAAAATCACAGAGCCCCATAAGTTATTCCCAATTAACCGTTCACCAGGGTAACCAAATTCATCTAAAATTTTCCCTAGTTCCTCTAACTGATGTTCGCTATGGGGGGCAAATTTTATTTCAGAATATCTCCTTTTAGCCTTTTGTCCAATTCTAAGTAATGCCCCAAATGCTTTTTTCTGGTCTTTTTTAAACATTTCGTGGACTTGCTCTTTTAGCTGAATATTAAGTCTTGATAAGTAGATTTTGTGAAGGGAGTCATATGTTGACATTAATTTAGTCCATTCCGGTTGTTTCCTTAATGACCTCAGGTTGCCATTTTTGTTGATGCTTTTTAGTGTCCAACCAGCCTTAATCCCCAGCCTAGCAAACTTTAATCCTGATTTATAATCTTTCTCAAATGCACTGAGTTCAGCAGCAACTTTGACATCTCTTAGAAACAAGAAATCAAATTGTTTGAATAGAGAATCAAGTAGGTTAATTGCAGTAGTGTATTTCCCTTCAACAATTAACTTTTCGTATTCAATCACTTTTGAATGGTAGTTCAGGTAGTTTTCTTGGGCCTTGCTCTTGGTAGAAGCGAAAAGGAAGCCTATAAGTATAAGGGTTAGGGAAAGTTTCTTCATCAAATAAAAGATGTGTTTTTAGTGCAAATGGTTGGAACGTTTAGTAAAATCAGTCTTTTTAATCCCTCATATACCCTTCCAATTGTGTGTGCCTAGCATGGGCACCTGGTATCGAAATACCAAATAATTCCAGAAGGTGGAATGCCTGTGCCGGAGTATTCGGTATTCCTTACAGGCGTGTTGGTGAAGTCTGTTAGCAAGCCGCAATGCCTGTCTCGAGAATCGGGATACTGCCCAAAGGATTGGTCCGCATCAGGCACTTCGGTATTTTGGGAAGCTCTGCCAAGCAGGTCACGATCTCGCTGATCCACCGGGAACTCGGAATTCCAATTATGGAACCTGAACCCAGAGTATTGGAAATCTACAATCCGAGGTACTGCCCTTGCTGCCAGAAGGAAAGCATGGTGAGTATTCAGCGTCTGCCCAAAAGAGGACCTCCGAAAGCCGTCTTTCCCAAAGTCGCAACCCAATTTTAATTCCTGATTTTTGTCGGGCGGGGAAACCTATGTCCTAATCATAAAAAAAACCTTTCCAAACGGATCTGGGAGCGATGAAAAATCTATAACCGAATGACTTTTTGAACCTGCTAAACAATTTCGAACAGAATTTTTGAATTATTCGAAATTGCAAAAAACCCTAAAACCCTGACTCAATCCCCATAAGAACCTCTCCGGTTCTCCCGATACACTGCGCTATCGGGACAGGCAGTGCAACAGCGGTTTCATCGTTCGTGCTACGCACGCGACGAAAACCTAGGTGTTGCCACCATGTGCTTTTTTATTTTTCTTCTTCAGTTTTGTCTAGTTCTACTTGTTCAACGTCTTCGTTTGGTTTTCTTGTCTTAATTTTCCATAACCAATAAAGTCCACCGAGAGGAATTCCTAAAGTCCAAGCTGAGTTTAAATAACCCATATAGTTGAAGCTCATTCCTAAGAGAATTTGGAAACTTAAAAGGCTGAAAGAAAATCCACCGACCGCACTGTATGTTATCGCAGGGACGTTAAAAAACACAAGTGCGATATATTTCAACCACTTTTTCTTTAGGTCACTTTTCTTAATGAGTCGGATGACGTAAATATTGAAAATAGGAACGCAGATAACGATTAGTCCAAAAAGCCAAAATAGGGTCATGTTCGGTATTTGCTCCTTAACGTCAAGAGTATTTATGTTCAGGATTTTCTTTGTCTGGTCGTCAAATAAAACCTTAAATACTCCAAAGTGGGTTTCATTTGAAAATTGCACTAAAACTACTGTTGTGTTTGGAGGAGTATTATTCTCTTCAATGGTCGACCAAGTCTTTTCGGACTTCATCAAAGAGTAATCTAATTCTGAACCAAAATTGTCAACAACGAGATTTCTGAAGTTCCCTAATCCTGCTTTCAAACTGTCGGGGTTGGTGTTTCTCGCCATTTCGTGTCCCATGGCGAATAGTTCCACACATCTGTCATAGTTCTCTTGTAGAAGAGCTTCGACAAATTCTTCTGTCTTGTCTTTGTAGTCAAATGTGTTACTAATGAATTCACATCCTGATAAAATTGTCAAGGTCAGGAAAAGGAGTAGTGTTCTCTTCATATTTAAAATTCTGTTTGTCTGTCTTTTTTGCATTGGTGGCAACGGTTTGCATATGGCTTGTGGCGTTTACGAAGCACTTTCCTGTCCCCCGAAATCAAAGTTGGCTACGGAGCGAAAACCTTGCTGGCAGCCGTTCACCCACCATAAGCTATATGCTGTGTTGTAGTGCGTTTTTATTATTCCGAATTTATTTGTTTTAGGAATTTCTTAATAGGCTCAATAACTAGCTCTGGAGCATCTCTATATTCATATCCCACAATTTGATCGACATCAATCCTTACAAGGCGTAAATTTTTACCAAATGCATTTTTAAGTTTTTCTTGAGCTTCAAGCATTGCGGGGTATGTAGATTGGGTATGGTATTCATACACCTTTCTTTGCATTACCGTATCATTGGCTAGTTTTTGAAAATAGATTCTCGCAACAGAATCCTGAATATTGTTGATTAATTCACTTCTAAATACAGGGTCATCAGCTATTTTATTTAAGAATTCTTTCGTTGGTGAAGGCGGAATCTCGTTTCGGACTTCTTCCATAAAAGGAGAACCTACAAATACTAATGCACCATGTCCTTTTTCTGATCCTTGCAGGCCATATTTATTTACAATAGCTAAAGCTGGAACATTAATTTTTACTGAATTGGATTTATAATGGCTAGGTCGATAAGTTCTTCTAGCTTCGCTAACATCAATAAAATTAGTTTGGGGATTGGAGCTGGGACTTGCCCTTAAAAACATTTCAAAACTCTTAAACGGGTCTTTATAATGTTCCTCTAACCACGGTACTGCTAATCCATTTAAGTAAACAATTCCTGCAACTCTTTGTGGAAAGTTTTCAGCCAAATATGTTAACTCTGCTGAAACAGAAGAATTACCAATAAAAACAGCTCGCTCTATTTTAAGTGCATCTACAAATTTGATGAGATGGTCACCTTGACTTTTAACATCATATGCTTTTATATCGGAATTTCCATATCCTGGCCTAGTAATGGCCAAAACCCTATTGTTTTTAGTTAAGAGTGGTCCAAAATCTTTATATGTAAAAGCATCCCAGCCTTCAGAGTGGATTAATATTACACTTAAACCTTCACCTCCGAAATCAAGGTATTGTGTTTGTAACCCGTCAATAGTTATTACTTCACTTTTATATTCCTCACTATTTGTTTGGGCTTGTAATACAGTAATCTGAAGCGTAAATAATAAATGTATCAATATTCTTTTGCTAGATACTAATTTCATTTTATTCCAAATTTAAATAGCTCGTTGGTCAAAATGCACTACAACGTTGTGGCTAAGCTGCGTTTTAATGCAGTTTAGGTTTTGTTGGGTTTAGTTTACTTTTTAAAGTATTCTTCATTATTCTCAACAAGCATATTTATTAAATGCTCATTATCGGAATATTCTAAATAGTTGACATTGCGAAAAGCTTCACTAAATCCTCTAGCCAAAAAAGGTAAAGTATGAATGTCAACTGAACACATAATTATATTTTTTTGACCTCCCATTGCGAATCCCAACTCAATTAGTGCACTCGTTGGAGTCTTAACAGGGTATATTAAAAGAAAATTTCTACTTTTTTCAATTGCTTCTAAATCAGTTTTAGCTGCGACTTTAGGTGGTTGGTGCTCATGATTATTAGAAAAATGTAAAGAGGCATTGAAGATTCTTTTATAGCCTATCTTTTTAAGTTCTGTTTCTAGATTATTAGCAAATTCGTTAATCTCAGCCCTTTCTACTTTGCTTTTTATAGCTGCAATAGGAAATGCAATAAAAACATCATACTCATAAGTTTTGTATTCAGTGTCTTTAGTGACTGAAGGAAGTGATTGCCTATTGTCAATCCAATGCATCAAAACAGCACTAACAATTGTCAAAAACAAAGCTACCAGCATCCCTATGATAATCCATGATTTGTGACTAGCATCTAAATTTCCCTTTGCCAACACGATGGCTAGAATACCTTCAACTAGCAATATGGAGCCTCCTAATATCTTAATTGGTGAATCGAATAAATTTGTCTTTTCCATATGTTCTTAAATTAAACCCAACGTTCCGGCTAAAAAGCGTTGCTGTCCCGCAGGGCAGTTATGATTTTTTAGCCATTGTTAGCTACTGCCTTTTCCCATTCTTCTTGAAAGCTTGGGATTCTATTTCGCTTAATTTGTTTTAAGTAGTTCGTTACAATATTTCGATTTAGTTTTTTGACCCAGTCGTCATTTCGTAAGCTTGATTTGTAATCAAAGTCTTCGTCTAAATCACCAACTTCTGCATTTAGGTCAATTATAATATCATCAATTATTACCCTTAATGCTTGCCTTAAATTTTCTCTACTTTCTGAGTTCTTCACAAAGTCATTAGGCGATTGAATTAATGAATTACCAACTGTATCATTCATCAATATGCCTTTAGTTATATACATCAAAGCATATTTGGTTAAAGCATACCTAGCTATAAGTTGATTCTCAATATCATTTATTTTTTCTGTGAGGACTTCATCTAGAACTTGAATGAAAATTATCCGATAAGCTGTGACTTCAGGTCTTGCAAACAGTTTATTATATGCATCTTCAAAGACCTGGTATTTTCTATGAGTGTTCCACGGTTCTTCCAAATCAAAGGACATAAGAAAGACTCCCATAAATTCATTTGATATTACTTTTAGGCCATCAGGGGTTTTGTCACCACGTTTTATTTCATAATAATATTCTTCCCCAAACTTATCAGCTATTTCATTTTGTGATCTTATTTGAATTTGATTGTATGATTTAAAGTCTCTTGGTTTTACTCCGTTTTGGCTGTTAGAATACTCGGTAATCTTTGATGATAAAGAAGAATTTATTGGCACCTTAATGACTTTGGTTAGAACCTTTAAGTCATCGGTTAGGTGAGACTGATTACGATACAGAGAAGTAAGACTTTGACAGCCATTTACAACGTAGAACTTTTTAATCGTTAAGGATTCGTCATCTTTCTCAACGTCTTCTGCCACAATTGTTATCCCATTATGGAATAATGGAAATTGTTTATGTAGTGAAGGGTCTTTAATGCTTCTTACGATACCTTTGTTAATCTTCGTATTACCTAATGCACCCCTTACATTGTAATCGAAAATTGATTGGTCATTTATTCCATCTAATTGGACTAATTCCTTCGCTTTTATAGGTGCTATGTAAGTAACAGTATCTGAATCAGCGAAATATTTTGTGGTTTCATTTTCAGAAACATCAAATTTTGCTTCTGCTAGTAGGTTTATTTCTTTTTTGTCACTTATATATTGTTCTTCCAAAATTGTCTTACCAAAAAACTCAACATTGTCAATTTCATTTAAAAGAGCTTGACCGTCAGCTGATAAATCAACATTTGTAACGAATACTCCACGGATTTTATAAGCGTCCAACTTTTCTGGCAGGTCAAGTCTTTTAACTAAGGAGGCGACTTGTGCTTTTCCTGCCGTTTTTATTAAATTTTCTAGTTTTTCTTTTGTTGCGAATTGGTCTAGGGTTCCTATAAATTCTTTTAGTGTAGTGTCCCCAATAGTTTTCTTATCACTTTGGGCAATTTTGGTCTGAAAAATATCTATTGTACCTAATCCTTCATTAAGGTAGATTCCGTCAACCCCTTTATCACCGTTATTATCACAAACTGAGTCAATTGCTAATTGTTGGTCGAGGCGAAAATACTTTTCCAAGTACCACATCAAGAAAGCGGCACTTTCGGTTCTACCTTCAATGTTGTAAAACTCAATCTCTTGAAGTATGTCTGGATAATTTACGTTCATTCCTTTTCGTTTTTTAGGTTGTAGCTAACGGCCCTGGCTATGGCAAGTGCGGGTTTTTGAAACCGCTTTCTTGTCAGCTTACCGTAAAGTTATTTAGTTGTAATATCTTCATTTTTAAGCAGTCAGCCCGCATTTGCTATAGTCGATGTTAGGCACAGTTATATTTTTTGAATTAAATCGATTGTCCGATTAACATAGTTTCTAAGTTCCTCACTATTTAGTGGAATTTCTAGGTAGTTTGGGTTGGAGTGATGGTAAGACTTTGAATAATCATTAATATCAGATAAATCATCTAAAATTGGTTGAAGTTTATTCAGCGGTTCATTTTGTTCTGATTCCCGAATTGATTTTAACATATCTCCAAGCCAGTCATCTGATTTAAAAATCGTAAAGTACTTTAGTCTAAACATCCCTTCAACACTAGGTCTAATACATCTTACAACTTCCCTTTTATCAAATTCTGATGTTTCACCCTTTTCCAAGAAATTGTGCATGACCGTTAAGTCCTTATAAATACCTGTCATTGTTTCTAATTCAATATTGTGAGGAATTATGGCACTTGTTGAATTCTTGTAAACAATTTTTAGGCTTTTACAATTTTCAGAGCGTGAAATAAAATCCTTAACAAAATTGATGTCGTGACTCAGTAGAATAAATTGTTTGCATCGTTTAGACAATGAAACAAGTTGATTAATTGTAACACTTCTCCTGGAACTGTCGAAGCTAGAAATAGGGTCATCAAAGATTATTGTTTTCTTGTCTAAATTTTCTTGAATTTTAAGTCGGGCAAGAAAAAATGCAAGGGCAAGAGAGCTTTTATCTCCTTCGCTTAAAGTATGTCTTAAAGAAATGGATTCCGAGTCAGATCTAACATCGAATTCTTTAATTTTTATGTAGTAAACAAACCGACTGCCTTTTTTATTCAGTTTGGTCAATTGAATATTAGGGTTAAACAGTTTTAAGTATTCATTAATCTTATCAAGGTAGGTGCGTCCAAATTTTTCAGCAACCGTTACTAGACTATTATCTAGTTTCTTTAGTTCTTTTGTTATTTCAGCAGAGTCATTTTGGGATTTTTCAATTTTGCTGTTTAAATCCTTAATCTTCTGTTCGTCTTCTGTTTTTTTTATGGCGTATTTATAATTGCGTCTTTGCTGGCTCTTTTTCTTTCTTAATCCCCTTAATCGTATAATTTCATCAGCAATTTTAGCTCCTTTATCACCGACTACAATTTCAAAAAAGGTTCCTCTTTTATCTAAATTCCCTAGAGTTATCAAGTAGACATTTGAATCGATGTAATAAGTATCAAAAACTTCAATGTCATTAATGGTCTTGTTCCACTTACTACCTGTGAATTTTAATTGCTTGTGATTATCATCAATTAGCAGTACATCTATCTTTTCATTGACACCAAATGACCTTCTTTTTACGATACGCTGGAAATCTCCTTTGAGGGATTTAATTAATTGTGTAAATGTTGTTTTACCAGAACCGTTATCCGCATAAATTGCATTGACTTTGCTTAGAACACCATCCCAGTTTTCATTTGATGAAACGAATTGCTTGTAGCGTCCTAGGTTCTTTATATGTACTATCTTATGTATCATCTTTTATTGTGCCTAACGTTTCGGGGCTTGGCGTCAGTGGCGGAAATTGAAGCGAAAAGTTTCAATTTAGCGACACGGTAAGCAAAAGCCAATTAATTGAATAAATTTAAGAAAAAAGTCAATATAATTGGCTTTTTGCGAAATAGAAAGCCGAAACTTCAATTTTTAGCCTTAACCCGCCATTGCGCCAAACCCTTGTTATAGGCAGTTATTATTAATTTGTTTTTGGTACTTTAAAAAGTAAAACGATTGCATAAATCTGTAACGCTGTTTGAATAATATTAACAATTCCCACAATTGGATTATTTACAATGTTCATAATTATAAATGGTATACCAATTAAACCAAATATCATTAAAACTAATAAAACATATTTTATCCAATCATTACCTTTACTCACTAAATAACCAATCCCAATAATTATTCCTAACGTGAAAATTGCAATAATAATTCCAAAACTATTGTTGAGTGTTTCAGGACTAAGAATTACATTAATAAAACCTAATCCTGCTGACAAATAAATTACATTTGCTGCTTTTTTGTGATTTGGATGTATAATAATTTCTTTTACTTTGTTTTTTTCAGATACCAAAAACATTATTCTTTGTGTTTCTAATTCTGTAAATTCTCTACCTCTTGATTTTAGAATTTCATATGCTAATATATTTGCTTCTGGAACAAACCTATTTCCTTCTTTAATATATTCTTCTAATTCTCTATCTGTTTTAGTTTCTAAAACACTTTTTTTTACACTCATAGTTTGTTGAATAATTGCCTATAACTTATTTATTTGCGCCATTTTGTGGCGTTTATCTACTGATTTTGGGTGGCTATGCGCCACAAATTACCATAGTTTATGGCGTTTATTTTTCTATAAATCATCGAAAGGGGATTTGATTTGTCCTAATGACTTGGTGGAAACATGCGTATAGATCTCTGTGGTCTTACTGCTCTTGTGACCTAGTAATTCTTGAATATATCGCAGGTCTGTACCACTTTCTAGTAAATGGGTAGCATAGGAGTGCCGTAGCCAATGTAGGGTGGGTTTCTTCTTCATCCCAACTTTTTTTACAGCCTGATTAAGTACATTCTCCAAGCTCTTAGGGGAATATGTATGTCCTGCCTTTGCACCTTCAAACAAATAGGTGAGGGGCATTTCTAATTTATAGTATTCCCGGAGCATGTCTATGACTTTCTTACTAATCGGAACTATCCGGTCTTTGGCTCCTTTTCCATCATTCACCCGCAGCAGCCCCCTTTTCGATTCCACATCTTCAAGCCTGAGGTTTATCAACTCACTTCGTCTTAATCCACATGCATAGATGAGGCTGAGCATTGTTCTGTGCTTTATATTTTTGTGTGCTAAGAGTATGTCTTTCACCTCTTCTTTGCTGAGTACATGGGGAAGCTGTTTTGGCTTTTTCGGCCGTTCGATCCCTTCAGGTTCCAGCTTGCGTTTTTGCTTGTTAGAAAAATACAACTTCACTGCATTGATGACTTGGGACTGAAAGCTAACTGAGTATTTTCTCCTAAGAATATAATTTTGATGGAAGTTCTCCAAATCTTCCGTGATAATTTCTACAGGCTTTTTATTATTTGTAAATCGAAAGAACAGGCTCAAGCTCTGGCTATAGGTCTTTATGGTCGATTCTGCATAGCGTTTGTTTTGCATCCATGCTACAAACTTTCCGATTTCTTGCGCTAGATCGCTAGCTAGTTCGGGTAGTGTGGCAGGTATTTGTTCCTGTTTGATTTGGTCAAAATCTGAATAATCTAGCCAGACCTTCCCTTTGAAGTGAGTTAGAAGTTGATCTAAAATGTCTTCTGAGTAAGGAATGAACCAAGCTTTCTTTTCTGAACTCCATTTTGCCTTGGACAGGGTTTTGACTAGCTCTATTAGCGCTCGATCATAGCCAAACTGGAGTAAAACCACTCCTTTCTTTTTCCAAATGGCAGATGTGACAGTAATTGTTTTCATGGTGAAAAAATAGGCTGTAATATAAAAGAATATTTAGGTAATACCTAAAGTAGTTTCAGAATTATTGAAGCTTATGAAAGAGGGTTTTACTACAGTTTCACATCAAAATAAGCAACTCGTTTTTTCTTGTTCTGATTATGAACCCGAATTGTTCAAATTGGGTTTTCCTGATCAAACACACTATTTCATGGCAAGAACAGCGGAACGCAAAGTGACCATGGGGCAGGTCTTCAAGACGATTATCTGGCCCCGCCGTAAGCACTTGTTTTTAGGTCTCTTTTTAATTATCATCTCCCGTCTGGCCAGTTTGGTACTGCCCGGAGCCAGTAAAATCCTCATCGATGAGGTAATTCCTTCCAATGATCTCACCATGCTCAAGTGGCTGATCGGAGGGGTAGTGCTCGCCATCGTGGTGCAGTCCACCACTTCCTATGCGCTGACGCAAATTCTAAGTGTGGAAGCCCAGAACCTGATTTCCAAACTCAGATCTCAGGTGCAGGCGCATATCATCAAGCTTCCGATTCGATTCTTTGACAATGCGAAAACCGGTGAGCTGGTTTCCAGAATCATGACCGATGTGGAAGGTGTTCGGAATTTGGTAGGAACAGGTTTCGCGCAAATGATAGGAGGGATCCTCACGGCAGTAATTTCACTTTTTTTGTTGATCAGTATCAGTCCGATGATGACACTTTATGTGCTGCTTCCGGTAGTGATCTTTGGCTTGGTTTCCTTAAAGGCTTTTGGGCGCATTCGTCCCATTTTCCGCGAACGCGGTAAAATCAATGCGCAGGTAACTGGAAGACTGACCGAAACGCTGGGAGGAATCCGAGTGATCAAAGGCTTCAATGCCGAACAGCAGGAGATCAATACGTTTGCTAAAGGTGTAGATGAGTTGTTTCAGAATGTGAAAGCGAGTTTGACAGCTACCAGCTTTGTGACCTCTGCAGGAGCCTTGCTTTTGGGTTTGGCTTCTGCCGGTATCATGGGAATGGGCGGCTACATGATCATGCAAGGCGATATGACCTTTGGTGATTTCCTTGCGTTCACGCTTTACTTGGGTTTTATGATTGCGCCGATCGTACAGATGTCCAACATTGGGTCTCAGCTCACCGAAGCTTTTGCAGGTTTGGATCGTACAGAGGAAATTATGAATACGCCCTTGGAGGCGGATGATCGCACACGAAATTTAGCTTTAAAGGAATTTAGAGGCGATATAAAATTTGAGGATGTATCCTTTGCCTATGAGGAAAATAAGGATGTAATCAAAGGGGTGAGTTTCCATGCTCCGGCAGGTTCGGTAACTGCTTTGGTAGGAACATCTGGTTCAGGGAAAACAACCATAGCGGGACTCGCAGCTACTTTTTTAAACCCTGATTCTGGTAAAATCACCTTAGATGGAAATGATCTGCAAACGGTTACTTTAGAATCATTTCGCTCTAGATTGGGTGTAGTTCTTCAGGATGATTTCTTATTTGAAGGGACGATAAAAGAGAATATACTTTTCCCCAGACCCAATGCCAGTGCCGAGGATTTGCAAAATGCCGTAGTGGCAGCCCATGTGCAGGAGTTCACGGATCGATTTGAAGATGGGCTGGATACTTTGATCGGAGAGAGAGGAGTGAAGCTATCAGGAGGACAAAGGCAGCGTATTGCGATTGCCAGAGCAATTTTGGCGGATCCTAGGATTTTGATTTTGGATGAGGCGACTTCTAATTTGGATACGGAATCAGAGACCTTGATTCAGGCCAGTTTGAAGGAGCTGATGAAGGGCAGAACGACTTTTGTGATCGCCCATAGATTGAGTACCATTCGTCAGGCAGATCAGATATTGGTGGTGGAAAAAGGCCATATCGTGGAGCGAGGCAGGCATGAGGAATTGATTGCGCTGGAAGGAAGGTATTATCAGTTATATACTTATCAGTCGAGGATATAAAGGCTGAAGTCTTAAAGGAGAAAGCTGAAAAGAGCAGTGATCACTACTCGTAGTATATTATGCACTTGCAGTTTGCCTCTTTACAAAATGCATACAAATTGAAGCTTGGGTTCATAAAGTTTTTCTTACAATTGCAGTTGAAGAACAAAAGATACATCAAGCATCGGACATCAAACTTCTTACATCCCCTTTATCATATCCACCACCTGAGCAATGTGCTCTGCTTGGTAGAAGTTCTCATGTTTTACTTCGTGTTCGCTTCTTTCGTGCTCCCAGGTGATGTGAAAAGGAATATGAATAGCATGCCCGCCAAGTGCTAATACTGGCAATACGTCTGATTTCAGGCTGTTTCCCATCATCAGAAATTCATTTGGAGCTACATCGAGGTGACGGATCAGTTTCGCGAAATCTGCTTCTTTCTTCTCGCTCATAATCTCAATATGGTGGAAATAATGATCCAGTCCCGACTTCTTCAGTTTTCGTTCTTGATCTACTAAATCCCCCTTGGTAGCCATTACCAGGCGGAAATCTTGATTTAGATCAGCAAGAACTTCTTCTACTCCCAGTAGAATCTCTACTGGTTTTAACAGCATCTCATTACCGATTTCCAAGATCCGTTCAATCAGTTTTACCGGGATTTTATGGTCAGAAATCCTCATAGCCGTCTGAATCATGGAAAGCATAAAGCCTTTGATGCCATACCCGTAAAGGTTTAGGTTCTCAATTTCGGTTCGGTAGAGTTCTTTGATGCTGCTATGCCTGGGCATAAATGCCTCCATCAAGCTGGCAAATTCTTCCTCAGCTTCCCGAAAAAAGGGTTCATTCACCCAAAGGGTATCGTCAGCGTCGAATGCTATTACTTTGATCATTTATGTTAATTGAAAGATTGATAATAGTTTTCGTCATTGCGAGGCCCAGCCCGCCCCGATGAGTCGGGGAAGCAATCCCGACAATATAGCTCGTATTTACCGTCATTGCGAGGCACAGCCTGCCCCGATGAGTCGGGGAAGCAATCCCGACAATATAGCTCGTATTTACCGTCATTGCGAGGCACAGCCCGCCCCGATGAGTCGGGGAAGCAATCCCGTCATAAAATATCGAGATTGCTTCGGTCGTGCCTCCCTCGCAATGACGAATAGCAAGAGATTGCTTCGGTCGTGCCTCCATCGCAATGACGTTAAGAAAATTGATTAATTTAATACATGCAAAAAGGAGGAGCTGTTTACATTATGACCAACCTACGACATACAGTACTTTACACTGGTGTGACAAATGATCTTCTTAGAAGAGTGTATGAACATAGAAATAAACTCAATCCCAATACCTTTACAGCTAAATATAACTTGACCAAATTAGTTTTTTTTGAATCTTTTCATTCGATTGAAGAGGCAATTTTGAGAGAAAAGCAGATTAAAGGTGGTAGTAGGAAAGCCAAAGAGGGTTTAATCAATTCCTTGAATCCTGAATGGGAAGATTTATGGGATGAGATTAAGGAATGGTGATTAAGACTTTTTCTAGGAGATCTACTGTTTTTAAAGTCACTTCTATGGGTGTGGTTTAAGCTCGTATTTACCGTCATTGCGAGGCACGAAGCAATCCCATTATAAAATGTCGAGATTGCTTCGGTCGTGCCTCCCTCGCAATGACGAATAGCAAGAGATTGCTTCGGTCGTGCCTCCCTCGCCATGACGTGGTGCACATTTCGTTCATTGCGAGGCACAGCCTGCCCCGATGAGTCGGGGAAGCAATCCCGTCATAAAATATCGAGATTGCTTCGGTCGTGCCTCCCTCGCAATGACGGAACTATTCCAAATCCTCCATCCAGTCCAACAACACATCTCTCCAACCTGCGACTGGGCCTTTTCCCAGCCCAAAACCAAAGCCATGGCCACCTTTGGGATAGATGTGTAGAGATGCAGGGACTTTGTGCGCGTTCAAAGCATCGTAATAAAGGAAACTGTTTTCTATAGGAACTCCACCGTCGTCCTGCGCATGAACCAAGAATGTGGGAGGTGTTTCAGCGGTTACGTTCAGTTCACCTGAGAAGCGATCGATTAGTTCTTGGCTCGCATTTTCCCCGATCAAGTTTTTTCTGGAACCTGAATGCGCGCTTGCATCCCTGAACGAAATCACCGGATAAACTAAAATAGAAAAATCAGGTCTAGCTGAAAGTGCATCTATAGCATCTTCTGCTCTGTCCACTTCATGGTCATACTGGGTACTGACGGTAGAGGCCAGATGCCCCCCCGCAGAAAACCCCATTACCCCGATCTTCGCAGGATCGATAAGCCAGTCCTCGGCATGATGCCTAGCAAGTCGAACTGCGCGCTGAGCATCCAGCAAAGGAACTTCCTTGGCATCAGTGAGAGATTTAGAATCCGGCAGCCTATATTTTACAACTATCCCAACGATTCCTTGTGTATTCAGCCACTTGGCGAAGTCCCGACCTTCCCAGTCATAAGCCAAAATATGATATCCACCTCCAGGGAAAATCACCACAGCCTGACCCGTACGCATTTGTTTGCTGGGTAGAAAAACTTCGATCTGCGGAATCTGTACATTTTCTATCCGGATAATTCCCTCTTCTACAGCTTTCTCCTGCAACCCTAGGTCATTCTGAAGGGGAGGCGTTCCTTCCCACAGGGGGAGAATGAGTTCTTGAGCATTGGCAAATATGCTGCACATGAGGAGGCTAAGAATTAAAAGTGGCTTTTTCATAGGTTATGTTTTAGGCGTGAAAATCAAAAACTTTGGTCATAGGAGCCCACCTCCAGTTTTCTGGTGTTCCGGGTAAATTGGTTTGATAGTTGGACAGAAATTTCTCCCACTTCTGCACAGCTGGATTGGCGAGGTCCATTTTAGCCTTTTTCTCGAAAGTGAATTCTTCATCTGTCACCATCAGCATGGTTAGCCTGTTTTCCCAGCGATAAATAGTCATTTGCAGAACACCTGCATCACGAATGCTTTCAATGATCTCAGGCGCCACGGCTTTGTGACAGGCATCATAGCCTATCTTAGCTTCCTCGCTGTCTTTCAGGTCGCAAATCAATACAAAGGTTTGGGTTTTCATGTTTCTATTTCTGTCAATTAGTTCAAAATCTTTACTAGTTCAAGTCTCATGACTTGGACTTATGATAATGCAGTCTATAGACTGCAATTAAGTTTGCACAAGCCTGCCTGACTGCAGACAGGTTTGAAGACTTGCGCAACAAATGCCTTGTTTACCGATTGAATAATCTTACAATCTTCCAATTTTTCAATTACTAAAACCTTCCAACTTTGCCACTTTCTTAACTCTCAAACTAAACAACAACACCATCACAAAACATGCAAGCGGAAGTATAAAGGAGAAGTTTACCTCAGGAACTCCCAAAATCAAGGTGTCGTCATAGGCAGCCCCACCGATATCCATGATCATTCCTTGCAGCGTTGGCATAATGGCCCCGCCTACAATCGCCATCACAAGATATGCAGCTGCAAACTTGGAGTCCTCGCCCAATCCATCCAAAGCTATCCCGTAAATGGTTGGGAACATCAGGGACATAGCAAAGGAGATCGCCACCAGGGAATACAAACCAGCCATTCCCGGAAGGAAAATAGCTCCAGCAGTGAACAAAATAGCCAATCCAGAGAAAATACTCAGCAACTTAGTCGGTGAAATGTAGCGAAGCAAAAAGGTACAAACCCAGCGTCCGATTAAGAATATCACCAATGCAGCGTACCCATAATTCACAGCGTCAGCGTTGGAGATGCCCAGCACTTCCGCATACTGGTAGATGTAGGTCCAAACCATGATTTGAGCGCCCACATAGAACATTTGCGCTAGCGTACCTTCTACGAAATTTCTGTTTTTCAACAGCCGGCTCATCGTGGCCTTAAACTCCACCTTCCCGGTTTCCTTGTTTTCCGGCATTTTCACCAGTGCGATGATTACCAGGATCGCAATGACCACTAAGCCTAGCATCACGTATGGATTTCTAATCACCATCAGATCTGCGGTACGGATCACAGCTTTTGCAGATTCATCCAGTGAGGAGAAGATAATATTCCCATCCGAATCGGTTGCATTCGATTGAAGTGCATTCAATATAAATTGCTTGGCAACGAACAAACCAGCCAAGGCTCCCATGGGGTTAAATGCTTGCGCCAAGTTTAATCGCTGTGTAGCTGTAGCTTCAGGTCCCATAGATAGAATGTAGGGATTGGCGGTGGTTTCTAAGAACGCCAAACCAAAGGTCAGGATGTACAATGAAGCCAGGAAAAAGCCGTAACTCTCCCAAGCTGCAGCTGGATAAAACAGCAAAGCTCCGAAACCATAAAGTCCCAAACCAAGTAGAATTCCAGTTTTGTAAGAATACTTTTTGATAAAAAAGGCTGCTGGCAAAGCCATGGTAAAATAGCCTCCGTAAAAAGCCATTTGTACCCAGGAAGCCTGCGTGTTATTGAGTTCGAGCACTCTCTTGAACGCCGCCACCATGGGATTGGTGATGTCATTTGCGAAACCCCACAGCGCAAAAAGCGAGGTGATGAGAATAAATGGGAGTAGGAGGTTTTTTGGGACTAATGCAGGTTTTTGGGTCATGGTTGTTTTTATAAAGATCGGTCAAGATGGGTATATCCGCCATCCACGAACAGGTGCTGTCCGGTGATATGTCTGGCTTGGGCTGAAAGTAGGAAAATGGTCATCGAAGCGATTTCTTCCGGGGTAGTCATCCGTTTTCCCAGGGGGATTTTTGCGGTAATGGATTCTAGTTTGGCTTTTGGATCATCAAAAGTATTGATCCAGTTTTCGTAGAGTGGGGTATATACTTCCGCTGGAATGACTGCATTCACGGTGATTTCGTAAGGGAGCAACTCTACAGCCCATTCTCTGGTGAGTGAGAGCTGAGCGCCTTTGGCTGCGGTGTAGCCTGAAGTTCCTCCCTGTCCGGTAACGGCAGTTTTGCTGCTGATATTCACTATGCTTCCTTTGGCTTTTTTCAAATGAGGCAGGGCAAAATGTGCCAAATGGTAGTAGTGATTCAGGTTTTTGGCTACCGATTTTTCAAAAGCATCCGGGCTACCTTTTTCCAACCCTACGCTGTCATTTGCTCCTGCGTTATTCACTAACCCATCAATTCTCCCGTATTTCTCCAGGGTGAGTTGGACTACTTTTTCAGAATCAATAGCTTCGAAAAGTCGGATAGGGATCTGATAGGCTTCGCCCAAAGCGAGGATTTCGGCTCCTTCTTTTTCCGAAGGATCAATCATCACGGGAATGCCTCCCTCGGCTATCAATCCTCTGGAAATTGCCCCGCCGATGCCTTTGGCTCCTCCGGAAATCAGAATGACTTTATTGGTTAGGTTTAGGTTCATTGTTGTTTTTATTGTCCACGGTCCACTGACAACTGTCCACAGTGGGTGATTTAAAATTTATATTTATTCTTCGATTGCTGTGGTCGGTTGACTGTTGTCTGTCGACTTTTCAAATCCCATAAAACTCTGCCGCAGTATTTCCCATCATTGCTTCTTTCTCTGTTTTGGAAAGTCTATCTGTAAATCGCTCGATGATTTCCAATACTTGTTCGTATTCTCCAGCAACTTTACAAACAGGCCAGTCGCTTCCAAACATTAGGCGCTTAGGGCCAAAAAGCTCTAGGGCAACCTCCAGATACACTTCCAAATCGCTTGGAGTCCAGTTTTTCCAATCAGCCTCGGTGATCATGCCGGATACTTTGCAGAAAATATAGTCCCGCTCTGCCAGCAAAGCCATTTCCTTTTTCCACTCTCGCCAAATGCCCAGTTTGATATTTGGCTTGGCAATGTGGTCGATAACGAATGGTTGTTCAGGAGCTTTTTTCACAAATTGTAAAGCAGCTTCCAACTGATTGTGGAAAATCAGAATATCGTAGGTATAACCACGCTTCCCAAGTTTCTCAATGCCTCGGATAAATTCCTTGCGCAGCATATAATCCACAGGCTTTGCCTGCAAAATCTCGCGGTAACCTTTGAGTTTTTTTTGCGAAGCAAATTGATCCAAATCCTTGTCTAACTCATCAGAGCCAAGGTCTGCCCAGCCTACTACGGCTTTGATCTGCTCGTGTTCTTGCGCCAGATCACACAGGAAAGCGGTTTCCCGAATGCTCTCATCAGCCTGCACAGCCACGCAACCGTCAATCTGATGCTCTTTCAAAATTGGCAAAAGATCATCAGGAAGAAAATCACGCTGGATCACCTTCATGTCATCGGTGATCCAGGAGTGCTTTTCAGGATTGTATTTCCAAAAGTGCTGGTGGGAATCCAGTCTCATGCTTCAGGATCGTTGATTGCTGTTTGCTTTGCTTCGCCTAATCCTTCGATGCCAAGCTCGATCACATCGCCTTCTTTGAGGTAAGTAGGAGGAGTGAGTCCCAGCCCAACTCCCGCTGGAGTACCCGTAGAAATCACATCACCTGGCAGCAAAGTCATGTATTGGCTCAGGTGCTCGATCAATTCTGGGATGTCAAAAACCAGATCAGAAGTATTGCTGTCCTGAAGCATTTTACCATTCAGTTTCAGCCAAAGTCTTAAGTTGTGCGGATCCTGGATTTCTGTCTTGGTAACCAATACTGGCCCAAGAGGAGCGAAGTTGTCGGCACTTTTGCCCTTCACCCACTGGCCACCATGGTGCAACTGAAAATCACGCTCGGATACATCATTGTGGACGCAATATCCAGCAACATATTCCATCGCATTTTCTTTGCTTACATATTTCGCGCGCTTGCCGATTACTACTGCCAGTTCTACTTCCCAGTCCGTTTTTACTGAGTTCTTTGGAATCAAAATATTGTCAAATGGCCCGCATAGCGAAGAAGTTGCTTTCATGAAAATGATAGGTACCTCAGGCACCGGCATTCCGGATTCTATGGCATGCTTGCGGTAGTTCAGTCCGATGCAGATGATTTTGGAAGGTCTGGCGATAGGAGATCCGATTCTAGAATCTGCAGGGATTTCGTGTAGGTTCTCCTCGTTGGCATGCAACCATTCCTGAAGTCTGGCTAGTCCGTTATTGGTGAAAAATTCTTCATTCCAGTCTTCCTTGAAGCCTGAGCAATCCAAGTATTTGCCCGTTGCGCTTTGAATTCCTGGTTTTTCTTTTCCGGCTTCGCCGAATCGTATAAGTTTCATTTTTAAGTATTAAGTAGTTAGTATCGAGTATTAAGATTTTAGATTCAAGACAAAAGATATAAGAGTCAAGATGTTAGAAGTCAAAATTTATAATTAAGCTCAATCAATGCATTGAACTCGTAAATCGTATTTCTTAATTCGTAAATCCACTCACATTTTCAGTCCCAAGAAACCTCCGTCGATCGGAATATTCGTTCCTGTGATAAAGCTACCTGCGTCCGAACTCACAAAATAGGCAAGTTCTGCGATTTCTGCTGGGGTAGCCATTCTTCCAATCGGCTGAGTAGCGGCAAGTTTTTCAAACATCTCCTTCTCCTGTCCCGGATAGTTTTTTGCCAAAAAGCCATCCACAAACGGGGTATGCACCCTCCCTGGGGAAAGACAATTGCAGCGAATGCCATAAGCCACGTAATCCCGCGCAATGCTCAGAGTCATGGAAAGGGTCGCTCCCTTGGTCATGCTGTATGCAAAACGGTCAGGAATGCCGATAGTAGCCGCGACAGAAGCCATGTTCAAAATGGATCCGCCTCCATTTTCTTTCAGTTTGGGAAGTGCCGACTTGGTGCAGTTGAACATGCCTTTCACATTCACTTGGAATACCCGGTCAAAATCTTCCGGGCTGGTGTTTTCCACCTTTCCGATATGGGAAACACCGGCATTATTGATCAGAATGTCTATTTTTCCGGGAATGGAGTTAATTAACTTTTCGGTTTCGGCAGGGTCAGCCACGCTTCCGCAAAGAAAGGTCACATCGAAACCTTTGTCCCGCTCTTCCTGAGCTACTTTTTCTCCGATTTCGGGATTGATATCGATGAAGTAAACTTTGGTTTCTTTGGCAGCAAAAAGCTGAACCATAGCGAGTCCTATTCCGGATGCCCCTCCTGTAATAAGTACTGTTTTATATTTCATGTGTTTATAATTTTTTTTAAGGTCACATGGAATCTTCGCATGAATTATAATCATCCCTCTGTGTGTCGCTTATGGTCATGCTTGATTTCATATCTAAAGCAAAATGGAAATTAGGGTGTTTGACCTAAATCCCCAAACTAATTTCCATAGATTATAATTTTACTGTTTCGCCGGTTTTCACAGATTCGTCACAGGCGAAAGCGATTTTCAGGCTATTCAGCGCATCTTCTAAGTGATCGGCTAAGTCGATGTCTTCTTGAATTGCTTTTAGAAAATACAGCTGCTCCCGATTGCAAAGCTCCTGATGATTTGGCTCGTCGGCAAGATCTATCCATTTATCTGGCTGTGTAAACTTATTTTCAGAATCAATTTCAGCATGATGCACGCGAATAGATTCGGTTTTAGTGTGGGAATCCACATGGTCAGATTGACCACTTGCTCCAGCATCTTTGGCTGTGATGGAAACTGCACCTTTTGGACCAAAGACATCCTTCACGAAAAACGCTGTCTCGCTCACCATTGGTCCCCAGCCGGCCTCGTACCAACCTACAGAACCGTCTGCAAAGCGAATCTGAAGTTGGCCGTAGTTGTAGTTATCTTCTGAAATGTCTTCCGTGAGTCTGGCTCCGATTGCCGAAACCGAGACTGGTTTGGATCGAGTCATCTGGCACATCACATCAATGTAGTGCACTCCGCAATCCACAATCGGGCTTAGGCTTTTCATCAAATTGCGATGCACATCCCACATGTAGCCTTGGCTTTGCTGGTTCAGGTTCATGCGCATCACGAGGGGTTTGCCTAGCTTTTCAGCTTCTTCGATAAACCTTATCCAGGAGGGGTGATGCCTGAGAATATAACCTACGATAACTTTTTTTTGCACCTCTTTAGCTTTGGAGATGATTCGCTCGCATCCTGCGATAGAATCTGCCAGTGGTTTTTCTATGAACACATGGCAGTCTGCTTCCAATGCTTTCAAAGCAAAATTCTCATGCGTATCCGGATAGGTTGAGATACAAACTGCCTCAGGTTTGGTTTGGGATAGAGCCTGGTCGAAATCTTTAAAAAGTGGATAATTTGCCTGAAGTTGCTCGTTTAGTTTGCTTTTGGAATCGCCGCGGGAGACTAGACCACAGATTTCAAATTCTGGAAAATTGTGGTAGGCTGTGGCGTGCGAGATTCCCATGTTTCCGCAGCCGACTACAAGGATTTTGATGGGTTGTTTAAGATTGGACATTTTGGGAGTAATCTGATTTTTAGTCCATTAATTAGACATTCTGGAGATTTCTTCTTTTGGAAGTTGAATGATCTCTACATTCAAAGTTATTGGTTTTAATGGTTCATCGGCCCCATCTCGCTTTACTCTTACGATCTGCTCGATCACGCTCATGCCTTGAATGACCTGACCAAAGACCGTATAATCTCCATCCAGTCTATGTAGGCCGCTTGGATTCTGTACAATGTAAAATTGGCATCTCGCCGACAATTTTCCGGGATTATCATCCCGCCCAGCTCCCACAGCACCATATACGTGTTTCAGTTCTGGGACAAATTCTGGTTCCAACAGATATTCCGGATCGTTAAATCCTTCTTCGGTATCTGGGCAACCCGCTTGGGCTACAAAGTTTGGAATGACACGATTAAAGGTCAAGGAATCCCAATAGCCAGCATTTGCTAGTTCTATGAAGCTTTCTTTATGGTTTGGAGTTCGATCATCCAGCGCGATCAAAATTTCTCCATAAGGGGTCGTGATTTGTCCCACGGCTTGCATTTCCGACTGAGCGGAAACTGTTGTCCGGAGGAGTAACAGAAAAATCAACAGGCTGAGCCCTTTAAATCGAAAAGCTAATGGAATTAATTGTAGAGGTGATTGGATTCGAGTGAAAAAAGAGTGGTTCATTTTTGGGATAAAAGATTGAATTGGACACTTTTGGGAGCTAGGGATTTAAAAGTAATAAAATGAATCATATATCTGCCCAAGATGAATACGAATTAGAGCGACTGTTGGCGCTTAGTAATCTTGGCGTGGATTACTATGAACCTAAACTTGGGTTGGATTTTTTGACTGAGTTGGCTGCTAGAGTTTCAGGTACTGAAGTTTCATTGATCAACCTTATAGATTCATTTACTCAGTGGAGTGTATCTTCATTTGGGGTAGATGTTTCCCAAATGCCCAAGGAGGATTCTGTGTGTCAATACACGATTCAAGGAGGTCCTGATGAGAGTTTTGAGGTGAGGGATTTGTCTGAAGATGAGAGGTTTAAGGACAAGTTTTATGTGGCAGGTGCTCCTAATTTGCGCTATTACATGGGAGTGCCATTGACTTCGCCAGATGGTTACAATCTGGGAGCGCTTTGCGTGATGGATTCTAATTTGATGAGCCTTTCGGAGGAGGTAAAAGATATATTGAGGCTTATTGCGAGGCAAGTAGTGGATAGGCTGCGGGTCAATAATTTGGTAACCAAACTGAAGGAGCAAAACAAATCCACAGAACTTTCTCAGAAAAAATTGGCACATGATATCCGCGGTCCTATAGGGGGAATTATTGGGCTTTCCAATCTCATGCTGGAGGATAAAGATGAGGTGGAAAAGGAAGAAATGCTGGAGTATGTGGAAATGATCAAGGCGAGTGGCAGCACTCTATTGGATCTTTCTGATGAAATACTGAAGAGGAAGTCTGATAGCAATAAACAGCAAACACCCTCACCGAAAGAAGGTGAATTAAATCTTAACGATCTCCGGGAAAGTATCTTAAGCCTAATGGCTCCGCAGGTACGCGTGAAGGGGGTTAAGTTAAAAGTGGAGGTCAGTGAAGAAAATCAGTTTGAACCATTTTCTAAAATCTATGTGCTGCAGATTTTAGGTAACCTGCTTTCTAATTCCATTAAATTTACCGAATCGGGAGGTGAGATTTTGTTGAAACTAGAGCTGATCCGGAAGCATATGGACCTAGTCTTAAGTATAGAAGTGCAGGACAATGGACTGGGGATGTCTGAAAAGCAAATCCAGGACATACTTCAAGGCAGAACCGCTTCCCTTCAGGGCACTCAAGGTGAGCTTGGCTATGGCCTAGGACTTAACTTAGTGAATCAGCTAGTGCAAGAGCGAGCCGGGTGTTTGAGTATTGACTCCAAGCTAGGCGAAGGCTCCCGCTTTCGAATTAAACTTCCGGTGAATTAAGCTGAACCCCTGCTTTTCTCGAAATTGTTGACAGGATTGGCGTACATGGATAGAAAGCTTTGAGTCAGAAATTCATTTTTGGACTCTATTTTCTGTTGCATCCGCTGCAGGAAAGCAGCCTTTTCCTCTTCTGTGTAATGTGCTGAGTAGGTATTGCTTGCACTCAAGGTGTCATGTGCGATGTAATTACTTGGCCATAGTTTATAGCCTTGCCAGATTTTTCGGTCAATGACTGCTGCCAGGTTTTCCAGCTTTTCGGATAGATTTTGATCAGTAGCATTGATGGCTTTCACTTCCTTATCCAGCACCCCATTTACCTGAAGATGTATGTGTTTTTTGGTTCCCATGATTCCCCTTAGCAAATTCATGAAATCCTCGTTTTCGCTTTTGACATATTTTTCATCTCTGGATTTTGCTAATAGCTCTGGCATTTTCAAGACATCTGTAGGGTCATACTCATAGGAAATCGAGATGGGAACCACTTTTATTTTTTCAAAGAAATCAAAAGGATTAGATCCACCTTCGGCCAAAGTCAACATTTTCAAAACCCCACGCTGTGTGGCATCATTGCCATCTTTGGTGCGGCCTTCACGCTGTGCAGTCCATACGGAGCGGTTTTCCTTAAGCAAGGATTTGTGGATGTAAGATGAGGCAAGTAGGGAGCTTTCCAACAGCGCCCTGCCTTGTAATCCCCGTTTGATGGCAAAATTCCGGTTCAACCTGGAGAGGGTGTGCAGAAAAGGTAATTTGATCAGATTGTCGCCGATGGCAGAAGTGGTCAGTACCAGTCCGTTTTCATGCAGACATGAATTCAACAGAGATGTGTCCAGAATGATATCTCGATGGTTCGAAATAAAAAGGTAAGCAGTATTTGGCTCCAGCTGTTCAAATCCTCCGGTGCTCAAGCCTTCGGAGCTCTTTTCCAATACTTTTTGCACGCCAGGGTAGATGAACTTGATCTGAAAATCCCGCAGGGAATAGGTGTTTACCATGAGGTCTTTCCAGTGTTCCTTGGTGTCATTAGGGAAGGTGAAGTTCATCATGGCCTCCATCATAGGGTCATCTACGATTTTGCGGATGGCTGCATTAGCTTCAGCATCAAAAAATGGCCTGATCGAATCAAATTGAGACATATGGGGATATTAAGTTCATTGCAAAAAGCAAATTTTCGCTCAGAATTAGAAGTGTTTTTAGGTTGAATGGATTTCTGATTCCTGAAATGAAAATTGTTTTCCAAAGGCGAAGTTAGTCAAATTCTAAGGATACATTTTTAAAGGTAAGGTTCTTAGGCTACAAGGGATGGGGATAAAAGGAATCACCTCAAACGATGAGGCGAGGTCATTTTGTGGGATTATTCCATGAGTGTTATTCTCTTGCCAGGTAGTGGTCCAAAAACAAAAGATGTACTGGAAGTGCATCCGTCCAATATTCCCAAGTGTGAGCTCCTGGGCGTTCGATGTAGGTGTGTGGGGTGCCGTTTTCCAGGAGCATATCGTGCATCTGCCTGTTGGTGTCGATCAAAAAATCATCCACACCTACGTCTATGATGAGAGCTGTGCCGTTTTCTTTCATTCGATCCACCAGTCCCACAGCTGTATAGGTGGTAAATGGTGCATCGTACTGTATGTCTTCTCCTAGCATCGCTTTCTGCTGGGTGGTTCTGAGCTTGCTGAATTCAGCAGGAACCTTCCACATTCTGGTATCTATGTTCATCACCCCACTCATGCTACCGGCAGCGACGAAAAGTTCCGGGTGCTTTGCACTGAGCATTATGGCCCCGTGACCTCCCATGGATAGGCCTGTGATGGCTCTGGATTCCCGCTTGGCCAGGGTAGCGTAATTTTGGTCTATATGGGGGATAAGTTCCTTGATGATGTAGGTTTCATATTTTACAGAATCCATGGTTGGACTGTCAAAATAATAGCTCGAAGGACCGACTCCGGGGGTGACAATGATGAGGTTATACTGCTCTGCGAGACGGTTTACCAGACCGGGTTCGGTGACTTTTTGATGCCAATCGCTAAATGCGCCACTGCCTCCATGTAACAGGTAAAGGGTTGCAAAGCGCTGGCTGCCGTCATAAGTAGAGGGAGTGGTAACGGCTGCTTTCAGCTCCTTGTTCATGGCATTGCTGAATACCTTAATGGTGTCAACTTTGGCTTGCGCAAAGCTCAATCCCGGAAGGAGAAGGAGCAAGGAGAATATTTTCCAGATGGCTTTCATACACAAAGGTTTTTTGGGGTGGTGATTTTATTGAAACTAGTTTTTAATCAAGATTAGCGAATAATTTATCTGATTATCCGCAATCAAAAAAACAAAAGGAGGTTTTAGCTTGATAGAAACCGGTAATTGTACACCTTCTCTAGTTAAAAGTCAGTAGATGGTCCAAAAGAACTCTGATTCGCCAATTTTTTGGGTATCCGTAAGAGCCCGGGCAGGTCTAGCAGGCAAGCTGATGGGTTACTTTTATATGACAAAGAAAAAGTAACAACCCGGGGTCAGGGAGCTGTAAATGGAAAAAATAAAGCGGACTGTATCCCCATTGCAGGAGAATGAAAAAAGGCTCCCCAGATCACTGAGAAGCCTTTGTGCGGATGGAGGGACTCGAACCCCCATGCCTCGCGGCGCTAGATCCTAAGTCTAGTGCGTCTACCAATTTCGCCACATCCGCATGTGTTTGAATTGGAGTGCAAATTTAATAAAACAATTTATTTGTGCATAGGATTTAATTATGTTTTCCTTAATGAGTGGTTGAACTGATTCATTTTCAGTTAATTTATTTTTTTTGACGGGATGATCCAAAATGAACAAGGAGGCCAAGCTTACCTGAATTGGTCATGCGTGAGATTCTTGCAAACTAGACCTAGCCCGCATTCCATTTACTAAGGCAAAGTACCGATTAGGGTCTGAGTGCGTCAAATAGACTAACCTTCAAATCGGCGCAGGATCGTTTTGGACTGATTATCATTTACTGCCTATCTTGGCAGGATATACCTTATATTCCCTGAAATCCCATTCTCCAAATCCATGTTCAAGATTTGTTCTTTATTGCTCTTGGGCTGCATGCTATTATCGAGCTGTGGCGAAAAGCAAATTCATGAGTTGGCTGACACTCAGCTAGTAGAAAATGCTGTGTTTTCCACCTCTCTAATCGTTTTGGGCACCATTCAGGATGGAGGGTCTCCGCATATAGGCTGTGCTAAAGCATGCTGCCGGGATTTATTCAAAAATCCTGATAAGGATCGGCAGGTAGTTTCCCTGGGGCTCTTTGACGCTGCTACACAGAAGAAGTACCTGTTTGAAGCCACTCCGGATATCAGTACGCAGACTAAAGAATTGAGGGATTTTGCCATACAAAGTGAACATGAAATGCCGGATGGCATCTTCCTGACCCATGCGCATATAGGGCACTATGCGGGACTGATGTTTCTGGGAAAGGAAGCAATGGGGGCACAGCAGGTTCCTGTTTTTGCGATGCCGGGAATGCAATCATTTTTGAAAGAAAATGGACCTTGGAGCCAATTGCATAGTGCAGGGAATATAGCCATTCATCCACTGGCTAATGCTCAGGCCGTGCAGTTATCCGATGAGTTAAGGGTAATACCCTTTCAGGTGCCCCATAGAGATGAATATTCCGAAACAGTAGGTTATAAAATCCTTGGGCCAAACAAATCTGCTCTTTTTATCCCGGATATTGATAAGTGGGAAAAGTGGGAGCGAGATATAGCAGCTGAAATTAAAAATGTAGATTACGGCTTTATCGATGCTACTTTTTTTAGCGGCAAAGAGCTGAACAATAGAGATATGTCAGAAATTCCGCATCCTTTTATTTTAGAAAGTATGCGCAAATTTGAAGAGCTCAGTGCCCAAGAAAGGGCCAAGGTCATTTTCATACACTTCAATCATACCAATCCAGTAATCGATCCAGAAAGCGCCGAATCTAAGCTGGTCGAAAGTAAAGGGTTTAGAATCGCTAGGATCAGAGAGGTGTTTGAACTATAATTCCCTTCAAAATAGGCCTTTTCATCATGGAATTTTAAAATTCAATGACATCACTTTCAGCAGGCAAACTGTTTACAAAACTTTCAGATTTTGTAGAGACGAAAGGAGCTAGGGGGGGATGGTCTAGATAACCTGGGACTAAACTGCCGAGTTTTTCGAAGCCTGCATAGCGATAGGGCAAACTTTCAAAATACAGGCCATCTGAATACTCGATAATTGGCTTGCCAGTAGGGTTTGCCATGACATGCATGTGTAGGTGCGGTGCAAAAGAATTTCCGGAATTGCCCAACTTTCCTAACTCCTGACCGGCTTCTACCTGATCACCTACGTTGACGATTACCGAACCAGGTATCATGTGGCAATAGGTGCCAATGGAGCCGTCCTCATGCTCAATGTACACCACATTACCTGTGACATTGTCCACAGTAGTTTCATAATCCAACTTTCCAGGCGTTTGATTGTCGGGCACTGCGTTTTCAGTTAGTAATACTTTGCCTCCTTCTACTGCTAGGATAGGCATGCCGTAACAATACCAGTCCGTAAGCTTATTTCCGTCATTTTTATAGGGCAATCCATTCTCCAGACTCACATAATCAATCGCATAGCGTTGCGGATTGTTACCGATCAAATACCCTTTTTGTTCAGGATCAAAATACATTTCCTGAAAAGGGAAGATAGCCCGGGTATGGTAGGAAGATTCGCTGGGAGCGCCTTCTGCAAGCCAAATTCCAGAAGGAACAGGGAAATCAATGGTTTTTGGGGCTTCAAGAGAAGTCGGCAGTAGCAACTCAAAGATGTGCTGCTTTGGCTCTTCATTAGCATCTACATAATTAAACTCGTGTCTGAGCGTTGACCCTGTCTGGATTTCCTCAAATTCCAACCAAATGCTGGCTATATTTTGATCATCTCGATTTATAAAATCGGTGTAGGAAAGCAGAATACCGTCCTGATCCAGGATATCTACTTTGTGTAGCGTAGGAGCTATGATATGTAGGTCATACACCAGCCAATCACCACTTGTGTTTTCTACTAAAACGGGGTCGGATGGCAACGCTACAAAAATATCACTGTCGCCAGAAGTTGGGGTTTTCTCTTCCTTACACCCACTACAAAGGGACCCAAGTATTAGAATAGCTATTTTAAACATTTCTTTTTTCATAAAATTCGTGGTGCTTCAATGGCCTCCCCGAAAACTCATGCCAGGATATGGAATCTCGGGAACCTGAATGTCTTGCGATGGTGTGGTTGATTACTTCTGCGTAGCCTTGTGTAGGCTGGACTTCATATGATTATAATTGATTTTTAGCGGTCATATGGAATCTCGCATGGTAGATAATCATCCCAGAGTGTGACGTTTTCCTTCATGCTTGATTTCATGTTTGTCAAAAATATATCATTAGTTGGGATATTTAGATTTAACTTTCAAAAGTTTTGATGGATTACTAGCCACCCAAGGTCCTTTTTTGCTCCTACGGGGTGTTTGGGTAATTGTAATCACGTACTTGATTAATCACTTTCTTTTTCTATTGATGCAGTAGGATTTGATAAGTATTTGACAACAGACAGGTAATGCTAGCTCCATTAATTTTTTCTAACTTAAAGGAAAATCTTTTCATATAAACTGATCGGAAAAATGACGATTTCACTGGAACAAGCAGAAAAAGCAATTGTCCATGCCAAGAAAAAGGCTGGAAAACTAGATACCAAAATGAACATCGCAGTGGTGGATGCCGGAGCAAATCTGGTGGCTTTTGCACGTATGGATGGGGCCTGGCTGGGATCTTTGGATATTGCTATCAAGAAAGCCAAAACAGCCAGGTTTTTTGATATGAATACCGGACTAATCGGAGGCTTATCTCAGCCTGGAGGGCCGCTCTATAACATTGAGCATTCCAATGGAGGCCTGATTTCTTTTCCAGGAGGAATCCCCATCAAAAACAAGAAAGGAGAAATCATCGGAGCTATCGGTGTGAGCGGAAGTACGGTAGAAAATGATCATGAAGTGGCAGATGCCGGTGCGAGTGCGATTTGATGATGGTAAATACTGATTTTGAAGTGGTTTCCGACCCTAGGGTAAAAGAGGTCTTTCAGGCCTATCCGGTCTTTGTCCAGGCTAAAATGTATGATTTGAGAGCTTTGGTACTGGAAGCTGCTGGAGAAATCCCAGGTTTGGCACGAATCGAGGAAACTCTGAAATGGGGTGAACCCAGTTACCTGACCAAGCAAGGTAGTACGCTTAGGATGGATTGGAAAGCCAAAAATCCCCATCATTATGCCATGTATTTCAAGTGTACCAGTAAGCTTGTACCTACTTTTCGCCTGGCATTCGAGGGACTATTTTCCTTCGAAGGGAATAGGGCGATCCTTTTTTCTCTGGAGGATGAAATTCCTGCGCAGGAGCTGAGGCAGTGTATCAAGGCAGCCTTGACATATCATCGGGTTAAGCATTTGCCTCTATTGGGGATGGGTTGAAAGCGGTTGGATTTTAAATTGGATTTCTTCGATTACCGAAAGACTGTGTTCATTTTGATTTTTTCCCTAATTTTCAAAAAAAACAACACCCTTTCAGAATGAAGTTAAAACCTGTTTATTGGATTTTTTTGATTGCTTTTCTAGGTGCAGCACTTTATGCACAAACGTATAATTATGGGTACACCGGCGATGACGGCATCTATGCTTACTTCAATAGGGTGACCCAAAAAGGACTGGATGAGTGGACGGAACTATTCCGGTACGGCTCGATGAATTTCATCCAGATCAATCCAGTGAACACCAGTATTTATAGACCCTTTACCCTGCTGACTTTTGCGGTAGAGTATGCGGTTTTTGGTGAGTTTGATGCTGCCAATGGTCATGTAGCCAATGTGTTGCTCTATTTTTTGGTGTTGCTGGTTTTAGGTTTTTTGTTGCACAAAATTATAGCTAAGAGGCATCTTCCGGCTTATATAGCTTTATTGATATTGGTTCTTTATGCCGTTCACCCCATTCATACAGAGGTAGTGGCTTCTGTGAAAAGCCGGGATACTTTATTGGCCTCCTTATTCGGCTTTTCTGCGGTTTTACTTTGGTTTACCAAAGCTGAAAAACTCCGCTTGCCTTATGGGATTGGAGTTGGGCTTTTGTTTTTTATGTCCTTGATTTCTAAGGAAGAGACAATCACCTTCATCGCCGTGGTGTTTTTGCTGAGCTACTTTATCCTGAGAAGATCATGGATTGATTCTCTGAAGCATCTGGTTCCTTTTGTGGTGCCGGCTGTGATCTATATGGTTTTTCGAAGCGTAGTCCTAGACGATGCAGCCACTACTTATAACTCTATCATTAACTCTATTCTCTATCAAGCAGAAGGTGGGGAGCGACTAGCTACTAACCTATATATTTATCTGGAATATGTAAAGCTGTTGGTGTTTCCGCATCCCTTGTCATGGGATTATTCCTTCAGTCAACTGAAAATCCAAACCTTTGCAAACCCTGTGGTCTGGTTGAGTTTGCTGCTCTTCGGGTCACTGATATATTTTGCCGTGAAAGGTTTTAAAAATAGAAGTTTATTCAGTTTTGGGATTCTGTTTTATTTCGCCACTTTTTCCATTTTCGCGAATCTCACAGATGCATTGATTATAGGTTCCAATCTCGGCGAGCGATTCCAGTTTATTCCCTCTTTGGCCTTTTGTCTAGTAGTGGTTTATGGCTTGTATCGCCTGCTTTTGTGGATGAAGGTCGAGAAAGTGGGGCCTGTCATGCTGTTGGTTTTGGTTCCCGTTTTGTTGGCTTTTTCCTGGAAAACCATAGCTAGAAGTAAAGCTTGGAAAGACTCACTTACCCTGGCAAAATCCGGTGTGCAGACTGCTCCAAATAGCTGGAGGACACACATGATGTATGCAGAAGAACTTAGGCTAAAAGGGAAGTCCATCGAGAAGACCGCTCCGGATTCAGCCTTTGATTATTTCGAGGAATCGGTCAGGGAATATGACCGTATGTTTGGGATTTTGGGAAAAGACACTTTGGTTCCCCAGTACCTCAACACACTGGCAGAAGTGCTGATCGGGATGAAGGATACGGCCAGAGCCTACGACGTGCTGCAACGTAGTGTAAGACGAAATCCGAATAAACATTATGGATGGTTTAAATATGCTTCCCTCTCTTACGACCAAGGTAAATATAACAAAGCTGAAGAATTGTATTTGCGAAGCTTAAAAACAGATGATCCAAATCTAGCTGCGACCTATATCAATCTGGGTTTGACCTATATACAATCTGATCAATACCAAAAGGGGATAGCTGCATTCGAAAAGTCCTTGGAGCAGGAAGATAAAGAGGAAGTGAGGAAATATCTGGCCTATTTATATACCAAAGTAGGGGATAAGGAAAATGCGGCCAAGTATGCAGAGGGCGTGGATATAGCTGAGGTGGCCTTTCAGATGGATATGAAGGCAGGGAATGATGCCTTCAAAAAGAACAACTATGCTGAGGCCGTGGAAAATTATAAATCAGTGGAGCCAAATTATCCAGACTATGGCAGTGCGGAGAAGTACCCGACCTACTTTGCAGCGTATGGTAAGTCACTTCTGGAGCTGAAAGACACCCTAGGGGCAAAGGCGAAATTTCTCCAGTCTTATGATATAGAGGCTAGTAACGCGGTGGTGATGACCAACCTGGGAACTATTGCATTCTATAAAGACAAAAATTACCCGCTGGCTGAGCAGTATTTCAAAGAGGCCATCGCTGCCGGTCCGGATGATTTTTTCTCTGCTTACACGAACTTAGGGGCATCTCTGATTGTGCAGCGTAAAGAATCTGAGGCTATTACAGCCTATGAGAATGCCTTGCAATATGGGTCAAACAGAGGTGTGCTGAGTAATCTGATGCTGCTCAATAGAGCCGTGGGTAATGAAGAGCGGATGAAGTATTACCAGAATTTATTGAGTGAAAATTAAAAAAAGACGACCGTATTGGTCGCCTTTTGAACAATAAAAAGGGCTTGTGTGGAGATTTATTCTTCTCCCAGTTCACCTCGTTCAGCCATTCGCTGCATTTTTTTATTGGCGTAGATGGCCACTTCCACCCGGCGGTTTTGCTGTCTCCCAGCTTCCGTTTGGTTAGTAGCAGTGGGTTGCATTTCACCATAGGCAGTGATTTCCAGTCTCTTCTTAGCGATGCCATTGGAAGTCAGGAAATCTTCTACGGAATAGGCTCTTCTTTCAGCTAATTTCATGTTGTAATCTTCCGAACCGGTATTGTCCGTATGCCCTTCTACGAGTATGTTGGTTTCCTCGTATTTCTGTAAGGTTTCTGATAATTCCGCCAGGTTTTGCCTAGAGGCTGCATTTAGTTCGGCTTGATCTACCGGGAACATCAGGCCGGAATCAAAGGTGATTTTTATTCCTTCTCCTACACGCTCCACCTCTGCTCCCTCCAGGTCGCGCTGAAGTTCCTCGGCTGCCTTGTCCATTTCATTTCCGATGATTGCACCCGCAGATCCACCTATGGCAGACCCTATCAATACACCTACGGCGGTATTGTCTTTTCCGGCAATGACTCCACCTAGAACTCCTCCTGCGGCACCTCCTATGGCACCGCCTTTTACGGCATTACTAGATTTGCAACTAATACCCCCAAGGGTGATGGAAGAAATTAATGCCGTTGCTAAAAGTTTGTTGGTCGTTTTCATAGTTTGAGTTGTTTGATGAGCTCTTCATTCCAATAGGTGTACCAACTGCTTTTTGGAGCAAATGGACCTGTTTTGCGAAGTCTATGAAGGGAAAATATTCCCGAAACTGTGGAGTAAAGGGAGAGAATCAAGTTGTTTTTACAAGAAAAATGGTAGTTTGAGTGGTCAATTTTGTAGTGAAATAGCCCATAACCCATTCTACCTATGATGAAGTTTTATCCATTGTCTTTAATGCTGCTTCTATGCCTATGCAGTACTGTTTTTGCGCAGCAAAGCGGAGAGAAAATTTACCTGTGGGAAAACGGTGCACCTGGTTTTGAAGAACGAAAAGATGAGCCAGAGCTAGCCCAGGATTGGTGGGTGAGAAATATCCATAATCCCAGTATTACCCTATTCAAGCCAGAAAACCCGAATGGAGCATTCATTTTGATTTGCCCAGGTGGAGGTTTTAGGAATTTGGGTTACAATGGAGAGGGGGTTGCTCCTGCTAAATTTCTCAATGAGCTAGGTCTGACTGTGGGGGTATTGAAATACAGGTTGTTTCGCGAAGAAAACTCCCCGTATGATGCGTCCCATCCTACTCAGGATGTCATACGTGCCATGCGTATGGTCCGGGCAAATGCCGAAGCTTGGAAGGTTGACCCAGATCGAGTGGGGATCATGGGCTTCTCGGCAGGAGGAGAGGTGGTGAATTGGGTGGCTTATGATGCCAATCCTGGTAAACCTGATGCAAGCGATCCGGTAGATCGCTTTGCTGCTCAGCCAAATTTTCAGATTCAAGTTTACCCGGGACCTCTAGGGACGCCGGAATCCGTTGCAAAAGACGCCCCGCCGGCATTCCTTGTGGCCGCGAATAAAGATGAGTGCTGCTCGGACACTGTAGTGGAGACCATGCTGGCTTATCGCAAAGCAGGAGCAGATGTGGAATTGCATCTTTATTCCAAAGATGAGCATGCCTTCAATATGGGCTTTCGCTCAGAGTTCGTCAGTATTCAGCATTGGCCAGACCGATTGAAAGACTGGTTGGAGGATCATTCCTATTTCGGGCAGTAGAGTAGGATTTGCAGGAGGTTACCAAACTGTTATAAGTGGAAGTTGGATTGCTTGCCAAAACTTAAGCAGGTATTTTTGGGGAAATTTTATGCTATGAAATCGAGTACCTCGGAGGCGACATGCAGCTGGATGATTATCCATGGAGCCACCTTCCATCCCGTATCCTTCTTCACGAGACAGGTTATGGCCTTTACTAGACGAATAATAAACAGATGAAAAGATTTTATGCTCTACTGCTACTTGCTGTTTTAGCATTTTCCAATGCTGCTTTGGCTCAGGAAAAAAATAAAAAACCCATAGTGATTTTGATTTCCCTCGATGGTTTTCGATACGATTACGTAGAGCGTTTTCAACCGGAAAACCTGAAGAAGTTCATCGAGAATGGTGTGGCGGCAGAGAGTATGATGCCTTCTTTTCCGAGTAAAACTTTCCCAAACCACTACACCATCGCCACTGGGATGAAACCTGAGCATCACGGATTGGTGGACAATTCTTTTTATGATCCGGAGAAGAATGAAACCTATGGCATAGGCAAAACCGAGATCGTACAAGACGGCACTTGGTATGGAGGGACACCGCTTTGGGTACTGGCAGAGCAAAACAAGCAGGTGGCGGCAAGTTATTTTTTTGTGGGTTCGGAGGCTGATGTACAGGGAGTGCGTCCCAGCTATTATTATCCCTATGATGGTAGGGTGAGCAATCTGACTCGGGTGACAGAAGTGTTTAAGTGGTTGGAAATGCCCGCGGAAAAGCGCCCGAGTATGATTACGCTATATTTCTCCGATATGGATGATATTGGGCATAGATACGGGCCCAATAACGATGAGCAGCTGGGTGCTAGGTTGAAGCAATTGGATTATGAATTGGGGGCTTTGTTTGAGGGCTTGAAAAGCTACGATGAGCACATCAATGTGATTATAGTTTCCGATCATGGAATGATGGAAGTGCCTTTGGGAAATTACCTGAACCTGAGTGAGCTGACTGAGGGTATTCCGGCCAGGGTGGTAAATAACGGAGCTTTGGCCCATCTATACCTCGAGAATCCAAGTGATAAGCAAAAAGTAATCAAGCAATTGGAAAAGTCCACGCTGCCCATTCATATCACAGATGTAGATCATAAGGAAAACTATCAGGATCTGCTGTACAAAAGCAGGATTGGGGATATTTTGATTATTCCAGATCGGGATTATTACCTGGCTTGGGAGACTACGCTGAATCGCCTGAATGAGAATGCAGATCGCTTAGATACCGAGGTTTTTGGGGAACATGGATACAGTCCGGCTTACAAGGACATGCATGCGATATTTTATGCCAATGGCCCGGCATTCAAGTCGGGAATGGAAATTGAAACTTTTCAGAATATCCACGTGTATCCCTTAATATGTAAAATTCTGGGGTTGCCGATTCCTAAGGATATTGATGGGAAACTGGAAGTTTTGGAGCCGATTTTAAAGTGAAATGCTATGGATAGAGTGGAGATAAGGTCTAGAAAAGAAGTGGATTTTTTGGTGAGGAGATTTTATGATCAAGTCAGAAAGAATGAATTGCTTGGTCCTATTTTCAATGGAGTAGTCAAAGATTGGGACACGCATTTGGTTCATTTGAGTGATTTCTGGGAAATGATCCTGCTGCAAACCGGGCCGGGAGCGGGTAAGTTTAATCCGGTCAAAGTCCATAGAACTGTGGATGCCGAGGTAGATAATAGTATTGAGCAAGCGCATTTTGGAAACTGGCTTGAGCTTTGGTTTGGGACGATTGACCGGTATTTTGAAGGAGAAGTAGCGGCTTATGCCAAAGAACATGCGAGGAGGATGGCGCATATGCTATTTATGAGGATCTGGGAAGCGAGGGAGAGGTAGTGATTAGGAATCAGCTGCATGGGTCAGTGGTTAAAATGTACCTATTCAACCTTGTGCAACAGAGAGGTTATTGCCTTTTTCAATGCAGGCTTAGGATCCCGGTAGGAACTTTGGATGCAGTCAGCATAAGACCGTAAAGGGATATCAATCTTGCCGTAGTCTCAGTTATCTTGAGACTTCATTATTCAGTATTTTTAAGGATTGGGGAAAGATCACTGCATTATCCTTAAATTGACAAAGTTCGGATGGAGATGTTTCAGGAGTCAGCTTCATTCTTTTTTAAGGATAAATTTTAGTGAAATGAAAAAGCTATTGTTTTGGGTTTGTGGGTTGATTTTCTTGACTTTCTCTGTACATGCCAAGCAGGAAGCCAGACTTTTTGATAATGAGGAGATTTTAGATGTGAATATGGGGTTTTCAGTGAAGAATCTCCGCAAGTTTACCAACGATTCCACCTATATGGACTCTTTTTTCGCGTACAAAAATTCATCAGGTAGTATGGATTCCTTGGAAGTGGAACTCAGGGTGAGGGGGAATTTTCGATTGCAGAATTGCTTCTACCCACCGCTGCGAATGAAAATCAAAAAGAAGAAGGCAAAGGGAACGATTTTGCAAGGAAACCGAAAGCTGAAAATAGTTTTTCCTTGTGCCAAAAACTCCAATGCGGATTCTTTTGTAGCAAAGGAGTTTGCTTGTTATCAAATGTATGAATTAGTAAATCAGCATTACTTTCGGACTCGATTGGTACGCATCAATTTTCTGAATGAGGATGATAAAAAAGGCGAGCCAGTGCAGCTATTGGGCTTTTTAGTCGAAGATGATGATGAAGTGGCAAAGCGGTTTGATGCAGAGATTTTAGAAAATACCAGGGTGATTGGGACTTTATTGGAGGATAGTTCTGCGGTTCGACATGATTATTTCCAGTTCATGATTGGCAACACAGATTGGTCTTCTCTAAATCAGCATAACATGAAAATCCTGAGACTGAAAGATGATTCAGTGATTCCCCTGGCTTATGATTTTGACATGACAGGGCTGGTGATGCCGCCCTATTCGCAGGTGAGTAATTTGCTCGAGATATCCTCCGTGAAGGAACGCTTGTACCGGGGATATTGCAGGGAAGAGCCGATGATGCAGGCCATCCGTCAGGAATATTTGGCTAACGAAAAGCAGCTTCTTGAAGCTGTGAATGATCTACAGCCCTTGATTAATGAGCGGGAAATCGACAATATGCATGCTTTTTTGAATGAGTTTTTCGATATTTTGAAAGATGATAATCGATTTGCGATTAATATACTATCCGCTTGCAGAACAGTGAATTAGAAAGTTAACCTCTGTGTATTTGAGGTTTACTTGCCTGTTTCATGCATATCAGCTTTGGCGAAAGTGGAAAAATAAAAGCTGATAGAATTAGGTTAATCCTATGGATTAGTCCGCTTCGGTTATCTGACTTTTGCCCGAGTGAGCTAAGACTTTAGGATACAGGGAAAATTGTGGATAATCCGATTTTTTTTATTACTGACTGAACCTTTGCGGTATCCTATTTTCCTTTATTTAGCAGGACGGTATCCGTAAGATCAAAAAATCTTCTTTTAAACCCTCCAAAACTTAGATTGCTTTGGTCGCTTTGCTGGGAGAAAGGCGTAGGTGGTTTTTGATTTATTTAAAAGACTCCAAACTACTTAATTATATTGCAAATACTGCCCTCATAACGAAATCTAATGCAAAATCCGGGTTAAATTACCGCTTCGGGAATTAACCAATCACCATCCAAACTATGTGGAAAAAAGAAAAGACTGAAGAGCAGCTAGAAGCTGAAAAGCAGCGGGAAATCGATAATGAACTTCGTAAGTCTAAGTCAAAAAGTAAGGATTCGGCTAAAACCCATGGAGAGATTTTGCGGGATCAGATTACAGATGCGCTGGAGACTTATGACAAGAGTTACCGGAGTTTGTTTACCAGTTCATTGACCGCAGGACTAGAGATTGGCTTCAGTTACCTGATGATTTGTTCGGTGTATTTTTTTCTGATAGGTAAGTATGACGAAAGCTCCATCATCCGGATCGTGTCATTGGTTTATCCACTGGGTTTTATATTGGTGGTGCTGGGGCAAAGCATACTATTCACCGAACAGACGGCGCTCTTGACGCTCCCGGTTTTAAATAAAAAGCGAACTATCGGCAGTATGCTGAAGCTATGGGGCGTTGTGATCTCCGGGAATTTAGTGGGTGGCTATCTAATGGCCGGTATTCTGCTATGGCTGGGCCCCCACTTGGGTATCTTCGATAGGGAGGTGGTCGTGGATATCGCCAGTCATGTGTTACACGCCGATTTGCCGATTATTTTTGTAAGTGCTATAGTTGCGGGTTGGTTAATGGGATTACTCTCTTGGCTACTGGCTTCATCCAGAGATACCATCAGTAGGATAGTGATGATATTTTTGATTACAGCAGTGATGTCCTTTACAGGATTGCACCATAGCATCATAGGTAGTGTGGAGGTGTTTTCAGGGATGCTGAGTTCACCGGCTATTTCTATATGGGATTACTTATCCTTCCAAAGCACAGCGCTACTGGGCAATGCCTTCGGAGGGGCAATCTTTGTGGCCTTGCTAAAGTATAGGGCATTTGTCTTTAATATCAGTTCGAAAAACTGAGTTAAGTTTAGAAACTGTTTTATTTTAGTCAGATTAACTTCAGTGATGTTTTTTTAACAAGTAACCCTGATGCCTAAGAATACTTACCATCCAGGCAATTCCTTTGTGAGTAAGGAAGGTTTGAATATTTCAATCAACCATCCTGACAATCCTAAAAACGAAGAAGATCTGATGAGCTTTGAGGTGTTTAAGTTGGAAGAAGTGGAGTGACGGATGTCCGATGACCGGTGCCGGTAGAAATGCTGGAAGACGGGAGACCGAAGACGGAAGTTGCGTCCAACACCACAGATAGCCAAGTCTTATAAACTTAAGTTTTTTGAATAAAAAAGACGTAAAAGCAACATAGGAATTGTTGAATGCTAAATTGAAGGTACTTCGGTCTTCCGTCATCGGTCTTCCAGCGTGAACCTCTATTTCAGCTTCACCAGCGGATAATTCAATCCATTCACCAGATTTTTTACCACGACATATTTGTCCAGATTTTTGAATAGCTCTGTAAGATTTCTGAACCCATAGGATCTCGGGTCAAAACTGGGGTCTATCTTTCTCAGTGATGCCCCGATCTTGGCAATGTGGATTTCCTCCTCCTCATCTGATGAGATCTCAAAAGCCTTGTCTATCAGACTTAGATCCAACTCAGCATTTTCTTTTTCGGGCTGTTCTTTTTTGACTTCCTCGTTTACTACCACATTCTTTCTATTCGTGGAGGTTTGGGATTTCTCCGCTTTCTTAGGAGTGGGTTTGGGTTTCTCCGCAGGCAAAAGGTTCTCTGCATAGGTGAAAATCTCACAAGACTGCACAAAAGCTTTTGGGGTGATTCTACGCCCGATTCCCATCACAAACATGCCTTCTTCACGGATTCTTTTGGCTAAACCGGTATAGTCTGAATCTGAAGAAACTATACAAAAACCATCCACACTATTGCTATGAAGAATGTCCATCGCATCGATGATCATGGAGCTGTCGGTGGAGTTCTTACCGGTGGTGTAGGAGAATTTCTGGATGGGGCTGAAAGAATGCAGGTTGATCATTTCCTTCCAGCTGTTCATATGTGGCGTGGTCCAGTCTCCGTAGATTCTACGAATGGTGGCCTTGCCATATTTGGAAACCTCTTCGAGAATTTCCTTGATCAATTTTGCTTGTGCATTGTCCCCGTCGATGAGGACGGCGATGTTGAATTTGTTGTTGTTCATGTATAAAAATATAAGTTGTTGCCCTTAAGGTAGCAATTAGTACGCCGAGGTTGGGGATAGGCAGGAAAAAACCTTGATAAGAGGAGTGGGGAAGGTAAATGTGTATCTCCACCGTGGTCCCTCTGCCGTTGTGAGTGTCTTCACTCACAACTTTCTTCTAGCCGATTTAGAAAGTGAGTGAAGACACTCACTTGGGCATAACGGCAAGACCCGTAGCAACCCAGAATGGAATTCGGGGTGAGTAGAAAACTCGATTTAGGAGAGTGCCAAAGGCACGATTGGTGGCTATCTCTATTTAATTGGATTCATACCGTCCGATTTTCCCGGTGATAAGTATTACCGTCCCACCTCCAATAAAACAACCAGACAGAAAGCCAGTTAGATCATTGTGTGGTGCAACCATCACTCCAGCTCCAATGATTATAAGTATTAGTCCTATTATTCTTATTTTGTTCATAAAATATATGGTTTAGCTTAGTCATAGAACTTTTCGGTGATTCTGCTATTGAATTTTACACCCTGGAAAAATTCAAAGTATCGTAATAATGGGTTTCTTAACCGCGTGTTAAGAGGTTCACAGCTACTCCGACAATAAAGCCAACTAGTAGAATTAACCAGAATATAAAACCACATCCAGCTCGGGGAGATTCTATGATTGGCCTCTCATTTTTATAAAAGTCAAAGACTATACCGTTGATTCCATAGCCTATGTTGATTTTACAATGGGATTCGATTCCATTGTCCATCATCGAGAAAGTATGGTCAGTTCCAAATACCGAATATTTAGACGAAACGATTTCATCATTTACTTTTATGACTTCTTTTCCCAGCCAGGAGTTAAAGATTTCAATCTTGTTTTCGCCTTGGTAAATGGTAGTGAATTTCATTTTTTTGGATAAAAAGTTTGGTTTTCTCCTTTTAAAAGCCTCTCAAAATACACGTTACTTTGTTATCACACAAGGTTTAGTTTCAATATATAGAGAATCAGTCTCGGTCGCTGTTGTGGATTTTCCCACTGGGGATTTGAGTGGTATTGGCAATGTAGGGAGAGAGAAAATGTTCGATCCTTTCAGGATCGTGGGGTATTCTCCGTGTATCCGCTGACCATGGGTTGCACGCATGGTTATTGAGAGATTTGACCCCATTCGGGGTCTTGTTTTAGAATTAAATTGATAAGCACGACCACGAAGTGGTCCAACTTTTCATTAACCGCGGGTGAAACCCGTGGATAGGGGACTTACTCTTGATGAATGCCAACCCTGAAGGGGTTGAACTGGATAAGAATTAAAATTCTAGAGAATAGAAAGGTGTAGGTACAAACTACGCCTAGCTCAATGATTGGACTACGCTCAGTGGGTTAATGGAAATACTAGATTTCCAAGAGTGCGAGCTGTATTGGAACTCCTTCAATCCGGCTGATATTACTCAGCTGAAATCAGTACCACCTGGGTTTGATGGAAAGGAACCGAATAGCTAACATATTTCCCTCTATGATCAGTATGGGTTTTAAGTGGCGAATTCCCACTTTCTTTTACCAAGCTAACCCCATTCCAATCTTCGGGCAGGTAGGTTTTAAAACTTAACGGAACATTATAAGTGCTTGCATCCAGATCGGATTCTAGGTGAAGCCTGATTTCATTTTCTTTCAACGTGGAACTGATTTTTGTAGCCTTTCGCTCTCGCAGGTATTTGGTCACATCACCAAAAGTCCCTATCCAGATAGCTTCCTCATTTTCCTTGAGATCGGCAAAGTACTGGACGAGTTCATCCCGCTTTATGGGTTCCCAGCCATAATCTTCCACTCCATGTATCACCAAGACTAGCCAGATATTGTCATGAGCTCTCACCGTGTCTGTCCAAGCTTTCATTTGCTCAATACTTGTGTGGCTGAGTGCACCGCGTTGCCACTGCACATATTCCTTACTGGACGCACCCGGCTGCTGTTTGCTGCTTCGGTTTATTTCTGCTAACCAGTCCTCTGGCATTCGATTCCTAAGCGCAGGATAGATTTTGTGCGCGTACTCCATTACCCTTTCATTCTCTGTGCCATACGGGCCTTCAGCCGAAAATGTGGATTCCTCTCCCATAAACTTTGCTAAGTCAGCTTTACTTTGCTCTAATTCATAGCGCATATTTGCTTCATCCAGCACCGCAAGTCTAGGATGGGTGACCGTATGTGAAGAGATTTCATGTCCTTGCTTTTGGTATGATTTATACTGCTCCCAAGTTGTAGTGTCAACTGGGTTGTTATGAAAAGCCACATCCTCCGTATCCTTCATGCGGCCTTTTCTTATTTTTTCATAGCCTTCGTCCAGGAGGGCATAGGCTTCTGCTATTTTGCCCGCTTCATAAAGGGCTCCCACATTAGCATGGTAAAGCTCAGCTTCGCTAGTGCCTGTGAAAGCGATGAGGGAGGCCCTTTCAAAGAAATTAGTACTATCCGTCTTTACGGAGGCTGTTTCAGAAATGATGGATTCCGGATCCCGGCCAATAAATTTACCTTGAGCAGAACCTTCAACCTTTCCGGTAATAATGAAAAAAGTAGCTGGCAATCCCAAGCTGTCCATGATGGGTTTGGCGATGGTCAATTGATTGATAATCCCGTCGTCATAGGTGATAGACACAGCTCCGGTTTTGCCCTCAGGCCATTTTGTGATTTGGGTATGGGCAGACCAATCTTTTTTCTTCTCAGTACAGGATAAGTTTAGAAATATTAAAATAAGGAAAGCAGTATAGAATAAGGATGACTTCATTTATCGTGGGCTAATTGAAAATTTAGTGGAGCAAAAAAAGAGGGGTTTGTCCCATCCCCTTGTTTTATCGGATTAGCTCTGCAAATGCTCCTTAAAAAACCCTATCGTCCTTTCCCAGGATAAAGTAGCCGCAGCTTCATCGTACCTAGGGGTGGTATTGTTGTGGAAACCGTGATTGGTTTCAGGATAGATAAAGGCCTGGTATTCTACTCCGTTTTCTTTTAGGGTTTCCTCGTAGGCTGGCCATCCGGCATTTACACGCTCATCCAAGCCTGCGTATTGCAGCATCAGTGGTGCTTTGATCTGGGCTGCTTCCTCAGCGGAAGGCTGACCCCCATAGTAAGGAACTGCTGCGCCGAGTTGTGGCAGTCGTACTGCCATCATATTGGAAATCCATCCACCGAAACAGAAGCCTACCACGCCCACTTCTCCAGTACAGTCAGGATGGTTTTTCAGGTATTCATAAGCTGCAATAAAGTCCTCCTGCATTTCATTTCTGTCCCGCTTGCTTTGCATTGCACGGCCTTCATCGTCATTGCCAGGATATCCACCTAACGGAGTGAGTGCATCTGGTGCCAAAGAAATAAATCCAGCTACGGCTGTTCTTCTTCCTACATCTTCGATATAAGGGTTTAAACCTCTGTTTTCATGCACGACTACTACTCCAGGCACTTTTCCTGAAGTTCCTGTTGGAGTAGAAAGTAAACCTTTGATTTTGCCTCCGCCTTTGGGAGAATCGTAGGTGATGTATTCTGATGCGAGGCGTGGATCATCTGATTTGATCGTGCGGGTATCCCGGTAATTGGGCATCATGGCACTCATCAGCGCAGCGACTGTCACACCTCCTACGGCATAGACAGAGAGCTTTTCGATAAATTGTCTTCGCTCCAGTTTATTGTGCGCATAGGCATCATACAGGTCAAAAACGCCTTGATCTATGTCTTCTTTTCTTAATTCCTTCATGGTTTTGGTGTTATGGGTTGTCGTGTAATTTACTGATTTGCATGAAGTAAATAAATTCACTCGTGTAATTTCTGTGGAGGAAGAGAAGTTTGGGTTTGTAATAGTATGAGCTTGTGTTTTGTCTAAGTAAATCCGAAGGATTGAAACAATTCATGACCCTCGGCAAAGCCGGGGGGTGATCTAGAAAAGGTAAAAAGGCTAACCCCGAAGGGGTGTGACTGAAAGTTCCGCCCTTTCAGGGCTTTAGTCGGCTGAAGATTCGTTTACCCTGCACTTCGTACAGGGTTATGAATAGTTTGACTCCTTCGGAGCCTATTCGGCGATAGACAAGTTTTGTCCAATAAATTATCTTTCGATTGGACCTCTTTACAGCTTTCAATTGGGATAATCACTCAATACTTAACAATTCTTCCGAACTTGCAGCGACATATCATCGACTAGACTCTTGGCCTCGAAAGTTCTCTTTATTACCCCGCCTTTTACTCAGCTGAATACGCCTTATCCTGCTACGGCTTATCTGAAAGGATACCTCAACCAAATTGGTGTGGCTTCCAATCAAGTGGATTTGGGAATAGAGGTGATCTTACAGCTTTTTTCAAAATCTGGCTTGACAAGGATATTTCAGGAAATAGAAGCTCAGGATGCAGACTTGTCAGATAATGCTGCGCGGATTGTACGGTTGAAAGCGAATTACCTTCAGACCATAGATCCGGTGATTGCTTTTCTACAAGACAGAAATCCTACCCTGACTTATAGAATTGCAGAGGGAGATTACCTGCCTGAGGCAAGTCGTTTTGAGCAATTGGATGATCTGGAATGGGCTTTTGGGACGCTGGGAATTCGGGACAAGGCACGATATTTCGCCACGCTTTATCTGGAAGATATTGGAGATTTGATCTCTGAGCAGATCGATCCACACTTTGGATTTAGCCGCTATGCGGAGCGTTTGGGCATGTCAGCCAATTCCTTTGATGAAATGCAGGAAGCGCTTAATCAACCCTCAGGTTTGATCGATGAAATGCTCTGTGACTTGCTGGAGCAAAAGATACTACAGTACCAACCAACTTCTGTTGCCTTTTCTGTGCCTTTTCCCGGTAATCTATATGGAGCTTTCAAATGCGGGCAATACCTCAAAAAGTATTATCCGCAATTGGTGCTTTGGATGGGCGGAGGGTATCCGAATACGGAATTACGCTCGCTGAAGGAACCTCGGGTTTTTGATTACATGGACTTTATCGTTTTGGATGATGGAGAAGCGCCGATCAGGCTTTTGCTCGATCATCTGGATGGGAAAATTCCGGTTTCTGAGTTAAAAAGAACCTTTACCAGAATAGCTGGTAAAGTGACTTTTTGCAATAGCAATCCTGCCAAAGACGTTCCTCAGCGGGAAGTGGGAACGCCGGATTACAGTGATTTGCTGATCCGGGATTACCTTTCTGTGATCGAGGTTGCCAATCCCATGCATAGACTTTGGTCGGATGGGCGCTGGAATAAGATGACTTTGGCTCATGGCTGCTACTGGGGGAAATGCACGTTTTGCGATGTGTCGCTGGATTATATAGGAAGATATGAGCCTATCACGGCGTCGATTTTATGTGATCGAATTGAAGAGATTATAGCTCAGACGGGTGAAAATGGGTTTCACTTTGTAGATGAAGCTGCGCCTCCGGCATTGATGCGGGATCTGGCAATTGAGATTCTTCGTAGGGATCTTTCTGTGGTTTGGTGGACGAATATCCGCTTCGAAAGTAGCTTCACAGCTGATCTTTGCCGACTTCTGAGAGCTTCTGGCTGTATCGCCGTTTCCGGAGGTTTGGAAGTGGCTTCAGATCGATTGTTGGAGATGATCAAGAAAGGCGTCACGGTTTCCCAAGTCGCTCAGGTGACCAATCATTTCACCCAGGCAGGAATCATGGTGCATGCCTATCTGATGTATGGTTTTCCTACCCAGACAGCTCAGGAAACGATTGATTCTTTGGAGATGGTTCGGCAATTGATCCAAGCTGGAGTGATCCAATCAGGCTTCTGGCATAGATTTGCCATGACAGCGCACAGTCCGGTTGGGCTGGATCCCAAAGCTTTTGGAGCAGTTAATCTTATGCCTACTGCAGGTTCTTTTGCCAATAATGACCTTCCGCACGAGGATCCGACAGGAGCAGATCATGAGCTTTTTGGTGAGGGGCTGCGCAAATCGTTGTTCAATTACATGCATGGGGTCTGCTTCGATGTTCCGCTTCAGGATTGGTTTGATACAAAAGTTCCAAAGACAACGGTTTCTAAGGATTACATAGCCAACGAAATCAGGAATGAGCCTGCTGCGGAATATAAAGATCGAAACAGGATTCTGTGGATTGGAGCACAGCCTGAGCTTCAGATTTTCGAAGAAGACGAGATTTCTGAGTTGATTTTTTCAGGAAAAAAGGAGGACTTCGCCATGGAGCTTCCATTGGAATTAGGTCAGTGGGTTGCAGAAATGCTCCATACAGTCGGTTATAATCAAAAGCTGAATACCCTGAAGCCAATCCGTGAAAGCTATGAGGAATCTTTCGGAGACTTTGAGGAAATGCTGGAATCAGAGGTTTGGGAGATTCTTAGAGAGCATGGGTTATTGGTGTTTTAAAAAGCTGGGAGACGGAAGTGGCCTCAATCTTAGTTTTTAACTGCTTCTAGGTTACTTTTTTCTGTAATGTCTCTACCATTTTCCCGCAGATTAACGCAGAAAAGAACCGCGGATTTTCGCGGATTTTTAGTAGGATTAGGATGCTTGATCAACAGTAATTTTTCCCAAACTGGGAAATGGCTCTTGTCTCAAAACGGGGTTTTATTACTCAGCCTTATTGTTTTTCAATTGGTGTATCTGCTTTTTGCCACTGACCAAATTAAATAAGGTTTGAGGTTTGAAAAAATGGGCACCGGACTGTTGACTGTGGTCTGTTGACGTTTATTAGCACCCATTCATATAGATTTTGTACCAATGGCAGAGTTGCGGATAATCAAATTTCCAATGTGTTTCTAGACTAAAAACAGCTATGGCACAACTTGTGAATTGTTGCCATAGCTATCATTTTAAAACATAAACTTTCCCGACATGAACAATCTTTTCAAAGGACTAATCGCAGGCTATGGAGCATACAAACTAGGTGGAGGATGCCTAGGAACAGTCTTGGTTTTTGTACTCATCTTTATGCTCTTAGGACAATGCAGTTAAGACCTGAAGCCTAAATTACTCTCCCCATCTGCGGATCTGAGATGCTGTCTTTGCCAGTTTCCAGTCTTCCAGCATAAGTGATTTTCAGATCCGGATTTTCTTTGGTGGAGACATTGATTTCATACCAGCCCTGAGATTTTTTGGTGTCAATCTTCAGTGTTTTTTTAGCTCCCGGGGCCAGCTTGATTTCTTCATTCAATTTCAAATACACTGCGTCATTTGCTGTCACCGTGAGGTTTCCCGAAGAAGTGTTCCTGATCAGCAGCTGCAGTTCGTCTTTTGCCTTCTTGTTTTTTATAACTGCCTGGGCACTTAGCTTTAAGGAACTAGTAGGAGTATTGCCCATAAACTCTCTGAAAAAGCCATTTGGGCCATAAACCCGCAGATGAGGAATTCCATTTTCGAATGCTGAAACTGGCCATTCATAGGTAAAGCTATCGCCGGATTTTACCGCAAACGCCCAGGTTTTTACGGGTTCGAAAGCTTTTGTTTTCGGGTTTCTGTATTTGCCCGGCGCATAAACATTGAAGGCTGAACCCAGACTGTTTTTTTCAAAAATTTCCTGAGCGGCCGTAAAGGTGATGAGATAGTTCTTTCCGTCTGGGCTGAGCTCTCCATCCGCATGCAGATCATATTTCAATCCATTGGAAGGTTTGGTACCGGGTTCTTGCTTTGGGAAAACGGCAGAATCCCTAGGGTTTAATGCGGCCTTTTTCGCCTCGGCCTCCGTTAATTTGATGAAATTGGTAGGGATGTTTTTGAATTTGGCGTTGTAAATCTGCTTGACAAATTCCTCCTGATTGACAGGGGTAGCATGTTTGATTTTTTCATCATTATAGGGGCGGAAAGCCGAAGTCAAGTCCCCGCTGACTGTTCTTCTCCAAGAACTGATATTGGTTTCTTCGATTTTCTTTCCGGTCTTTTTCGAAAGGAATTTCTCCAAAAACTGTATCGTAGAAGTAATATCACAAACTTCTGAGTTCACCCAGCCTCCTCGGGACCAGGGGGATGCGATGATCAGTGGAACTCTATAGCCCAAACCAACTGGGCTGGTTCTTGCCTCATTTGGTTTGAAGCCATCTTTCAATTCTTCTTCAGCAGTCACAAATTCTCCCACACTGGAAAGTCCGTCCGACATTTTGCCGTTTGGCTCATGAGGATTCGGAGGAACGAAAGGAGGGACGTGATCAAAATAGCCATCGTTCTCATCATAGTTAATGATAAAAATGGTCTTTTTCCACACTTCCGGATCCTCTGTCAATATGTTCATGACTTCCGAAGCGTACCAGGCGCCATACCAAGGTGCACTAGGGTGATCAGAGAATTTTTGCGGAGCAACTAGCCAAGTGACAGTTGGCAAAGTACCTTCCTTGACATCCTTACGGAATTGGTGTAGGATGTCGCCTTTTGGAATCAGGGTTTCTCTGTCCTCCCCATTTTCCTGGTAGGCAAGCTTTTCTGTTTGGTGGTAATTAGGATCGCCGATATTGGTTTGGAAAGCCTTTTTATGGAGGTTTTTTGAGCGTTCTGAAAGTTTCTCGAATTCTTCAGCATTCCATTTTTTCAGGTAAACATCCAGGTAAGCCAGACCTTCTTCCTTCTCCTTCAGTTCCTTTTCCAGTTCTTCCAGATTGCTTGGATTGCTGGCGATTTTCACCTTTAATTCAGCGATTTCGGAAGGTAGGGATTGATGTCTTTTTTGCAGAAAAAGGTAATGCTCAGGATGAAAACGAACACCGAATTGTGAAAACCACTCCAGATTATTGTCAGTGAAATTGGCCAAAAGTGATTCTGCTTCTCCTTCAAGTTCGGTGCTGATGCTCAATTCATTTTGATATACCTTCCATGAGACACCATTGTCCTCCAGCAATTCCGGAAAAGTTCTCCAAGTGCCTTCCTTGCCGTAGGTCAGTTCGCCATTTCTGACTTTTGCCTTTTCACCGTCTGCACCATGGGTTTTTCCAGTCCAGAAATAGCTTCTGTTCGTGGTGGTTCCAGTCAGTGCTGCGCAAAAGTGTTGATCACATACCGTGAATGCATCTGCTAAAGCATAGTAAAACGGTAAATCCTCCCGACTATAAAAGCCCATGGTGAGTGGTAAATCATAGTATTGTTTGCCCGGTCTTTTGGCTTCGATCCAGCCGTCGTATTTTCCCTCGTTGCGCGCATCCACCTGATTTTCCCAGGAGTGCGGCGTGCCACTCATCCAAGTGGCTTTGGTGTCTTTGATATCAAAGCGGAAAGGGGCAAAACGATTGCCGTTTTTGTCTGGCTGAAGCCAAACTGGGTTTTGATCCGGAAGAGAAATAGCTCTGGGGTCGTTGAAGCCACGTACGCCTTTCATGGTGCCAAAGCAGTGATCAAAAGATCTGTTTTCCTGCATCAGCATGACCACATGCTCTGCATCGTAAAAAGTGGTCCCTGGAGCAGCCGGGATGGCCATAGCTCGTTGCACAGCCATGGGCATGGAACTCCAGATGCTAGCTCCGCCGGTGACTAAAGCTGCTTTCTTTAAAAATTCTCTTCTTGAATCGTTCATTGTTCATTCGTTTTATCGAATAAGTATAGGGACTTTTCCGATTGGACAGAAGATTTCAGGGGTTTCCTTTTTGTTATGATTTTGGTAGAAAAGCCCTAAATTAATCGCTATCAATAACTTAAGTTTATTGGGTAATTATTGTTTAATTTCATTGCCAAATGAAAAGATAAGATGGAAGAAACTATACAACCGAAGAAAGACAAAACGGAAAGAGAGCGTCAGACTTTTTTTAGGGTGACTTTTATGAATAACTGTAATTTGCTGCAGATTGCTGACAATAAGGCCAATATTGTGATCAGTATCAATGCGCTGGTGATTTCATCGGTAGTGGCGATTATTGGCTATGGTACGATTTCTCATCAGATTGATTACCAGAGTATAGTCACTTTGGTACCGATCATGATTTTGCTTAGCACTTGTTTGGTTTCCACTATTTTGGCTGTACAAGCTGCCCGGCCCAAGATGCTGGGCAAACAGAAAAATACGGAAGCAGAGGTCAAGTCCAGTTTGATGTTTTTCGGAGTAAGTTCAAATTTCAACCTGGATGATTACCTGAGCGAGCTGGATTCTATTTTGCCCAGCAAAAAGAAAATAAATGAGCAAATGGCAATCTCACTGTTTTATCAGGGCAAGGTTTTGAGCCGAAAATACAAATTGCTTTCCCATGCATATACCGTTTTCATCATTGGACTAGGACTGGGGGTAATTACGTTTTTTATTTACCTGCTGGTGCTTTGAGCTTAATTCATTTTGCAGAGTAGGATCACTCCTGTGGACCAATTCATTTTGGTACATGAAAATCCTGATTTTGCTTCTAAAACCTTGATCAATTCCTCGGCTCTTTCTGCGTGTCCTTCTGGCCAGTTTGGCTGTTCGTCCATATCATCTATTACATAGAACCCTCCAGGTTTCAATAAGGCTAAAGTTTCGTCCAATTCGCTGTATTTGCCAGGCCAGGCGTCTGCAAAAATCAGATCAAACTGGTCTCCACTGTAGTTTTTGATCCATTCTGATCCATCTTGACAAAGAATATTGACCCGGCTATCTAAATTGAAATGCTGCTGAACAATCCGGCATAGCGAGGGGTCATTGTCAATGGAAATGACGGATCCGCAATCGTCCATTCCCGCTACCATCCAAGCCAATGAAAGCCCCATACCGGTGCCCAATTCCAGGAAATTTCCACATGGCTTGCTGGCTACTAGAGATTTAAGCAAGGTGCCTATGTACAAATCCGAGGGCATGGTAAACCCATTTTGTTCCGACTTTTTCAGTAAGGTGTCGTAAACCTCAGGTTTAGAGATATTGGTATTTTGGTTCATGTTATCTGGGGTAAGGGATAGCTTTAGAATAGGCTAAATCTGGAGTCACGCTGTTGGGAAATTGTATTTAGAATGAAGTACGTTATAAGTGAGGTGCCTAGATCGAATCTACAAAAAAAGGCCGCCGAAGCGACCGTTTCATTAATATGTGTATTTCACGACTACCCGTTTTTGCAGTCGCTGATCATCGGGGTTGAGCATGGGAGGAGCTGCTGCGCCATCAGCTTGAGCCCGCATCATTTCCATTTTAGGATAGGTTACAGGCTGAGCTTCCAATGAAACCCGGTGCACCTGAATGCTTCTGATTCCCAGGGTTTCTGAGATCAGTTTAGCTTTACGTTCTGCATCTTTTAGGGCTTCACGCAGCATCTCGTCCTGCAGGGATTTCTCGGTGGTTTCAGACACCTGAAAGCTCAGGTTATAGCTCATGTCGCCTGCATTTTGGATGGCCTCTACGATTTTTTGCAGATCTTCATTCTTGCTACTCGTCACCACTCTTAGGGTTTGACGGGCTACGTACCCGGAGTCCTTGGATGACCCGCTGCGGTAAATCCGGTTTACGTTAACCGAATAATTGTCTGCGATCAACTTGTAATCTTGGATTTTAGCTTTTTTCAAGGCTTGGGCCAGGCGCTCAGTTTTTTTGTTCAATACCTGAACGGCATCAGGCACTTTCATGGCTTTTTCTTCCAGGTTTATCTGGAAATTAGCTTCATCTGGAGCAATTTTTCTTTCGCTATATCCCTCCACTTCAATCAGAGGAACAGACATGTCATCTTGAGCCAGTGCTGGCGCAAAAAAAGCAATGGCCAGAATTAAAGTAAGGTAGTTCTTCATAGTTAAAATGGTTAGTTATACCTGGTCTGTTTCAAAATGAGAGCCAAAAAAACTGAATTTGCTGTTCATTAAGGGAATTTAAGAAATTGAAATGCGGAGGTTCCAAAGGAAGACTTTATTTCTCCGATAACTTTTCATGAACCAATTCCTGTAATTTCTCCTCATCATCTTTGATGCTGCTGAGATCGATGATTCTCACCGTTCGGAAATCAATTGGGTGACTTTCGCTCTGCAGTGAAATGTATCCTCCATTTAGCAATTTGCCATCTTGTTTTACCTTAGGATCTACCGGGGCTACATTTCCGCCTCCGATCTGCGCTTGGGAGTAGCTGATCACTGTGTCTGTGCCCACCATGTGGTGAACCTGACCATCTCCCATGACTATGAAATTGGCGGTGACCCACTGGTCTCCATGGTAGGTCTGTGAAGAGGAGGTCACGCAGTGGCTAGTGATTAATTTTTCATCCATAACCACATTCGTACCCGGGGTGCAGAGGTTACAGGTGCTTCTAGGGTTCTTGCCGTTGCCACCGAGAAACTGAGCTTCTATGGAAATAGGGAAATCCTGGTCTTTTAGCATGGTTTTAGGATCTTGGCAGTGAAGCATGGCGCCGCTATTTCTGGTAGCCCAGCCTTCGCCGCCCTTTGCCTGCTCACCTACAAAGCGGTACTCCACCTGTAGGAGATAATAGGAATAGGGTTTTTGGTAAAAAATATGTCCGTACTGCTGGTCAAACTGGTCATAGCCGTCATAGCGTACCTTCATCAGACCGTCTTCTACTCGGAAAGTGTTGGCGAAATTTTCGTTCAGTTCATGTTTTCGGATTTTTACCGTCCAGTCTTGCAGGTCTTTTCCATTAAAAAGAGTTTCCCAGTCAGGGTTTTTGGCCTGGTGAGAAGCAAACTGAAAGGAAAAGCCGATAGCTGCTAAGCAGAGCAAAAGCAGGGGGAGTGATTTCTTCATCATAAGAGGTTAAGGTTTTATTAATCTAAGCGTTACTAATACAGGGAAATGATCCGAAAAAGGCACATCTAAAACCTGGTAGTCCAGCACTTCAAAATGTTCCGGATCAAACCACACATAATCAATTCTTTTGCCTGCTTCTGAGTCAAAGGTCGGGGTCTCATCTCCGGCTACTTTTCCGGCATCTGCCCACTTATCCGGGACGTTACGGTAGGCTTCAGAGCTGGGATCAAAATTCAGGTCTCCTGCCCAGAAAACCGGGTAGGCCAGGGTATCAGCATAGGAAGTTAATGCCTCAATCTGGGCAATTCTATTTTCCGGGAATTGGTGACAGAGGTGAGTTCCTCCGAAATATAAGCGCTGTTGGTTGCGTAATTCTACTTTTACCCAAGCTGCCGCCCGAGGTTCTCCACCTACTGGAGTTGGGAGTTTTTGGGTGTAATATTCTGAGCCTTTTTTGACCAGTAACCCTTCTCCATACCCGCCTTCTGCATAGTCCATCGCTTTGGCAAAATAGCCTCTATAGCCTGTCAATTTGCTGAGCTCGGCGATCAGATTAGTCTTTTCTCCAAAAATCTCTACACTTCTCGTAGTCATGGAATCTACCTCCTGAAAGGCTATAACCTCAGGTTGTGTCTGTATGATCAGGTTAGCAATCTCTTCTAGATTGGGTTTGGAAAGGGAGTCTGGCGTAGCCCCATGGTAGATGTTATAGGTCATCACCTTGAATATAGGCTGATCATCCTGTGCCTGGGCCAGTGAGGCAATAATCAAAAAGCAGAAAAGCAGAACGGAGATTTTGGCTTTCATTAATTTTTTGTGGTGAAAGTAGTTGAAATAACTTAGCTACTGGGTAAAAATAGTAGATACAGGTAGAAATCAGGTAGGGTATTGGTTTAAACTTTGTATTAATAGAGATTCAATTCAGGACAACAGCTGATTGGATTGAGTATTTATTCTAGCTATTTTGCTTTGTACAGGATCAATTTTGGGCAGCTCCAAATACGGGTTCACTAACTGATTTCTTTTGAAAAAATTCCTTTGGATTCTCGGTGTCATCATCATAGTGGGAGTAGCGGGTACTTTTGCTTTAGAGAGATACCTGGCAGAAACTCTCCGATCCCGCATCAATGCAAATGCGGACAGGCAGTACGATGTGCTTTTTGAGGACATAGAAATTCACCTGCTAAGGCAAAGTATAGAGATGCGGGAAATCTCACTCCACCCGCTGAAAGAAGGGATGTCCACTTCGATCAATGGGAATATGCATTCTCTGGAGCTCGCGGATGTGCGTATGTTGAAATTCCTGATGGGGGATGTGATCGAAGTGGGGCAGCTAAGTATGGAGCGTCCGAGCTTTGTGTTGGTCCATCAGGATTCGGTGGAGAAAAAGCCGGGGAATTTTTCCAATGCCTTTCAAAATTTATTCGGAGACTTGGTGTCCAGAGGAGTGATCCGGAATTTTAGTTTGAGAGATGGCTCTGCAGAACTGTTTAACCAGTCGGATACTTTAAGAAAGTTTGGGAGCTTCGATGGATTGAGCATTACAGCAAAAAACCTTACTACTGATTCCGCCTTGGTCAATCATGCTATTCCCTTCAAATTGGAAAGTATAGAGACCAGAATGAGCAATCTGGAAGTGAACCTGAATCCTGAGCAGACTTTCCGCATAGAGGAGCTTGTGCTAGACTCCAAGGCTGATGCTTTTGATATTACAGGTTTGAGTCTTCGCTTTGAGGATTCTGCCGTAGAGGCGTCTAAGCGGGCGGAATATCAGCTTGACATCATAGAAGTGGAAGTGAAAAATGTGCGTATCGAAAGGCTCAATGCGAGAAGTACAGTGTATGGTAACTGGTCGATTTTTGCGGGACTGGCGACCATAGATAGTCTGGTGCTTCATGATGTGCGAAATAAAAACAAACAACGCCCGCCAGATGAGCCTGAGAAGCCCATGTTTGAAGGGATGGTAGAGAAAATTCCATTTCCTCTGGAGCTAGATACAGTCAGACTGACAAATTCGCTGATCACTTATTCGGAGATTCCTCCGGGAAAATCACAGCCTTATGATTTGAACTTTGAAAGGTTAAGTGCCGAAATCACCAATATTTCATCCTTAGATTCCTTGCAACATGGAGAAATGCTCATTTATGGGGAAGCTGTGTTGAATGGGTTTGCGCAGATGAGTATGGACGTGACTGTACCCTATACCAATGATGAATTTTCTCTAAAGGGTAAAGTGGGGAGTTTCAATCTTCAGGAATTAAATGCCATTATAGGTCATATTTCAAATGTAGAAATTACCTCCGGTGAAGTGAAAAACCTGGAAATCTCCATGAATGCCAACCAATATGCATCTTCAAATTCCATGAGGTTTGATTATTCGGATTTACACCTGGATTTATTGGATGACGCTGCCCAGAAGAAAAAACTGATGAGCTTGGTGGCAAATATTCTCACGTCCACTGATAACCTCCCGGAAAAAGGGAATTATAAAAGGGCTGAGTTTCAAACCGAGCGTAATAAATATCGGGGAGTATTTAATCTGATCTGGAACTCAGTGCGGGAAGGTTTACTAGAAATAGTGCCCGGAGACTTCGCACAATTGATTATGTCGGAGAAGGATCCCCCAGATGATGGCAAGAGAAGGTAAGTAGTGAATATTGAAGTTTTGAATTGGGTTCTTGCAAGTAATTAGACGGTGAATAAAAAAGGCTCCCCATAAACTGGAGAGCCAAACAGGATGAATCGGTACTTTGCCTATTCAATCAGCACCTTTCTCCTGTCATATCCATAGTATGACTTTATTTCGCCAATAAACTGATGCTGGGATCCTACCGGCCAACTGTCCTTTTCGAATCCAGGTGCGTTTTCCAGTTTCTCTTTATCCGCTTTGACTAAAATTACCTTGCGTTGCTGTCCGTGAAAATCAAATGCCTCCCAAGGCAATGCCAGATACTTATTTCCGAGATTGAGAAAGTCTCTGTGTAGCTCAAGCACGATGTATGCTACGTCTCCGGTCTCAGTATCTACCATGATATCTTTGATGGTGCCTACGGATTCTTCTTTTATGGTTTTTACATCACATCCAGCTACCGTCCTGCAGCTGATTGGAAAATTGTATTCAGTATTCATGGTTAAAGTGGGTTAGTGTAGGTAATAATTAGGCAAGTTTTATTCCATGCCCTTAATGGTTGACTGAGAGGTGCTAAGCAGCAGGTTCTTGTGTGGAAGAAGGACTATTTGGGCAATCTCTTTCGCAAAAAATTGTAACTTTAAAAGCTAATCATTTCACTAACTTTAATGGAGTTGAGAGGTATGATAGGTTCAGAATTGTAAAGGTCAAGTAAAGCTTAGACCTGGCTTTTAGTTAGATTCATTTTTAAAAAAATAGTAGTTTCGCTATATGGGAAATCAAGTAACCGATAAACTGGAGCTAGCGGCAAAATTTGTAAATAACACCGGAGCGCCGATTTTTTTGACAGGAAAAGCAGGGACAGGCAAAACCACCTTCCTGAAAAGTCTGGCCCAGCAGACGCACAAGACCCATTTGGTAGTAGCGCCCACCGGGATCGCAGCGCTGAATGCTGGAGGAGTGACTATTCATTCCCAGTTCCAATTACCACTAGGTTTTTTCTTGCCTTCTAGAGAGCCCGAGGGGAATTTCACTGATCAGTATGGCTGTTTTACCCAGCATACGCTAGGGAGGAGGCATCCCATCAGTGGATTTCGCAGGAGTGTGCTTCGATCTGTAGAGCTTCTGGTAATCGATGAGGTCAGCATGTTGAGGGCGGACGTGCTGGATGCGATTGATTATAGGCTCAGGAGTGTAAAGCGAAATTTTCAGGAAGCTTTTGGAGGGGTACAGGTGCTGATGATAGGTGATTTGTTTCAGCTGCCACCCATAGTCAGAGATCAGGAATGGCAGGTGCTGTCCAGGTTTTATCCGGGTATGCATTTTTTTGAAGCACGGGTACTGAGGGAAACGGGACTGGTCTATTTGGAACTTGATAAAATATTCAGACAGCAGGATGAGGATTTTATAAGCGTGCTGAATCATCTGCGCGAAAATAAAGTACAGGACGAGGATATCCGACTGCTCAACCGGCACTTCAAGACTCAGGATGAACTGAAGAACTTGGAGGATTGCATCACCATCACTACGCATAATTATAAGGCAGACCAAATCAATAGGGAAAAACTATTGGCCCTCCCTGGAGACTCCATGTATTATGAAGCAGAGGTGGAAAATGATTTTCCGGAAAATCTATATCCTTTGCCCAAAACCCTAGAGTTAAGAGTAGGGGCGCAAGTGATGTTTATCAAAAATGATTCATCAGGAAATGGGGATTACTACAATGGTAAGTTGGCGAAAGTAATCGCTCTAGACGAAGATGACATTCGTGTGAAGCTAGATGGAGGGAGTTTTGAATATGTGCTGAAAAAGGAGCTTTGGGAAAATAAAAAATACGTCATCAATGCTGAAACCAAGGAACTGGACGAAGAAGTGATCGGAACTTTCAGTCAATATCCCATCAAAACCGCTTGGGCGGTGACCGTTCACAAAAGCCAAGGATTGACCTTTGACAAGGCAGTGATAGATGTAGGCAGCGCTTTTGCGCCCGGACAGGTATATGTGGCTTTGAGCCGGTTAAGAAGTCTAGAAGGCCTCACCTTATTGACCAAAATCCATCCGACGGCCTTGCAATCAGACGGACAGGTGACGGCATTTGTGGAAGCCGCGAATACCCAGTCCAAGTTGGAGGAGCAGCTGAAAGTATTCCAGCAAAACTATATAACTTCACTTTTGGACGGGAGTTTTGACTTGCAGTCTCTTTTATCTGAACTGCAGGGCTTTCAGCGTAAGCATGATAGTACCATGGAGTTTGAAGATCCTGAAATGCAGGTGGCCGTGAAGGACATGACTACTTTGGTAGCAGGACAGCAGAATACAGCTTACAGATTTGGCAATCAGCTCCGGCTGCTTTTACAGCAAAATGATCAGAGCAAACTGGTAGAAAGGTTAGAAAAAGGGACGGCCTATTTTCAGGATTTTCTGAAAGATGTTTTACGAAAGCTGCTGGTTCATAGAGCAGAGGTGGAGCGTTTTTCCAGAACCAAAACCTATGTGAATGGCCTTGAAGAACTGGAGGTGATTTTGCTCAGAAAGTACAGTGATATCAGCAAGGTACGGCGGGTAGTGACTGCTATTTTGCAAGGTGATATTCCGGGAAAAATGAACGATCTGGATATTGAAAAAAGTCGAATTAGAACTGAGCTGGCGGAAAAAGCCAAACAGGCTGCCGCGGAAAACCCAAAATTTGCCAGTACCAAAACCGGTAGAAAAAAGTCAGGAAAAGCGAATCTGAAGCGAAAAGTAGGGGAGACTTATGAGATTACATATGGGATGATTCATGCTGGCAAAAGTATAGGGGATATAGTGGTGGAGCGGGGCTTGGCCGAATCCACCATCAAGGGGCATTTGGTGAAAGGGATCGCTGCCGGTAAGGTGGAGCTGGAAGACTGCTTGCCCCAGGAGGTGATATTCGAGATCAATTCAGAGATTGAAAACAAAAAATCTCCTCAGGAACTACGGATTCATTTTGAGGACAAATACGATTACAATACGATTAGGATGGTACTGGTGGGAAGGAAAGATTAGGAGAGGCTATTTTTTGCTCATTTGTCATAGTGTTTACTGAGGAGGGGTAGTGCTGTAGCTGATAAATAGTGAAGTTTTCAAAAAATAGAATTTATTGTATCGCTGTGAAACAATAGTTAATGCTTATTTTTGGGGAAACGTCAGTTGTTGCTATTTGCTCCACAAGTTTAAAATATGACCCCTTTGGCTACAGAATATATCCCAAATTTATCGTATGACTCTGTGATTTTTGGTTTCTCAGGAGAAAAATTGAAGATTCTCGTGCTAGAATATCATAACCTGAAAACCCATGCTTTGCCGGGCGGTTTTATCAAAAAAGACGAAAACCTGGATGATGCAGTCAAGCGAGGACTGATGGAGCGTACAGGGTTGGAGGAGATCTACCTGGAGCAGTTTCACACCTTTGGCTCCATGGATAGGTATAGCCCGCAAGTCATGCGTAGGATCATGGAGGAGCAAGGGGAGGAAGTTACTTCAGATCACTGGCTGCTGGGTCGATTTATCACTGTTGGGTATTACGCCTTGATCAATTATGAAAATGTAACCCCAACCCCTGATGAGCTGTCTGACTCCATTGATTGGTATGATTATGATAGCTTGCCTGAGCTGATGATGGATCATAATGATATCGTGTCCAAAGCCCTGGAGCATCTGCGCACTCATCTGGACCAAAAGCTCCTCAGTATGAATCTACTGCCGGAGAAGTTTACCATGAAAGATTTACAGCAACTCTACGAAGCTATTTTGGGAGAAAAGCTAAACCGGGCCAATTTCCAGCGGAAAATGCTTGCTTTGGATATTCTAGAGCGTCACGATAAACTGTACTCTGGAGGGTCCCACAAAGCACCGTATCTGTATAGCTTCAAGATGATAAGCTGACCACCTCCATTTAACCTATTTTGATCCGGTATTTGCCCAGCAAGCCTGGTAAACTATCCAAATCAAACCTTGCTCCCCTGATGCGATTGAGCTCTGGGTCAAGTTGCAAATGCTGGGTGTTTCGGAAATCTGCCTTTTCTAAATTGCTCCTGTCGAAAGTACATCCACTAAGGTCCGATCCGCGAAAATCAGAGGCAGTTAATTCAGCTTCGGTGAAATCCACTTCTGTCAACCTACATTGAGTGAAGGTGGATTTTTTGAGCTTGAGATTGTAAAAGCTACAGTAGTCCATTTGGCAGTTTTGAAAGGAAAACTCCAGCAAGAAAGGGTTGCATGCATGAAAATGCACCCCAAGAATCTTGCAGTTATCAAAACGCACCTGTCTGAAAGCTACTTGGGATACCTTGGCATTGCTAAAGTCACAGGCTGTGAAGGTGCAATTATCAAATATGCTATGGGAAATGTTCAAGCCTTGAAAGTTACATCTCTCAAAGCTGCAGTTTTCGTATTCGGAGGGGTGAGATACTGACTCGGAAAAATCTATATTCTGGTAAACTTGGTCGGAATGGTAATTCATCAGTTGGATTGGTAAGCTACACAAAAGTAGCTTTTCTAGATGAATAGGGCGTATGAAAACCTAATTTTGGTATATGTTTGGGGGGAATAGCATGGCTGATGCCAGCTAGACTAGTAAAGGGACAAAACCTATGAACTCATTTCGAGATCGAGTAAAACTTCCTTTCCATTTTGACGGGGAACAGTTAGCAGCTTCCTTGGCTACTTTGGAGCAGGAATATTGGGTGGACCATTTCGTAAGTCAAAATTATGATGGAGATTGGGCTGTTTTGCCTCTTACCGCCCAAAAAGGTAGAGTTCACCCGGTGCTCATGGCCTCTGCCGTTCCCGGTGATGGCTGTTTTGTGCCCACTTTATTTTTGGACAAAGTTCCTTACATCAAGGGGTTGCTGGAGAGATTTGAAACCAAGTACCAATCGGTAAGGATGATGAGGCTGGGCCCCCTATCAGAAATCAAGGAACATCAGGATTATGATTTGGATGAGGATTCGGTTAGAATACATGTGCCGGTTCTGACCAATACTGAAGTGTATTTTTTTCTGGATCAAAAACGTGTACTGATGCAAGCTGGGGAGTGCTGGTACTTAAAACTATCCAAGCCACATCGGGTGAGCAATAAAAGTGAGTTTCCAAGAGTCCACTTGGTCATAGACCTAGTACTCAACGACTGGCTGAGAAACCTGATTTTACAAGCCTGAAGTTATTCTCTGATCCATTTCCTCATTTCTGGGTAAGTATCATAATCTGTTAACTCCATCCATACCAGAAGCGGAAGCCCCAGGATTTGTCCGGACTCAAATCCACGCAAAAGCGCTTGGGCCTGTCCGTGATAGCCTCCTTCATGAAAGAGCAGCTCACCTGGAATGCCCAGGTGTTTTATGGCAGCATAGGACCAGGCAAGCACTCCCATTTCATCGTCCTGAGCAGGATTTCGGTATTCTTTGACATTTCCGATTATGGTTTTCCTTTCCTCCTGTGTCATCAGGGCAATATGGCCAGCCTCATGAATTAAATCGCCGGGGAATTCCAGCTTAGTTGGATCATAGTGCAGTTTGCCCTGCTTGATCTGCACTCCAGGCAGGAAGGTTGTGGAGTCCAAAAGTACTTCCTCTGTGGGTATTCCTATTTCTTTCAAGAAATCAAGTATTGTTTGGGTGTAATCCATAAGGGTTCAATAAGGAGGTTTATTCAGCAATGAAACTAAGCAATCTACTTTAAAACTTTAAGTCAATCCCAAACAACGTGAGGGATTGGGTCTTTTTTTGTTGCAGGATTCCGGTTGGTTGTGCTAGATAATTTGAAAATGTAGATGCATTTTTCAGTAAATTAAATGTTGAAATTAGGTTTAATGTATTTAAAACTCATTTTGTATTATTTATAAGTATAATTATACTTTGTCTTTTTGCTTTTAGAGCTGATTTGAATAAATAGAGGGATTGTATAATAATTTTGATTTGATTGCGTTTGCGGGTTTATTTTTCAATATTACCGATATAATCGATGGATTATTGTTTACTGGATAGGAGCGCTTATTTATTGATTTTAACCGAGGAGGATTACGATTGCAGTGATTTATGTAGGAATTCCGCTGTAAGACTTTTTGAAGTAGGGGTCAACGAGGATTCCGGCTTGAACTAGTCCCTTTTAGCGAGTAAATCTTGGCAGGTGAACTCCCTGTTGACATTAGTCTAGTTAGCGTTTGAGTTTGAATGTGCGATTAGTGAAAATAAAGGCAAAGGTTATCTTCGCATCAGTTTATCAGGGCGGGAGAGTGAAAATGAGGTCTCCTGGATCATGGTGCAAAGAGAGCGTGTATTGCATGTCAGCGGGTCTTTTGATCAGGATGAACCTACCCCAGGGTGTGTAAATGGTTGTTTTATAGGTTTTTATCTAGGGTGAATAGTGGTTCTGTCCTGAAAAATACGTGTTTACACGTATGGATTTTGTAGAAGTTAATTTTCAATTTTATATAATTATTTTAAACTAAATTCTTTATTTATGGAACCTTTTCTAGGACAAATTATGATGGTGGGTTTTAACTTCGCACCAAGAGGCTGGGCACTTTGTGATGGCAGTATTTTACCCATTTCGTCTTACACTGCCTTGTTTTCGCTTTTGGGAACTACTTATGGGGGAGATGGAAGGACTACTTTTGCATTACCTGATCTGAGAGGAAGAGCCCCAATTGGGATGGGCCATGGGCCGGGACTTTCTTTGCGTGCCCAAGGCGCAAAAGGTGGAGCTGAAACTACCACGCTGAATGTCACCAACATTCCTTCGCATAACCATTCCGTTGCTCCATCTCCTGTAAATGCAAGTAGCCAAAATGCTACAGAGCAAGTGCCTGGCACAAATGGTGCAACTACCTTAGCTTCCCCTGTAGCAAGTGGCAGACCTGCAGCTATTTATAACAATCAAACTCCTGATGTTACTTTGAATACCGCCGGAGGCAATGTTTTATCTACAGGCAACACCGGAGGAAGTATTCCTTTTAACAATATGGAACCATTCATTGCCATGAATTATGTGATCGCATTAAATGGAATTTTCCCTTCCAGAAATTAAGTATTTACTTGATCAAGCTAGCTTTATTCTTGGTATTGACCTTCTGATCTAGGGGGCAATAGTAAGAATGAGCTAGCTAGATTTCATTTTAGCCAGAGTTGTCATTTATTAGATTATTTCCCTTTTACCTGAGTTCCGATGAAAAACCTTTACTGTTTTATCAATTTAAAATGGGTTCCGACCATTTTGATTTTCTTTTTTACTTTTCAATTTACTTTTGGACAGGCTTTTACAGAGACTTTTAATCAATCAGGCCCTGATTTTGTCACTAGTTTTAGTAGAACTTATAATGGTGTTCAAATAGATTACTTGTTTACCCCGGATGGGGATGGAGGTGATTTTGCTCATAATGAAAGTGGAGGTAATTTAAATATTCTGTCTGGAGGTATTACTGATACTAATTTAGAACGAGTTACGATTCGGAGAAATGATGGTAGCCCTTTTATATTTAAAAGTATAGATATAGATAATATTGGTGGGTTTAATAGCTATCACAATGTTAAAGTAACAGGAAAATTAAGTGGGGGATTAGTTGCATCTCAAACGATGAACTTCGGGGATATTGGGACATTGACCTTTAATGGGAGCTCTGGAATTACGGTAGACTTAATCGAAATTACCGCAGGAAATTTCGAAGCTGTCCTAGTTGATAATTTTTCGGGGGTTATTATAAGTGCCAATTCCCCACCCACCGCAGCCAGCTTTACAGCTGCAAATGGGCCATTCGAAAATCTTACCCATACTTTTTCAACTGCTAATTTTGGATATTCCGACGGTGATGGGAATCCACTCAGCCATATCCTGATCGAATCTGTTCCGGGAGCAGGCACGCTTTACCTAGATGCCAATAACAGTGATTCATTCAATCCTGGTGAAGCCGTGGGAGTTGGGACACAGGTAAGTAAAGCGAATCTGGATGCCGGAAATCTCCAATACATTCAAAATGGATCTACCGATACCTCATTTCAATTTGAAGTGAATGACGGGACAGTGAACAGTAGTGGCAATTATATCGCGACTCTTAATGTCACCCCAGTTCCGACAGTAACCCTTGGAGTAAGTCCAACTTCAAGGCAGGAATCAGAAACGACCCCCAATGTGGTTACTGCCACTTTATCAAACGCTTATGGAGCAAATACTACAGTGAATTTATCCTTTTCTGGTTCAGCTGTAGGTATAGTAGACTATTCTGTTTCAAGTACTAGCATTAGTATTCCATCTGGGAATACCTCAGGCACTATGAATATTTTAAATGTTCCAGATGCCCTCTACGAAGGAAATGAAACAGTGGTGATAGATATTTCCTCGGTAAGCAATGGGATTGAGGATGGTGTTCAACAGGTGACTTATACAATTATTGAAGATGATTCCCCGCCCACAGCAACTTTAGAGGTATTAGGGGTTTTTAACCCAATTACAGATGAAAGTGGTGGTCAAGCCTATGTAAGAGCGAAATTGGATGCTGTGGCAGGGGCTAATGTTTCAGTTCCGCTCACTTTTTCTGGAACAGCCACAGGTGGAGGTACTGATTATGTTGTAACGGGAACGAGAATTGACATCCCTGCAGGAGCACTTATGGACAGTATCCGGGTTACGTCACTATTTGATGAAATAGAAGAAGGAGATGAGACGATAATCATAGATATGGAGCCCCCTACCAATGCAATTAAAGGCACCCCGAATCAGTTGACCATTACGATTCAGGATGAAGATTTTGGTCCCCCATCGGGTTATTCTGTACAGATTAATCAGGATCCGATTCTTCCTTCCAATTCATCCAATGTAAGTTTTACCTTCACCGATGCTGAAAAGCGTTCTACTTATAATTATCTATTTACGTCATCGGCCGGAGGAAGTAACGTTTCGGGATCAGGCACAATTTCATCACCCGACCAGACCGTTTCCAATGTTGACTTGAGTGGGATGGCAGATGGTGACATTACACTTTCTGTAGATTTGACGGATACTTTGAGTAATACCGGTCCAACAGTCCAATACTCCGTTAGAAAATTGGCCAGCGAGCCGCCTTTCTTTACTGGTTTGCCTACAGATATTTCTGTTGCTGAAGGCATAGCAAGTAAAATTGATCTATCTGGCGCTACCTTTGGAGATCCAGATGCGGCAGTGGATGATTTGTTAACAATTACAATTGTGGCATTGGGAGGCACCATTTCATTTAATCCAGGAGTTGATGTTTATTTCGGCCATCCTTTTCCTGGAAGTTGGACCATAACCGGCACTATTTCAAATTTAAATTCCTTCCTAAGTGATCCTTCCTCGATTAAATTTACCAGCTATCCAGGGGTAATAGGAGATAATGCCGGTAGTATTGGATTAGCGGGGAATGATGGAACTGTAGGTGCGTCATTTGGTACAATCAATATCGATGTTCGGGAGATTCCTTCGGTCACATCGGTTTCAGTTCCTGCCAATGGCATTTATTCAGCGACTCAGAACCTGAATTTTAGTGTTAACTATTCCGAAGCGGTAACAGTGAGTGGTGTTCCAAGTTTTGAAGTAACTGTTGGGAGCACAGTTTATGATGCAGAATACGTTTCTGGTTCTGGATCTTCTGCTTTGCTCTTCAGATACACCGTGCAGCCAGGGGATTTGGATACAGATGGAATCTCTGTTGGCGGAATTGTTTCATTGAATGGAGGGAGTATCCAGAATTCTTTTGCTGTAGATGCAGAACTGGATTTGAACAGTGTGGGGTCTACAGCTGCTGTTTTAGTAGAAGCTATAGCTCCACTAGTGACCAGAATAGAAAGACAAAATCCAACATCAAATCCAACCAATGCAGATGCTGTTACATTTAGGATAACCTTCTCTGAGGATGTTTCTGGAGTGGATTCCGGTGATTTTAGTTTAACAGGCCCTACTGGAGCATCAATTGGAGTTTCCGGATCTGGCTTTGTCTATGACGTGACAGTTTCCGGTGGAAATATGGCTAGTCTGAATGAACTGGTTTCATTAAACTTTGCCGCTGGCCAAAACATTACTGATATGGTTGGTAATGCCCTAGTCAACACCGCTCCTACAGAAACCAATGAGAATGAATATACACTAGATAACAATGCTCCAGCTATAACTGCCCTTAGTCCGGCTGATAATGCTACGGATGTGAGTTTGAATTCAGACTTTGTCATCACATTTAATGAAGATGTAGTGGCCAATACTGGTAATTTGACTGTGCACAGAGTGAGTGATGATGCAGTAGTGAGAACATTTGATGTGACCAATACAGCCCTGGTTTCTATATCTGGAGGAGTTGTCACCTTTACTAATACTTCTGATCTGGCTTTAGGTACGGAGTATTATATCATGCTGAACAATGGCGCATTTCAGGACGAAGCAGGAAATGCATTTGGCGGAATACCTAATTCTTCAGTATGGAGTTTCACTACATCTGTTCAAACTCAAATTTCCATCGATGATCCTACCGTATCAGAAGGCAACTCGGGTTCAAGCAATCTTACATTTACCGTTTCCCTGTCGCAACCGGCACCAGTGGGTGGTGCTACGGTAGATTTTGCTACTTCTGATGGAACGGCAACGGCCGGATCTGATTATATCGCTTCAAGTGGAACACTAAGTTTTGCAGTAGGAGAAAGCAATAAAACTGTAGATATAAGCATTACAGGGGATGAGGTCCTAGAGCCTGATGAGACACTCACGCTAACACTTAGTAATCCGACAGGTACAAATGTTAGCATCACAGATGCATCTGGCATAGGTACAATCCTGAATGATGATGCGGCTGCTGTAACCATAGCTGATGTATCAGTCATTGAGTCAGATGGAAATGCAATTATCAGTGCTGTTTTAGATCACGCAGTGCAGGGAGGATTTACGGTAGATGTAAGTTCAGCAGATGGCACTGCAACAGTTGCTGATAACGACTACAGTCCTATAGCAGGCCAAACATTGACATTTACTGGTTCCGCAGGGGAAGTCCAAACTTTCCAAGTTCCAATTACAGATGATAGCAAGGTAGAAATAGATGAAACGGTGTCTCTTACTATGAATAACCTCTCTGGTACTTCCTTAGTTATAGACATTATCGATGCAGCTACTTTGACGATTTCAAATGACGATCAAGCTTCAGTGACTATCGCTGATGTGAGCGGCAAGGAAGATGACGGAGCCATAACAGTAACCCTAACCCTTGATAATGCAGTAGATGGAGGATTTGATGTAAATGTAAGTACGGCTGATGGAACCGCTACCACGTCGGATAGTGATTATACAGCCGTTACCGCCCAAACTTTAACTTTTGCAGGTACATCCGGTGAAACACAGACCTTCATTGTAACTCCTACAGTTGATGCTATACCAGAGTCTGATGAGACAGTAATTATTTCAATGAGTAACCTATTGCCAACTTCTGTTGCCGGTGGGGATATCGACATCTCAGATGGGGCTACTTTGACCATTCTAAATGATGACATCAATGCTCCTAGTACTCCTGATCTGGTGTCTTCCAGCGACTCGGGAATTAGTGACAGCGATGATCTCACCAATGATAGGACTCCAACGCTGCGGGGTACGGCTGATCCGAATATTACTATAGAGATATTCAGTTCTGTAGAGGGTTCGCTGGGTGAAACCACCTCTACTAATTCAGGTGAATGGGAATTTACGCCGACGTCTGAACTGAGTCCAATACCAGGTTTAACAGCCGTATCACATGATTTTACAGCTAGAAGCAAAGACGTTTCGGGTAATTTCAGTGATTCTGATCCTTTATCCGTGGTGATAGATTCCAAAGCACCAGCCCCTGTAGTGATAGGTAGTTTAACAATTCAATTGGATAACAATGGAAATGCGCCAAGTATATCTCCGTCTGACTTATTAGCCAGTCCAATTTCAGATGATTATTCAGCTTCAGGAGATATTCAATTAACATTAGATGTCAATAGCTTTGATTGTACAGATGTTGGCCCGAATACAGTAAGGTTAATTGCAACCGATGAGGCTGGTAATTCAGATTATGCTGAAACTTCCGTGATAGTTGAGGATAATATCCCACCAACCATCCAAGCTAAGTCATCTATCACCTTAAATGTGGATGCCTTTGGTACAGTGAGTTTGACACCATCAATGATAGAAGAAGGGTCGACAGATGCCTGTGGAATTCAAACTCAATTGTTAAGTCAAACTTTATTCGACAGAACAGATGAAGGTGTCAATAACATCACTTATACAGTTACCGATGTCAATGGGAATCCTGCTCAATTGAATGTGGCTGTGACTATAGTAGTAGTGCCGAATGTATTGAATATAGTAACTGACCCAGGTCAATCTAAAGTATATGGTGATGCCGATCCAGTGTTCACGTATTCCGCTACTGGATTCGAAGCTGGAGATGATGAAACCATCTTAACCGGCGCCCTTGCAAGAGCAGTTGGAGAGAATGTAGGAACCTATGCGATCAACCAAGGTACTTTGGATGCAGGTCCAAACTATACGATCAATTTCACTCCATCAGACTTTGAGGTTACTCCTGCCACCTTGGATGTTACGGCTGATGCAGGACAAACCAAAGTGTATGGGGATGCCGATCCGGTATTTACCTATCAGGTGAGTGGTTATCAAAACGGAGATGATTCGGGAATCCTTTCAGGAGCCTTGGCTCGAGATTCGGGAGAAAATGTAGGTACGTATGCGATCCAGCCAGGCACCATAGGGGCTGGGGGTAACTATACGATCAACTTTACGAGTGCTGACTTTGAAATCACTCCTGCTACCTTGTCTATTGCAGCTGATGCTGGACAAAGCAAGATTTATGGAGATGCTGACCCTGTGTTCACCTATACAGTCATTGGATTGGAAAATGGCGATTCAGAAGCTGCTGTAGTTACCGGTTCGCTGATCCGTGTAGCAGGAGAAAATGTAGGTACGTATGCGATCCAGCCAGGCACCATAGCGGCTGGGGGTAACTATACGATCAACTTTACGAGTGCAGACTTTGAAATCACTCCTGCTACCTTGTCTATCACAGCAAATGCAGGACAAAGCAAGGTTTATGGAGATGCTGATCCGGTATTCACTTATCAGATTAGTGGTCTGAAAAATGGGGATACTGAAAATGTGCTAACTGGAGAATTACAAAGAGCAATTGGAGAGAATATAGGAACCTATCCAATCAATCAGGGTACTCTGACGGCAGGACTGAATTATACGATAAACTATACTGGAGCCGACTTTACCATCGGAGAGAAAATCCTAACAATAAGCGTAGATGCCGGTCAGAATAAAGTATATGGTGATGCCGATCCAGTGTTCACGTATTCCGCTACTGGATTCGAAGCTGGAGATGATGAAACCATCTTAACCGGGGCTCTTTCACGAGCAGCTGGAGAAAATGTAGGAACCTATGCGATCAACCAAGGTACTTTGGATGCAGGTCCAAACTATACGATCAATTTCACTCCAGCAGATTTTGAGATCACACCTGCTACCTTGGATGTTACGGCAGATGCAGGACAAACCAAAGTTTATGGGGATGCTGATCCGGTATTCACTTATCAGGTGAGTGGTTATCAAAACGGAGATGATTCGGGAATCCTTTCAGGAGCTTTGGCTCGAGATGCGGGAGAAAATGTAGGCACATATTCGATCAATCTGGGACCACTGAATGCGGGTCCAAACTATACGATCAACTTTACGAGTGCTGACTTTGAAATCACTCCTGCTACCTTGTCTATTGCAGCTGATGCTGGACAAAGCAAGGTGTATGGAGATGCTGACCCTGTGTTCACCTATACAGTCATTGGATTGGAAAATGGCGATTCAGAAGCTGCTGTAGTTACCGGTTCGCTGATCCGTGTAGCAGGAGAAAATGTAGGTACGTATGCGATCCAGCCAGGCACCATAGCGGCTGGGGGTAACTATACGATCAACTTTACGAGTGCAGACTTTGAAATCACTTCTGCTACCTTGTCTATCACAGCAAATGCAGGACAAAGCAAGGTTTATGGAGATGCTGATCCGGTATTCACTTATCAGATTAGTGGTCTGAAAAATGGGGATACTGAAAATGTGCTAACTGGAGAATTACAAAGAGCAATTGGAGAGAATATAGGAACCTATCCAATCAATCAGGGTACTCTGACGGCAGGACTGAATTATACGATAAACTATACTGGAGCCGACTTTACCATCGGAGAGAAAATCCTAACAATAAGCGTAGATGCCGGTCAGAATAAAGTATATGGTGATGCCGATCCAGTGTTCACGTATTCCGCTACTGGATTCGAAGCTGGAGATGATGAAACCATCTTAACCGGTGCCCTTGCAAGAGCAGTTGGAGAGAATGTAGGAACCTATGCGATCAACCAAGGTACTTTGGATGCAGGTCCAAACTATACGATCAATTTCACTCCAGCAGACTTTGAGGTTACTCCTGCCACCTTGGATGTTACGGCTGATGCAGGACAAACCAAAGTATATGGGGATGCTGACCCGGTATTTACCTATCAGGTGAATGGTTATCAAAACGGAGATGATTCGGGAATCCTTTCAGGAGACTTGGCTCGAGATGCGGGAGAAAATGTAGGCACATATTCGATCAATCTGGGACCACTGAATGCGGGTCCAAACTATACGATCAACTTTACGAGTGCTGACTTTGAAATCACTCCTGCTACCTTGTCTATTACAGCTGATGCAGGGCAAAGCAAGGTGTATGGAGATGCTGACCCTGTGTTCACCTATACAGTCATTGGATTGGAAAATGGCGATTCAGAAGCTGCTGTAGTTACCGGTTCGCTGATCCGTGTAGCAGGAGAAAATGTCGGTACGTATGCGATCCAGCCAGGCACCATAGCGGCTGGGGGTAACTATACGATCAACTTTACGAGTGCAGACTTTGAAATCACTCCTGCTACCTTGTCTATCACAGCAGATGCAGGACAAAGCAAGGTTTATGGAGATGCTGATCCGGTATTCACTTACCAGGTTAGTGGCTATCAAAATGGAGATGATGTAAGTATCCTGAGTGGAGCTTTGGCCAGAGCGGCCGGAGAGGATGTAGGATCTTATGCAATTAACGTGGGAACGCTAGATGCAGGAGCCAATTACACCGTCAACTTCAACGGAGCTGAATTTAGCATCACTCCAAGAACGCTGAACATCACAGCCAATCCTGACCAGGCGAAAGTGTATGGTTCAGCAGATCCGGTATATGATTACACGGCTTCTAATTTTGGAAATGGAGATAATACCTCAATCCTTTCTGGAGCACTTTCAAGAGTCCCAGGGGAAAATGTTGGAATGTATGCGATCACATTAGGTACACTTGATGCAGGAGCCAATTACACAATCAACTTCACCTCTGCTGATTTTGAAATCGCAGAGAAGGTATTGAATGTGACAGCGGATCCTGGCCAGGGCAAAGTCTTTGGAACCTCCGATCCAATCTTGACATACCAGGTAAATGGCTTTGAAAACGGAGATGATGCAGGTATTCTAACCGGTAGCTTGGTAAGGGCAGCAGGCGAAAATGTAGGAAGCTACGCAATCAGCCTAGGAACATTGGACGCTGGAAGCAATTATGCGATCAATTATTCAGGAGCCAACTTTGCCATTAGCAAAGCAACGATAACAGGTCTCACATTCACTGACGAAACCTTCACATACGATGGCACAGAGAAGAGTCTGATGATATCTGGAACTCTACCAGCAGGTACTTCGGTGACCTACACGAACAACGGTAGAACCGAGGTGGGAACCCAGGAAGTGACCGCGACGATCACAGGGTCTAATTACAATACCTTGGTATTGACAGCAGACCTGACTATTACGCCAGCTGAGATCGTAGGTATCACATTCACTGACGAAAGCTTCACGTACGATGGCACAGAGAAGAGTCTGATGATATCTGGAACTCTACCAGCAGGTACTTCGGTGACCTACACGAACAACGGTAGAACCGAGGTAGGAACTCAAGAAGTGACCGCGACGATCACAGGATCTAATTACAATACCTTGGTATTGACAGCAGACCTGTCTATCACGCCAGCTGAGATCGTAGGTATCACATTCACTGACGAAACCTTCACATACGATGGCACAGAGAAGAGTCTGATGATATCTGGAACTCTACCAGCAGGTACTTCGGTGACCTACACGAACAACGGTAGAACCGAGGTAGGAACTCAAGAAGTGACCGCGACTATAACAGGGTCTAACTACAATACCTTGGTATTGACAGCAGACTTGACTATCACGCCAGCTGAGATCGTAGGTATCACATTCACTGACGAAACCTTCACATACGATGGCACAGAGAAGAGTCTGATGATATCTGGAACTCTACCAGCAGGCACTTCGGTGACCTACACGAACAACGGTAGAACCGAGGTAGGAACCCAAGAAGTGACAGCGACGATCAGCGGGGATAACATAACCGAGGTTGTCCTAACTGCTGATTTGAGCATCACCCCAGCCAGCTTGACGGTGGTGGCAGATGAAGGTCAAAGCAAAGAGTTTGGTATGACTGACCCAGTGTTTACTTACAGTGCTTCAGGCTTCCAAGCTACCGATAGCGAGCTGATATTGACAGGAGCTTTGTCTAGAGAAGCTGGAGAGGAAGTAGGGAGCTACTTTATCACACTGGGAAGTTTAAATGCGGGAGGCAATTATACCATAGACTTTACAGGTGCAGACTTTATGATTGTTGAAAGTGAAGATGTGGACAGTGATGGAGATGGGGTGCCAGATGGAGTGGAAGAACTTCAAGGCACCGATCCTACCGATGCTTCAGACTATCAAGATACCGATGAAGATGCTGTTCCAGATTATGTGGAAATTGAGCAAGGTACCCATCCAGAAGACTCTGGTGACTACCTGGATAGCGATAATGATCAAGTTCCAGACTATGTTGAAGAGCAACAGGGTACTGATCTGAATGATGAGGAAGATTTCCTTGATGTAGATGAAGATGGTATTCCTGATTATGTCAATGAGAGATCCATCACGGAGTTTGTACCTCAGAGCTTAGAAGTACTGTGGGGAACCACTACCGAAGAATTGAAATTGCCGACCGAGGTAGTGGTGATCACTGCTCAGGGAGTATTTATCAATGTTCCGGTGGACTGGTGGGATCTGAGCGGCTATGATGCTATGACTGCGGGTACCACAGCATACCAAGGCCAGGCTGAGTTGCCTGCTGGATTATTCAATCCTGATGAATTGCAGCCTGTGCTGGAAATCACCGTACTTGCTAAACCTGAACCTGAGGATGTTTTGTTGAGTGAAAACAGCTTCACTGCCATCCCAGACCAATACTTCCAGGAGATAGGAGCCTTTACGGTGATTGATCCGGCAGGGACTGAACACCAGCTTAGCTTACCTGAAGGAGTAGCGGACAATGACTACTTCGAGGTAATCGATGGTATCCTGTTCTGGAGCAGTGCAGACGAAGCTTCCGGAAGAACTGAGTTTACAGTACATCTTAGAGTAGAAGACCAAGCAGGAAATGTACTGGAAAAAGATTTTGCAATTACCAGATCAAGAACTCCTCTAGAGCAACTGGAGATTCCAAATACATTTACACCAAACGGAGACGGAGTAAATGATGCCTGGGGCGTGTCTGCACTCCGGTATTACTCAGGGGTCAGAATATCAGTTATGGATATAGGAGGAGAGCGACTGTTCTACACTGAGGATGCTGATATGATGTGGGATGGAACCTATAATGGTAAGCAGATGCCAGTTGGTAGTTACCTGTACATTATCGAAGTAGGAGAGACCGGAGAGATACAGCGAGGAATGTTGAACCTGCTGCGAGAATAAATTAAAGTTAAATTTCCATCTAGAGGGGGCGTTGTGACGCCAAATTCCGACGCCTCCTCATTAGATATTTTTACAAACAAGAAGTACTATGAATCGAATTAATTGTATACTGGCCGCATTTTTTTTGATGCTCACAGGAATGACCCAGGTCCAGGGACAGACCCGGAAATATATTTCAAATTTTGACTTTTTCCAGAGTTATTACAACCCTGGATTGACAGGCTATGAAGGATCTGCGGTACGTGGATTTGTTCGCAGCCAGTGGTCTGGAGTGGATGGAGCTCCTAAATCTTACTTCTTCAGTACCGAGTTGGATTTTGGAGAAATGGCAGGAGAGGAAGACCCCGCGTTGATGGGCAAAAATGCCGTTTCCTTAAATCTCATGCATGATACTTACGGAGCCTTCAGGGAAACTGAATTGACCGTAGGGTATGCCAGCCGAATTCGTTTGACAGCAAAACATAACCTGAGACTTGGAGCTGCTGTGAACTACCAGGCTATCCGTTTGGACGGCAATGCTTTGACCACTGAGGAACAAAACGATCCTACGCTGAGCCAATATGCGGGACAGTTTTCTAATATGAATGTGCTGGATTTCAATTTGGGAATAGCTTTGACGCATGACAGTTATTACTTTTCTTATGGAATCAGAAGGGTAAATGGTGGGAACATTACCTCGGGTGAAGAATTTATGGAGGCTTACCCCGCCAGTTCAGTTTTTCAGGCAGGCTATCGCTCCGCAGTAAGTGATAACATTTCGGTGATATTGAACGCCATGTACAGCACCCAGAAGGATCAAGACGAAAATTTCGAGTTTAATTTTAAAACTGTGCTGATGGATAGACTTTGGCTGGGATTGGGACATCGAATTGACTATGCTACCAATGCGCAGCTAGGTGTGATTACCAAGCGGTTTAGAATAGGGTACCTTTATGAGTTTCCGAATGGAAGCAGCTACAATCTTCCAGGCAATACACATGAATTTACGGCGGTTTTCAACCTGTTCCGTGATAATGTGAGAACGGATACACAACAGGTGGTGATGTGGTGATTTGAGCGGTTTTAAAGCGAAAATCGGAGCATTTTTCTTTTAGCAGAGCCAATTGACCGAAAGGGGATTGGTGGATAGATACTTTTTTTAGGAGAAATGAATCAAGATTCGAGTCTAAATTGCTCATGTTCACCGAGTGCAGAAACTGCTTTGCAGGAGAAAAATATTCTGAAGAAAACTCTTAAAACCAGCAGTTCTGTAGTACTAAGTTGTCTGGTGGCGTTTTTTCCAAAATGTCCCATTTGCTGGGCCACTTATATGAGTGTTCTGAGCGGTATAGGATTGTCCCAAATCCCTTATCAAAATTGGTTGCTGCCGCTTTTCGGAGTCCTGCTCGGAGTTCACTTGTATTTACTTTTTAAAAATATGAACCTCAAAGGCCCAGGGCCTATCATACTTACCTGCCTGGGATATCTACTATTGATCATTACCAAAGGGTTTGGGGTAGGAAACGAATTCCTGATCTATGGCGCAGTAGGCTTGATATCAGTGGGGGCCTTTTGGAATAGCTTTAGTTTTTCGAGAACGACATAAAGATTCATTTTAACCATAACCTAGAAAATCATGAACAAATCTTTGAAAATCAGACGCTCCGTCCGAGAGCTTGAGCAAGAGTATGAAGCAGGAAATAAGGAGCCACTTGACAAGTTGTTAACTGCATGGAAAAAAATCAAAAGTCTTCCGCCAGATGATCCGAACTCGTTTTTTAAGATTGGGGGCTATCATGGGGAGCCTTTCAGAGGAGCTGGATGGGGGAATAATGCGTATTGGGGAGGCTACTGCAATCATGGCAATGTGCTATTCCCCACATGGCATCGGGCTTATTTGGTATGTATAGAAAAAGCTTTGCAAAGCATACCCGGATGTGAGGATGTTATGATGCCGTATTGGGATGAGACCAGTCAGGAATCCATTGCTCAGGGCATCCCTTGGTCACTGACCAAAGATCAATTGTTCTTTGATGGAGAAATGCAGGAAAATCCATTAAAAAGTTTTGAATTTCCCCAGGCCATAGTGGATAATATCAATGGAGATAATCCCAATTACAGCAAAGGGAAAAGTTACAAAACTGTCCGGTATCCACTTTCAGGATTAGTAGGAACTGAAGAGGACAGGGCAAATACTGAAAAGCATAATGCCCAGTTTCAAAACTATGATGAGACCGTAGATATTCTAAATAAAAATGTCAAGGACTGGTTGACTTCTTATATTGTAGTTGAGGGTAAAGAGATCCCAACCAATACCGCCAAAAAGTTTAAGGATTGCTTGGATGCCCCGAATTACACCGTCTTTTCCAATACCACCTCAGCGCAGGAATATAACTCACTTTTGGATGCAAATAGTCAAACGGTCACACCGTTGGAAGCGCCCCATAATGATATTCATCTAGCTGTGGGAGGCTGTGAAGTACCGGGGTATAACCGATCTCCTATCCCCGGAGCCAATGGTGATATGGGTGAAAATGATACGGCTGGTTTAGACCCTATCTTCTTTTTTCATCATTGCAATGTAGATCGGGTTTTTTGGCTTTGGCAAAAGAAACATCAAGCTACTGAGCAACTGGAAATTATCCCAGGGTACCCAGGGACAAACTCGGTGGACTCTCAAGGCCCTACACCAGGGGTGATGCCAAATTCATGGCTGGATATCAACTCCCCGTTGGATCCCTTTACCGTCACCGACCAGAATGGAAATGTACGGCCCTGTACCTCTCAGGACATGGTTAATATTGAGACCCAACTAGGCTATACTTATTCTTCAGGTTCTCTTGAAAACATGGTCAGTACGCAGTTGAAAATGGAAAATAAGGCGGCTCCGACCATCAGAGTTTCTAGGATCAATAAAGCTCCGGTCAAAGGGTCGTTCACAGTTTCTGCTTTCGCTACTATCAATGGTGAAAAGCATCACATCGGTACCGAGTCCGTCCTGAGCAGATGGTCAGTGATGGGCTGTGCAAACTGTCAGACTCACCTGGAAGTAAAGGCTTTCTTCCCTCTGGATGGGATAGGTGAAATCACGGAAGAGCAGGTTCACATCGAAATCCACGGTAGAGAAGGAGTTTTGGCTTCGCCAATGCTTTTAGAGGCTGGGGGGCAGCCGAAAGTGGGTTTTCACCTAGAGATAAAATGATTTTAGGCTTAGTTGCAAACTTGCCAATGCCTAAAATTTCTTGGCTCGTCCGGTCAGAAGACCAAAGAAGGAGACCATAGCATGTCAAATTCTTGAGTTTGCCAAAATCTATATCCCATTTGGTTTTTAACTGGCAAAAATGCGGATATAGCTATCCAACCTTACTAAGAAGCTGTCGAAATAGGCTCTGACACCATTTAAGTTTCCACCTTGTAAAAGGCAGGTAATTGATAAACTGCTAAACAAAGATTTGCTTAAAACTGCTCAAAATCGAATTTTCAGACAGCTTCTTCTTATTTCTTAACCAATTCAAATGGCTTAGTAGGATTGAAAAGATCATGGTCTACATTTCCCATAGCGCCTTGAACTTTACCCCGTTCAGATCTTTGCCAAATCAGCCATCCCTTCTCCTCCCAGGTCTTTGGGATTTTGGGGGTGTCTACTTCATATTCAGCAATCCAAAGTCCGTATTCTGAAAATTTCGGATTGTCTAAATATTCGTTTCCAAAGGGATGATTGGTGTAAATGATAGGTTTGATTCCCAGCTTGCGCTCTATTTCTAGTAGAAAACTCAAAACATCGTCTTGAAATTCAGAGGTTTTTACGGTGCCTACTATCCCGCCCTGCTCCAGATCCAGCACAGGAGGCATATCGCCACTGGTATAATCAATCGTAGCAATGAAAAGTGCAGCTTGATCCATAGGGTCCGCATCACTAGTGAAGAAATGATAGGAGCCATGGGCTAAGCCTACTTCATGTGCACCTCTTTTATTCTGGGCATAGTCTGGGTCTTTGAAGCTAGCTCCCTGGGTAGCTTTATCATAGGCAAAAGTAATCTCATCTGCCTTGATTTCCTCCCAGTTGATATTGCCTTGAAAGTGCGAAACATCAATCCCCAATACCGGTTGGTCAGTTTTGCTCTCCATTGGATTTGCTGGGATAGTATCTTTTTCAGGAATAGGGATTTTGGAAGAGATGTCAGAATTGGATTTGCTGGCACATGAGGTCATCATCCAAAAACAAGCCAACATTAAACAGAAAGTTTTCATAATTATTTACTGAGTTTTGATTGATCCGGAAGTAGGCGTTTCAATTCATCAAGCTTGGAACTTAACTCGTCAAATGGCTGGTGATACCCGAAAAACCGCTTGAGGCCTAAGGAAAATAAATACCAATATAAGAAGGGCAGAAGCCCGAATACGACGATTATATTCACCATCAAAGCGACCATCAGCTCCAAGGCATGTTGGCTGGCAAAGCGAAGTATGGCAAGCAGGTCTTTGCCTATTTTTTCCACTTCTTCATCAGCGACATCAGCTACTTTGATCACTTCGTCTTCAGCTTTGTCAAAGAGATTCAACTTTCCTTTATGTTTGGCTTTTTGTCTTATTTCCAAACTGTCTAGCTTTGATTGGTGATAGGCTTTTTTTGTTGAAATGGAGTCTTTAGTAGCAGCAAGATGGGATTTTAAGTCAGTCCCAAGATCAAGACTCATTTGGTGGGTGATACCGGACATGAATTTGGTATAGATTCCAAGCCCTGGAGAAATCATCAAGCTGAGAATAAGCAGTGCAGCGCAAGTTTTTTGGATTTTAGGGATAAATAAACCTAAAAATAAAATGACCATTATAGTCTTAAAGAGCCACCAGTCCGAAATTTTTAGTACGGTGAGTTGGATGACCATCAGCAGATCTGCAAAGGATAGATAGTTTACTAAAGTATGGAAATCTTGCTGATAGGTAGAGGCCCAAGACTTCACGAAAGGAATGCTTTCGGCAAGTGGTATAGTCAATGTTTCGATTTCCTCTATAATAAGGATACTGTCGGTGATTTCCTTAGATGATTTCTCTTCAAACTCCACTGAGCTTTGGTGAAAAAAATCTGTAAATGATAAGGCAATCAAAACTGCGAAAAGGGATAATGCCCCTATTTGTTGTTTAGTTAAACTCATGAGGTAAAAAGTTTTTGTTGAAAAATTAAACCCACCTTCAGGTAAGCATCAATGTATAATTTACAAGATGTATTTGTGCTTTCTTTCCAGTAGGCAGGTTGGCTCAGGTTTGAAGTTCAAAATGACGGGCAGTGAACCCTTGACCCTAGTCTGTAACCAATGATCCTATCAATTTGTTTGTTTTGTTACTGGTAGTATTTCACTTAATTATAATTTACAAAATCAATTTGTATAATTAAAATCATTGATAATCAATTATGTATATCCGGTTTCTTACCAGTAGCGAGAGAAATTATGGGTTAAAGTTTCTTTCTACATGCTGTGGGCAGCGGACTGTCGTTGAAGGACGATTATCCGCTACTATACAGCCAGATTCTTTAACTACTGGCATCATTGCGGATAATCATATAATCAATTATTTGCAATCCCTGTTTTTGCCCGTTCTGAATGTAAAAAAGACGGGTTTTCAATGATGATTTCTCAGAAAAAAACCGGAAAAATTTCCGGTTCTGCTTGCTCATTAATCTCTCGCTGGTGTGATCATGATATGGGCGCGGTGTGTACCGGGATCCATGATCCAGGGCATTCCAGGAGCATCTGGTTTTAAGGGTAGACCTGTAGTCTCAGGCGTAGCCCAAGGCAAATACACCACATAGCGTAGGTAAGTGTCTTCTATCTTTCCGGTATTTGCATCAAAGTTTTCTGCAGACAGGACGAAAAGCGTAGCACCATCCTTAGGCATTTGAAGTTTTCCGCTTTTGGCTTCCTCTTCCCTAATGTCAAAAATCTCCTGGAAGCTCTTGCCTTCTTGCTTCAGTTCCCTTCCCCTCTGCATAAAAGGTTCTAAATCTGATTGGTAGCAGGAAACGCTGAATCCTTTGCCAGTTGGGTTGCTCGCAATGCAAATCATTTCGTTGCTTCCTTTTTTAAGCTCTACTAATTCTCCATTCGAATCATAGCCCAAAACACTCGCATCCTTTTGCTTTTCATGGGGAGCAGCCAAAACGGCAGTTTTGATTTGGATTTCTTTGGAAGGAACTGGGGTTTCCTGGGCATAGGCTGTTGAAAATACCACAGCGAAGATCAAAAGTGACAAGAGATTTTTCATGTGTTTATAATTTGATTTTTAATGGCCACATGGAATCTTCGCAAGCATTATAGTCATCCCACTGTGTGACGATCTTCGACATGCTCGATTTCATGTGTTTATAATTTTATTTTAAGGTCACATGGAATCTTCGCATGAATTATAATCATCCCTCTGTGTGTCGCTTCGGGTCATGCTTGATTTCATATTGGATTACTTTAGGTCTGTGATGGGAATTGCTTTAGCTTAAAGGTAATCAATTCTCTCATTTGTAGGTAATTATAGGTTTAATGCCCATACGCCACCTAGACCGGCAGGAATCAAGGGCAGTTTTTTGCCCTTGTATCGCACGGTAGGCAATCCTTCCGAGTAAAAATCCCACAAATCCCCGTGGAGGTAAACCTCAAAAAATATAGCCGTTTCTGGATAATATTCTTGCTGAGCAAAATTTGTTAACTGCTCGCTTTTGGCCAGTAGAGTGGTATCCATGAACTCGAAATCATTCTCTGAGTTGGTGTCTATACCGGTCAGGCGGCTATATTCCGGATCAAAGAAAGAAGGAGAAATAATCACATCAGCATCTGAGAGCTGCTGGCTGCTGCTGAGGTTCCAGCTATCGTCACCTATGAGAACAGCAGTTTTACCGATCGGTAAATCAAAGACTGGTATGGCTCCAGGATCACCTGCTGTTAGCATTTCCTTTTCGCCTGCGGTCAAAATAGATTTTAAAATCGGATCTCCTACGATTTTACCGTCCGGCCCAAAAACAAATGAGCAGTTGTATAAAGGGGCGTTCAGTTCGATATAAATTTGGCCTTCGACTACTTTGGGACCCGGGAGCACGATGGAGCCAGCCACAATATGCGTTTTGGTTTCCTTTGCCAAAGTGCTGAATGTGCTCTGGTAAGTGTGCAGCATGGCTTTGGCCTTCATCCTGAAAATAGCGGAAGCCTTTTTATCCCTGTCTTTGCCTGTTTTGAAATAGCCCAGCATAAAGTCGAAAATGTTGCTGTACATTAGGAATGACTTTGCGGTTTCGAAGGTCTTATTTCCCATGATTTCATGCTTTTCACCGAGCAAAATCAACCATGTGCCAATATTTTCAGGATATACGATCAGACTGTTTTCTTCCTTTAAAAAGCCCTTGTAATTCGCAGACACCAGGTACTGCCGTACTTTTTCCTGAAAGGCATTCTGATTGAAATAATCAGAGACTTCCATAAATGGCTGAATACCCAGGATATTCTGATTTAGGCTATCTGCAGGGTTGATTTCAGAAATTACGGAGATGTAACTTTTGGGCAGAGGAATAGGGGTATTCCTCCCGGAATAGGACCAGATCAACCATATGAAAACTATAAAAATCAGGAGGGTGATAAATTTCTTGACCATTCCTTCAAATTTACAGAAACTTCGGATGTGATAGCTTAGAAATAGTTAACCTTTAGCTAAGAAGTTTCATTGTTGACTATAGCTCGATTTCAAAACTATGACCTGCCTCTAAGTCCAGCTCCATCTCTGATCCATCGTAATAGACCACAGTTTTTCTGCTTTTTTCAGCGAAGATTTTGCATCGCGTGAGTTTGCCATCAGCCCAGATCATGTCTATGGTAAAGTCTCCTCTCGCTTTCATGCCTTTTACGCTACCGTTTTTCCAAGCCTTCGGCAAAGCCGGGAGCAGGCGAATCATACCGTCTTCATGAGATTGCACGAGCATTTCGGCCACTCCAGCCGTGTACCCAAAATTCCCGTCAATCTGGAAAGGTGGATGTGCATCGAATAGGTTTGGATACAATGATTTAGCAATCAACTTTTGAATATGCTCGTGGGCCATTTCTCCATCATGCAGTCGGGCAGAGAAGTTAATCAGCCAGGCGCGTGACCACCCTGTGCCTGCACCACCGTGTGCAAGTCTGTATTCCAAGGTTTTTCTTACAGCAGCAAATGCTTCTGGAGTTTGACTTTTGGTGATTGCATCTCCAGGGTGAAAGGCATAGAGATGCGACATGTGTCTGTGGCCCGGCTCATTTTCCTCATAAGGCTGATCCCATTCCAGGATTCTTCCGTCTTCTGCTAGCTGCACACCAGGTCTCAGATTGGCCAGTTGTGATTTTATCTTTTCCTGCAAGGGAGAGTTTTTACCTAGAATCTCAGCGGCTTTCAGATAATTATTAAATACATCTGCTATAATCTGCTGATCCATAGCAGCTCCCATTGTAGTGGCGACCTTTTCACCTTTTGCGTTGATAAACTGATTTTCAGGTGATGTGGATGGGGAAGAAACCAAAGTGCCGTCTTCAGGGTACTCTACCAGCCAATCTGAGTAAAATGCAGAAACGGCCTCTAATGCTGGGAATGCACGCTCTTCCAGAAAATTTTTATCCTGAGAAAACAGGAAATGGTCCCAATAATGCCGCGCAATCCATCCTCCTGCACCTATCCATCCACCCCAGTAGGCAGTGGCTGCTCGCAGGAAGGCTACTTGCCAAAGGTCTGTAGTGTGCGGAACCATGGAGCCATTCATGCTAAAGTTCTCCCTTGCGGCATTTTTTCCATTTTCGATCAAACCGTCGATAAACTCAAATAAAGGCTGATTCAGCTCTCCCAAGTTGGTGACATCTGCAGGCCAATAGTTCATCTGCAAGTTGATGTTTACATGGTAATCTGCATTCCAAGGAGCTGCAATGTGCTTGTTCCAAAGCCCTTGCAAATTTGCAGGGTTGGTTCCAGCTCGGCTAGAGGAAATCAACAGATAGCGTCCATAATCGAAAAGCATTTTTTCCAAATGAAGGTCTACAGCTCCTTCCTGCACACGCGCTATCCGGCGGCCAGTAGGAATGCTGTCCGGGGCATCGCCAGCGAGCTGTAAATCTACCCTGTCGTAAAATGAAGCAAAATCCCGCTCATGAGCCACCAGGAGTTCGCCCCAGCTTTTCAGTTGAATGGTTTCCATTTGCCTAGCAGCATTTTCTTCAAAATCTTCTGAATAAAATGACGTTTGAGAAACCAACTTGACCATGAATTCCTGGGCTCCGGAAATATTCAAAACGGAGTCAGCGCTGCTGACTTCTCCGGATTGGTTCTGTACATAAAGTATGGTGCTGAATTTTACGCCGTTCAAAATCTCAACTGGCTTAGAATCTACCTGACCACCTCTCTGGGTGATCATGCCGGACATTTTTAGCTGATGGTCATTTAACACCTCTGTTTTTGCAGTGGCAAAGCCATTGTCCTCAGGCCTGCTCATGCCGATCGAACCGTTAAAGCCTTTGGGATGGTTGGTTTTAAACCTAACGATCAAAGCATCATCTGGCTCCGAGGCGATCACTTCCTGAGTGATTTCAAAGCCCTCACTGGTAAACTGGGTAAGAACTGTCGCCGTCTTTAGGTTGAGGCTTCTTTTATAATTTTTGTATTCGATCCAGTCAAAATTGAACCAGAGGTCTCCCATGGTTTGATGGGATCGCGTCACTCCTTTTCTAGAGAATTTAGCCACTAAAAGGGAATCAGACTTTGTGTTTTCACCCGCCAAAAGGTAGGCACGGATCTGATCTAAATCAGCTCTGTTTCCTTCTGCCAGTCCCCAATCTCCATATCCACCGGGCCAGAGTGAATCCTCATTCAGTTGCAGATGTTCCTGACCGGGGATTCCCATTACCATGGCTCCCAATCTCCCATTCCCTACAGGTAAACCTTCTTCCCATTTTTCAGCGGGAGTATCAAACCAGAGTATGGAAGAGGTTTGGGCAAAAACAAGAGGTTGTATTATAAGCGTGAGCAGAGCGCTCAAGAAGTACTTTTTCATAGGTTATTGGGTCAAAAAATAAGATTACAACAAATCTTTGAAGTCGCCAACCTAATTTCTTCAAAAATCCCAATGGGCAGCTTTGAAGTTAATTTTTCACTGAGAAATCAGAAAATTTTTAAATTCCTCTGTATTGAAATTGCTCATTCCTTCTTGGTAAAAGACGATTTTACCAGCTGGATTTACCACCAAAGTAGTGGGGATGGACTGACTTTGCAGGCTATTGTTCAATCCATAACTCGCATGCGCTGTGGGGAAATTCCAGCTTTTTCCTTCTAGAAAACCAGCACTTTTGTTGATGTCGTTATCGATGCCGATCATCAGGAATTCCAAATCAGGTTCGTTTTGCACAGATTTATACAGCTCCGAGATATGAGGCATCTCCGCCCGGCAAGGTCCACACCAGGAAGCCCAAAGGTTGATGAAGAGGGTTTTGCCCCGGTAGCTTTCCAGATTGATTTGTTCCCCGTCAAAAGTTTGGAACCTTCCGCGATAATCGAACTCCTGATTGGTGAGATCCGGGATTTCGATTTTAGGTTTGATCAGTCCAGTAGATAACAGCACAGACTGCAACCCACCGATGATGACAGGAAGCAATCCTGTGAAATACAAAAATGCCACTATGCTGAGCATGATTCCCCAACTTTTAATTTCTTTTTTCCAATCTATACTCATTTCAGATAGTTGATTTACGATTTACGGGCTTTACTTGAACCTTTGAGGTTTTCCAGAACCTCGAAGGTTTTTACTCTATACTGATTCTTATTGTTTTCAAGATTAGTGAAATCATCAGTGTTTAGAGAGGAAGTGTTGATTCAATCTTCCAATTTTACAATCTTAAAATCAGACCCTTAGTGACAGGCCTCACATTTCATACTTTTTGTCTCCAAAATGACCACTACCTTGCAAGCCAAATTACGCATTGAATTTCCTTATTGATATGAATTACGAAGTACAAATAGCCGCAGAACTCCAAATTAAGCCGCATCAGGTAGATGCCACTGTGAAATTGCTGGATGAGGGAGGGACGGTTCCTTTTATTTCCCGATATAGAAAAGAAGCTACAGGTGAGTTGGATGAGGTGCAGGTTTCCGCCATTCGTGATCGCGTGTTGCAACTTCGCGAGCTAGCGAAGCGAAAGGAAGCTGTGCTGAAATCAATCGAGGAACAAGGAAAATTGACTCCGGAATTGAAAGATAAAGTAAATGCAGCTGAGACGATGTCAAAGTTGGAAGATATCTATTTGCCATACAAGCCTAAGCGGAGAACAAAGGCGACTATCGCCAGAGAGAAAGGCTTGGAGCCACTTGCGGAGCTGGTTTTTGAGCAAAAATCCATTGATCTGGAAGCTGAGGCCGAGAAGTTTGTGGATGCCGAAAAAGAAGTGAATTCTACCGAAGAAGCACTTCAGGGAGCACGCGATATCATGGGAGAGTGGATCAACGAGAAGGCTGAACTCAGAGAGAAGATGCGTAAGCTTTTCTTGGAAGAGGGAGTTTTCTCTTCGAAAGTCCTGCCGGGCAAAGAACAGGAAGCGATTAAATACAAGGACTACTTTGACTGGTCTGAACCTATAAAAACTGCACCTTCTCATCGGGTTTTGGCGATGAGAAGAGGTGAGAAAGAGCTTTTTTTGATGTTGGATTCTGTTCCGGAAGAAGCATCAGCCATCTATCAGATGGAGAAAATGATCCTGGCAGATGCTGCAAATTCTTCTGTGGAGCAAGTGAGGCTGGCGATCAAGGATTGCTACCGCAGACTGCTCAAACCAAGCATGGAAACGGAGGTTCGACTGCTGACCAAGCGCAAAGCGGATGAGGAGGCGATCAAGGTTTTTACAGAGAATTTGAAACAACTTTTACTGGGTGCGCCACTGGGTGAGAAATCTGTGATGGCAATCGACCCAGGATTCCGAACAGGCTGCAAACTGGTTTGTCTCGGGCCACAGGGTCAATTCCTACACTATGAAGCTATTTTCCCTCATGAAGCCAACCGCAGAGGGCAAGAAGCTGCGATGAACGTGAAAGGATTAGTGGAGAAATATGCAATCGAAGCAATTGCGATAGGAAATGGCACAGCAGGGCGCGAGACAGAGGCTTTTGTGAAAGGCTTAGGCTTATCAAAATCAGTCATTATCACCATGGTGAATGAATCCGGAGCTTCCATTTATTCGGCTTCGGATGTGGCAAGGGAGGAATTTCCAGATCTGGATTTGACCGTAAGAGGGGCTGTATCTATTGGTCGTCGATTAATGGATCCGCTGGCTGAACTGGTGAAAATCGATCCCAAATCTATCGGTGTCGGTCAGTACCAACATGACGTGGATCAGAATGCCTTGAAAAATGCGCTGGACGATACCGTGATGTCCGCGGTGAATGGAGTAGGGGTGGAGGTAAATACAGCTTCTAAACAATTACTGACTTATGTGTCAGGTTTGGGGCCAACCTTGGCTCAAAATATCGTGGATTTTCGAAATGAAAATGGTCCTTTCAAAAGCCGCGCACAACTGAAGAAGGTGCCTCGTTTAGGTGATAAAGCATTTGAGCAGGCTGCAGGTTTCTTGAGAATCAGTAAAGCAAAGCATCCATTGGATTCCTCAGCTGTGCATCCTGAGCGCTATGGTTTGGTGGAGCAAATGGCGAAAGATGTGAATGCTTCGGTTTCTGATTTGATGAGTTCGGAGGAGTTGAGAAATCGGATTTCTCTGAAGAATTACGTGTCTGAAACGGTTGGTTTGCCGACGCTTCAGGATATTTTGGAAGAACTGGCCAAGCCGGGTAGAGATCCCCGAGAGAGCTTTGAGGTTTTTGCATTCGAGGAATCAGTAAACAGCATGGCTGATCTGAAAGTTGGAATGAAGTTGCCTGGCGTGGTGACGAATATTACGGCTTTTGGAGCATTTGTGGACGTGGGAGTACATCAGGATGGTTTGGTGCATTTAAGCCATTTGGCTGACCGTTTTGTGAAGGATCCCAATGAGATTGTTTCTGTCAATCAAAAAGTGCAGGTGACAGTCATGGAAGTGGATATTCCGCGTAAGCGAATCGGGCTGAGCATGAAGTCAGATCCTTTTGCGGAGCGAGGTCGAGATTCTAAATCCCGCACAGGAGAGAAAAGACCTGTTGCTAAAAAACCTCAGCATCAAGAATCGGAAGGCTCAATGGCTGATAAGTTAGCTGCACTCAAAGGGAAGTTTGGTGGGTGAGTATTCTTTTAACCGCGGAGTTCGCTAGGGTGGCGCAAAGAAGGCGCAAAGAGGTTTGAAAATGTGATTGGAGACACTCGCATGGGCGATGAATTTTAGAGGAATGGTATTAAACCCTGAGATGAAAATCTTGGGGTTTATGCTTATATATTTTGTCGATTTTAAACGACAATTTCAAGATGGTTTTGTCGATCTAATTCGACATTTTCTAAATGCCCTTCGCCCGAAAGCGAACAAAATTGTTCGGGGAACTCTATACGATTTTAAATAAATCTTCATTCTGAGCCTATATGGGCCTGTTTTTTCTGGTTTGATCTTGGGTTAAATGCTGTAGATCAGAAAAATTTGAATACCATACCTATGTGGAAAATTTACTCTAAAATTGCTTGGCGAAATCTTAAAAAAGGCAAGCGTGTCGCGTTGATTAACATTTTTGGTTTGACGCTTGGGATTACCGCTGCTTTTTTGCTTTTCACAGTAGTAAGCTACGAACTCAGCTACGATAGTTTTCAGTCCAATTCGGATCAAATCTATCGCGTAGTGACTCAGGATGAGTACTCCGATGGAATGAGCTACACGCCGGGCGTATCTCCTCCCATGCCAGAGGCGTTGAAAGCTGATTTATCAGGAATTGAGGCAATCGTTCCCGTTGTGAATTCATCGGTTTTTGTGACGCTTGATGAAGCTGTGACAGGCTCAGGAGAGAATAATTTTGTAATCGAAGATGCCTTCTTTACCACAGCTGATTACCCTTCATTATTTGATGTGAAGGTATTGGCAGGAAACCTAAATTCCTTAAATGATCCTGGCCAAGTGGCGCTTACGGAGACAGAAGCCAAGAAGCTTTTTGGCACGTGGGAAAATGCCTTCGGCAAACCACTGCTTTTGTCCAAACGCATAGAAGCTTCCGTGGGAGCGATCGTTGCGGACCTTCCAGACAACAGTAATTTCCGATTTGACATGCTGGTGTCCTATAAAACCATGGAGAGTAACGAGGAGATTTTTGATACCTATTTTGACGAGTGGGGAAGCTTTAGTAGTAATTTTCAGGTGTATTTGAAGCTTCCTGAAGTAGGGAATCCAGCCCAAATCAATCAGCAATTGCTAGCCTTTGCAGAAAAGACCTACAAGGATAGAGGCACTTCGAAGAAGTCCTTTTTTCTGCAGGAAATGAAGGATATCCACTTTGATACTCGCTTTGATCCGATCAGTGGAAATATGATTCGCAAGGCAACGATTTATACGCTTGCATTGATTGGTGTTTTCATTCTCCTGATGGCTTCGATCAACTTTGTGAATCTTTCCACTGCGCAGGCAATCGGGAAAAGCAAGGAAGTGGGCATTAGAAAAGTGATGGGAGGTAGTAGGGGACAGGTCGTTTTCCAATCTTTTGGGGAGACTTTTATGGTCGTATTTATCTCAGCGACGATTTCTACGCTCGCAGCGACTATTTTACTTCCTTACCTCAGTAAAGTGGCCGAAGTGCCAGAAACCATTCAGTTGATTACCCCTACCTTTCTTTTGTTTTCAGTTGCTATAGTTCTGGGAGTGACTTTGCTGTCGGGGCTTTATCCGGCATTGATTCTTTCGGGATTTCAGCCGATTCAGGCATTGAAAAATAAGATTCAGGTAGCGCAGATCGGTGGAGTTTCTTTGCGAAGAAGTTTGGTCGTGCTGCAGTTTGTGATTGCACAAGTGCTGATGATCGCGACGGTGATTGCGGTAAAGCAGATGACGGAAATCCAAAATGCAGATCTAGGGTTTTCGAAAGAGGCCGTGTACTACTTTGATCTTCCCTCTGACGAACCAAGAGATGGGAGGCTGGATGTACTGAAACAGCGTTTGGAAGCAAATTCTCAAATCAAAAGCGTCAGTATTTCCAGTGATGTGCCCTCTTCCAATAACAATTGGGCTTCGAATTTTTGGTTTGATGACAAAAGAGAAGATGTGCCGTTTATGGCTTCCCTGAAGTACGGAGACGCAGATTACTTTGATAATTATGGGTTGCAGTTTGCTGCAGGAACCGGTTTTTCTGAAAGCGACACGCTCAAAGAAGCGGTAATCAATGAGACCATGGCCAAAAGACTCAATGTTGCTAACCCGGAGGATGCTGTAGGCAAAAGAATTACAATTGGTGGTGGAGAGCCTTGGATGAGGATCACCGGAGTAGTGAAAGATTTTGCGCAAAATTCTTTAAGGGAGGAAGTGAAACCCTTCATCATTGCTACGGAACGGGAGTCTTACTACGTCATGGGAATGAAACTGGATAGTTCGGCAGGTCAGCAGACGCTGACGAGTATTGAGGAGGAATTCAAAAACATCTATCCAGATGCAATCTACTCCGGAGAGTTTTTGGATGAGACGATTGCGAATTTCTACCGTAGAGAAAACCAACTTTCACTGGTTTATAAAGTCTTTGCCGTGCTTTCGATTGTGATTTCTTCGATTGGTTTGTATGGGTTAATTTCTTTCTTGGTGGGGCAAAAGCTCAAGGAAATCGGAATTCGAAAAGTGCTTGGAGCTTCGATATCCCAAATCACATTTTTGCTTTCAAAAGAGTTTATTTATCTGGTGCTGATCGCTTGTGTGATTGCTGTGCCGCTGGGTTATTACCTCACGGATCAATGGTTGCAGAACTTCTCCTACAAGACCACTGTGCCCCTAGGCTTGTATGTATTGGTAATGCTTGTTTCCCTTTTGATCACTGCCGCTACGGTGGGATTTAGAGCGGTGAAGGCTGCTTTGGATAATCCGGTAGATAGTTTGGCGGATGAGTAGTGTAGTAGTTCCCGCAGATGAACAGCTGATAACTGCCGCAGATTTTCGCAGATCTCTTGCTTTATAATTTGACTACAAAACCTAAAAAATCAGCGATTATCAGCGGATTTTTCAGCGCAAATCTGCGGGAAGAAATTTATGGAAAAACAAGCTTCGAATTAACCCAACACCTCAGCCGTGATCTCCAATGATCTCAATCGCTTCTCAGGATCATAGATATTCGTAGATACCATCAGCTCATCCACTTCTACCTGTCGGAAGAAGCTCTCGAATTGTGGTTTTAGACTCTCTTTGGTGCCAATAAATGTACAAGCCATCATATTCTGGATAGCGGCTGCTTCCGGTTCGGTCCAGATTCCTTCCATACTTTTGACCGGTTTTTTCATAGGATAAGATCTGCCACGAATAATTCCCAGGGCGGTTTGGTAAAAAGAGGTAGCCAAATAATGTGCTTCCTCGTCAGAATCAGCAGCGATCACATTCACACAGGAGATGAAGTATGGCTTCTCCAAATGCTCTGAGGGCTGGAAGTTTTCTCTATAATGCCTCGAAGCGTTGATCAAATACCCCGGTGCAAAATGACTTGCGAATGCGTAAGGTAGTCCCTTCTCGGAAGCAAGCATGGCACTGCTCATGCTTGAGCCAAGTAAGTAGATAGGGATATCAAGGCCTTCGGCTGGGAAAGCCCGGACTTTGGAATCAAGATTGTCTTCTGAAAAATATTGCCGTAAATCATCCAGATCGCTCGGGAATTCTTGGACAGATTCGTGTCTTCCTCTCCGAAGTGCGGTCGCTGTAGTTTGATCAGTGCCAGGCGCTCTGCCCAGTCCTAGGTCAATCCGGTTTGGGTAAAGCGTGGCAAGCGTTCCAAACTGCTCTGCGATGATCAGTGGACTGTGATTTGGTAGCATGATTCCTCCTGATCCTAGTCGGATTTTGGAAGTGCCGTTTGCTAGGTAGCCAATTAATATCTGTGGAGAAGAGCTGCCTACATTGGCCATGTTGTGATGCTCGGCAAGCCACATTCTCGTATAGCCCAACTTTTCGGCATGTTGTGCGACTTGTAAGCTTCTTTCGTAGGCATCTTTCGCATCATAGTCTTCACGGATGATGGCTAGATCCAATAATGAGTATGGTTTAGGAGATTTCAAAACAAGGTTGTTTTTAATGTTAGCTAGCAAATGCCATTTGAGCTTGGAAAGTTTCTGATTAGGTTTTTTTTATCAGAATTGACTGAATCATCATTACACAGTTTGAGACTTTTGTTCCACAGAAGACTCTACCGTTCAAAGTTTTATCTCCTATATAATAGGCTTTCTCTTAGCTCTGAGGAGATGCTGCTTTTTGGCTTCGAGTTTGTTTTTAATTGGATATGCAATCAAATGAGTTGTTTTCCTTTTGGTCTAACTTCAGATCCTGAAAGGATAAGAATTAGGAACTAAACCCAATTATTATGAACTCAATAACCAAAATAAAAACAAGTGTGATTGATTCTTGTGAAAAGTGTATAAGAGCATGTGAAGAGTGCATTGAATCCTGCAAAAACCGTCCAGGAATGGGCGATTGCATAAGATTATGTGAACGCTGTATTGATGCCTGCAAGGATTGTATTTCAGTGAATGAAAGCAGTTCTCTGGATAGGGCCATAGCCATGCAGCAGTGTGTGGATGCTTGTTATAATTGTGCCAGAGAGTGCGAAAAGCACGATCATGAAGCTTGTCAGGAATGCGCCCTAGCTTGCCGAGCGTGCATTGCAGAATGCAATGCCATGCTGGCATAAAAAAAGGCTGAGATATTTATTTCTCAGCCTTTTTTCATTAGTTGTAAATCTCGTTGTAGTCATCCATATCAGTACCCTTGCTGAATCTCCTCAGATTGTAGGAGAAGCTGAGCATGAAGTAGCGCTGGAGTACGTTGTTTTGCACATCTTCTATGTAGATGTCGGTGACGTTTCTCCTTACGCTATTGTTTTGCCCTAAGAGGTCATATACATTTAATGATATCTCACCACGCTGATTGTTGAATATTTTTTTACCAAGGCTCATGTTCATCAGTACAAAGTTGATATCAAACCCTTCGGAAAGCCCGGTGTTTAGCTGATGGTTTACATCCAGTCTGTACACAATGCCCTGCCAGATGATCCAGCTGAAGTTTAATCTACTGTACTGGTTGTAATATTTATTGTTCAATGCGGGGTTCAAGGTGTTTTCCACCTTGTTGAAAGATCCTCTGGTGGAAATATTGAAATCAACCTGATCGCTGATGTTACTGGTGAGGGAAATGCCTGTGCTGAAGCGCTGTGAATTATTAAAGCTAAGTTCTCCATTTACCTGTCCTGGTCTTCTATCAAAGCTCAATCCACCATTGATGTTAAAGTTGGATTTGACAAAGCCTAATGGCATTCCGTAGCTCATCCAGGATCTGAAGTTTCTGGCTCCGTCCAGGTTTACCGGTAGGAAAAGCTGAGATCCTTTTTCCAAGATAATTCCATTGGCAAGTTCTGTGGTTTCATCGGCAATAAAGGATGAATTTGAAATGGTGTTTTTCACGATTTGTGCTTGCGCAAATAAGAAGAAGGAGTGATCAGTATCAGGATTGTTAGTTCTGAATCTTCCTCGGATTCGATTAGAGTAGGACTGATCCAGATCGGGATTCCCTGTTCGTAGCTGAAGTGGGTTCGAATTGTCAATGACGCTTTGCAGCTGATCTATTCTCGGCGCATCTGTGTCCGTATCATAGTCTAATTCAAAATTCGTGTTATCGTTGATTTCATAATCAAACCGGATGGTCGGCAAAAATGCATCAAAGGTCCTAGTGAGATCAAAAGGCTGAGGGAAGGTCTGGTCATTTTGGAGTTTGCCCATTTGATATTCCATCTCTACCTGGAAGCGGACTTTTTCCATTTTGTATTGGTAGCCCAATTCCACTTCCTGATTCAGGTATTTGCTCTCAAATGTATTACTCAATGCCGTGTCAAGAGCCAGGTCATAATCTAGTTCTCCTTCATTGAGAATATCGTATGTCAACTGATCGGAATCATCACCTCTGTTTCCGATTTCATATTCAAATTCCATCTGTCCTTTTTCACCTATGGGCTCGGTGTAGGAAACACCCACATCCCAGTTGAAGCCGGTTCGGTCACGGGTGATGTTTTGGTTGATGATTTCGGTGCGTTCTTCGGGTTGGTAGTATTGGTTTTCTGCTCTTCGCAAAGCATCATCCTTATTGGCATGGCTTCCTTGGTTGGCACTGATGGTAAAGCTTCTGCCTTTCTTTGCAAATTTATGACTGAAATACAATCTATTATAAAGGTCGTAATCCTGGTTGTCTGCCGTCCGTACGTTTTCAGTTTGGTTCAAAGGGCCATCTGCATTCATGCTTTGCCCTAGAAATCCTGAATTTTCCTTGTCAAAAGCTGCTGATAGCCTTGGCCTGTACACCAATCTGTTGTTTTCATTGATTTGATATTCAAATCGCATATCAAAGCGGTGATCCTGGTTGGTTCTGGTGTTTCGGCTGTCCTCAGCGTAAGTCTGATCACTATCTGAGCTGGTGACATACTCTCTGAAGAGGGATGAAATCCCTTCGTTTTTACGTTTTCTGTAAAGGTAACTGGCGCTTACTTTTATCTTTTCACCCCAGTTATCTGTGTAGTTCAGGCCAAGAATATTGGTGGTGATAATTCCGTTTTGAGGTCTGCCTCCCCCTCCGTTTTGGCTATTGGCGTCGCTGGAATAGTCCTGCAGGTTGATGTCATTGCTGAGGCCGGTGAAGGTGATTCTTTGGTCTTCATTGAAGGAATTGATGCTGGCGCCTAGTAAGTATCTGTCGTCTGTACCGTATCCGGCGGTAGTCTTGCCAAATTGTCCTTTGCGTCTGTTAGGCTTGGTGACGATATTGATAGTTTTAAGGCGCTCTCCATCGTCAAATCCGCTCAACTGTGCTTTTTCACTTTTTTGGTCATAGATTTCGATTCCCTGAATAACTTCTGCCGGTAGGTTTTGCAGGGCAGTGGTAATGTCTCCTCCGAAAAAAGGTTTACCATCCACCAGGATTTGAGCGATATTTTCTCCCTGGGCCTGCAATGCCCCATCCATCATGACCACTCCCGGTAACTTCTGTACTAAAGTCTGCGCACTGGCATCCCGCATGGTCTTGAAAGCCGCGGCGTTGTATAAGGTAGTGTCCCCTTTTTGTTCTCCTGTGGCTCTTCGGGCATTGATGGTGACTTCGTCCAGTGCAGTAGCTTCTTCGCTTAGCTCCAAGACACCTAGCTGTAGGTTTTGGTTGAGTTGTATGCTTTTGTAAAGCGTTTTAAATCCTAAGTATTGTATTTTGATCAGGTAGTTTCCTTTGGGAATACCAGGGATATTGAAATTTCCGTCAAAGTCAGATATTACTCCGTCTACCTGTGTAGAATCTGGAAGACTTTGAAGCAAAACCGTGGCACTGGGTACTCCATTCTCAGTGCCTTCCTCCATGATTCTCCCAGTAATAGAAAAATTCTGAGCGGATGCTTGAAAGCAGGCAAATAGAATAAAGAATACAGCTGATAGCTTTTTCATAATAGTTGGTTCGTCGGTTATTAGGTTTGATTCTTAATTCATTGAAACATAATCGTTTCTGATTTCATGAATTAAAATTCACTGGCAAGTGCAAAGTAAGTAACAATGTCACAGTAAGCAGAGGGAGAATAGGCTAAGCGGTTATATGCTGTATTGAATAGCATTATTATTTATTAAGGAATTTCTCGTGGGGCATTAAAAGCTTGAGACTTGACTCAGAACGGCAATCCAAGGCATTTTTATTCGTGTCTGACATTTATTGTCAGAACATATTGTTAATTTTATAAACCTTGATATGTTTATTTAAATGACATTATTAACTTAGCTCTTGTTATAAGATAAACATTATGGAAGCAGAACACAAAATCAGTATTACTACCAAGACTTTGGCGTCTGGAAATTGTCAGGTGAAGTTTTTTGTGGAGGATGAACTCAAGCCACAGTATGGATACCTACTCGTGAACGAACCCAAATCAGTGGGAGAGATCATAGAGGAGATCAAGCAAAAAATGGAAAGAAGAAAACATGCGGCGATGAACATGAATCCGTTTTTTCCTGTCAAGCCAATGTCCGAAGATCCTAATTTTTACTTGTATTCAGCATGAAATTTCTAGCCCCCAATCTCAGATTTTTGCGAAAGCAAAAAGGAATCACGCAAAGTGAGCTGGCAGAAAAACTGGCGGTGCAGCGCACTATGATTTCTGCCTATGAAGACGGTCGCTCGGAACCAAAGTTGGGCACGTTGAAATCCCTGTGTGAGATTTTGGAGGTAGGGCTGGAAGAATTTTTAGATCATGACATTGAAAGCAAAGGCAGAAAGGCAATTCAAAACCGTGGAGTGAATATCCTTACGATTTCCTGCGATGAAGAAGACCGGGAAAATATCACCCTGGTAGGTCAGAAAGCATCTGCAGGTTATCTTAACGGTTATGCAGATCCTGAATATATGGAAGGGCTTCCCCAGTTTCGACTTCCAATGCTTTCTACACAGGCTACCTATAGGGCTTTTGAACTCGCTGGAGATTCCATGCTCCCGCTAGTGCCCGGTACCATAGTGATCGGGGCCTATGTGGATCAGCTAAGTGGGATCAAAAGTGGGAAAACCTATGTGCTGGTGACAGAATCCGAGGGAGTTGTTTACAAAAGAGTGTTCAATTACCTCAGTGATAATGGTAAGCTTTTCCTGGTTTCAGATAATGAGCACTACAAGCCTTTCGAGGTGAGAGGGGAGGATGTGCTGGAAGTCTGGGAAGCCAAAGCCTTTATCAGTACCGATTTCCCAAATCCCGGCGATAAGAAAAATCCACTTTCCTTAGAGGATCTGGCAGCTATGATTCAGGATTTGAAAGCCGATTTGAGAAAAATTAAAAATTAATCCCGCCTGAGAGAGATAGGATTGCTGATGCCATTGGCCGGGAAAGTTACAGTGCCCGTCCAGGTAGTTCCATTGTTTGGGGTACTGAGATGAATTTCTCCATTCATATCCATGGCGGAATTATAGTAATCCAAATACATTTCATTGCCTGTGATTTCTCCCGATCCACTTCCAATGTTCAAATCGAACAGATTATACTCGAGAAACTGAATCTCATCCGGGTAATGACTCATGATGAGTGTGCTTACCTGTTCTCCATTTAGATATAAAGCCCAGGATCCTTTTACAGAAATGTCCGAGGAGCTTTCGAGGTCATCTACAGGCATACTGATGTCCGCAGGAGGCTGCTCAATCACTTGCTCTGATACAGGTTCACCATTTACAGCTTCCTGGTATCCTTCTTGAAAACCTTCTTGGAAATCGTCGCTGCTGATTATAATAATGAGCAATACTACAAAGGCACCTAAGAGCCATAAATAATTTTTAGCCAGCCAACTTTTTTTCTGTGTTTGTGCGGGTCGGTGTTTTGGGTTTGGAATGGGCTTAGGCTTGGGCGGTATTACCTTTAGCAATACTTCTGAGAGCTGATCGCAATCATACTTCCACCTGGAATTGCTCAGTTCGTGAGTTTGCCGCCGCAATAGCCCCTGAAGATCTTCAGGTAAGTCGCTTGCACTGGGAAGATCAGCACCATTAACCAAAACCGGAATTACCCTGATATTTCTTTTTAATGCGGCCGATATCTCCAATCTGATAAAATCATTCTCCTCAAAAATCCGAAGATTCCCATTCGAGTCTTTTAACCTTGTCCAATGTGGGCCTATAATCGCCAGAAGTACCTTACATGAGTTAAGTGCCTGATCTATGGCTTGCTCAAAATCCAGCCCGGCCTCTATAGCTTCTACATCCAAGAAAACACTTTCATCCCCAAAAATCTCCTGGAGATGGTCTACAAGACGCCCTGCCTCGCCTGAAGCATCCTGTCTTCTGTAACTAACAAAAATTTTATTGTTCGACATAAAAAAACCTGATTCTAATTAGATAAAGTTAAAAGAATCAGGTTCTTAATTGCAATATTGTAGTCTAATTAATTAGCTCAATAGATTTTCAAATCCAGATTTTATCTTGTCAACAGCATCAAATGAAGTGTCAATGTTGACCACACCTTTGCCTAGCTCATGCCAGTACCCGTCTCCACATTCGATGTAGGAGCCTCGTTTATTGCTTGGGTTTTCCTTTGCCAGTTCGTAATTGTAATCAGGAGTAAATACCATTTTAAGTAATTGTACCGCATACTCCCAATTGATTTCCTTGCTTTCATCTTTGGACTGAAAAATCGCTTGCCTGGAGGAAAACTTCATGGTGATCGCACAGTCTTGGATCTTGTCATTGTCCACTAGTCTGTAGTTTACAGTAAGTGGAGCTTCCTTTTTTGCAGTTTCAAAAATCGCTTGGATGACATCCTGAGCTAGCATTTGCCAGGCTTCTTGATTTTCTGGGGATTTCGCTGTGCCAGCTTTGCCATCAATAAGAGCTGAGATACTTAGACCTCCTTCTTCCGGAGGTCTTCCGCTCCATTTTATTTTCTCAAACTCCTGAGAAAGTACTTTTTTCCAAACATAATCCAGCTCCCCTTTGAAGGAGAAATCATCTTCAGTGGTGAAGCCCTCATCCAGAATTTCTTCCTCTGTCAAGTCCTCCCTATTGGTGTAATGAATTTCAAAATCTGCCGCTAGCGTTCGCTCTCTCCAATCCAAAGCAAGTCTGTAATAATGACTAAAAGGCGGAGGGATAACTCCTGAATCAAATTCAATGATGATTCCTTGGCTGTGTTCTTTACTTTTTTTCATTGCTGCAAAAGTAGGCCTTTTACCTCAAAATACTTCAGCGCAATTCAATTTCAAACTGAGTAGTGGATCCTGATTCGACTTTTTCACTGCATTTTGTAAAAGAGGGAACACCAAAAAGTAAACTGGGATTATTGGAAAATCCAAAATCATCCAGCGGGTAACCGACCTTGTTTTTTCGGATCAAGCCGTCCTCATCTTCATCATGAAAGACTGTTATGGCATAGTTCCCCTCAGGTACATCTGGGATGGTCTTTTTTGCTACACCGTTTTTAATGGGAATTCCAAGAGCCATCCAGGCATCATCTACAGACTCCGGCCAACCTTTTTCCTGATCAAAGACCAGCACCTGTATGATCCCCTTGTCCGAACTGAGATCTTGGATGTTGATTTCTATGGATCCTGTTTTGGGGAGAGTAGGTATATTGAGGAAAAGCAATACGCTCAGAAATGCAAGTTTCATATCTTTTAGATTGGTTTTAGTTATTCAATTAGAACAGCTTGAATAGATTATTCAATGTGTAAAATGGTCCTCTGAAAGTTCCAGTTTTTATAATTTGGTTATGGTTTTCGGGCGATTGACTTTGCCTGATGCCGTTCTAGTAAACTCCTCAAGTGTAAAAATGTTTTTAGGTGATTCGTACTTGCCCATCGCTTTTTTCAACGCTTCTAGAACTTTAAAGCTGTTCTCTGATCCATTTTTTGTCTCGATCACTAGGCATAGCTTTTCTCCAAGAGTTTCATCACCTTGGCCGAAAAAGAAAAAAGCTGAATTCGGATAAAAGCGATGAATAACCGGCTCTGCCTTTGCTTCCAATAGCTCCGGATGAAGCTTGACTCCGCCGGAATTGATCACAAAATCAACTCTTCCCAGCCATTGAAAGGAGTGCTGATCGATTATGTCCACTGCATCGTTGGTTTGAACCAATTCATTGTTACTGGCTGCCGATTTTACCCAAAGCGCATTTCGCTCATCCGTACCAATTTCTACTCCCGGCAGTATCCGATAGATCAATTCTCCAGCTTCAATTTTTGCCAAGGCGAGGTGCGAAACCGTCTCTGTCATCCCATAGGTTTGAAAAGCCTGAATTTTGTTTGTGATTAGCTTTTCTATCAAGCCTGAACTAATCGGCGCTCCACCAATAATGAGATGGTTGATTTTCTTCAACTTCTCAAGGGAAGGTTTAACCTGAATACAAGCTTCAGCCTGAAGCGGAACCATCGCTAAGAAATCGGGAATCTCAACTAACTCCAATAGCGGGTTTGACTTTGGTTCAATTAACTCAGTTTTGGCATTCCAGACCATAGCCCGCACCAGCATCATTTTGCCAGCAATGTAATTCGGATCAAGGCAGCAAAGCAGACTGGTAGTTTTGTCAGTCTTGAAAAAACCTTGTGTAGCCTTTGCGCTGGCGATCATCTGATCCCGGCTGATCTCAATCCTTTGTGGTGTTCCAGTTGATCCCGAAGTTTGCTGTTCAAAGGTCTTTTTGCCCGAAAGCCAATCCCTACAAAATTGAATGGCAGCTTTAGCAAAGTCAGGAAAAGCAGCTGTGTCTAACTCAAAGTCTTCCTTAGTCTGGAATATGTGATTGCCGAAAGTAAGTTGAAACATTGCTGATAGCTTTTTGAAATCCTTTATCGAAGATAACCATCCTCCTTCAAAATTCAGGGAAGGCTGTTATCTTGCAAAAGAATTAGATTTTTACCCAAATCGAAAGATATGAACTGGATCACTGCAAAAGAATACGAAGATATCACCTATAAAAAATGCGATGGAGTGGCAAGAATCGCCTTTAACAGGCCTGAAGTCAGGAATGCCTTCCGCCCAAAAACTACTGCTGAACTCTATGATGCTTTCTACGATGCGCAGGAAGACACTTCCATCGGGGTTGTTTTATTGAGTGGGGAAGGGCCTTCGGCAAAAGACGGAGGCTGGGCGTTTTGCTCGGGCGGAGATCAGAAAGCCAGAGGAAATCAAGGTTACGTGGGAGAGGATGGCTACCACCGACTGAATATTTTGGAAGTGCAGCGTTTGATCCGTTTTATGCCAAAAGTCGTGATAGCCGTGGTTCCTGGCTGGGCAGTAGGAGGAGGACATAGCTTGCATGTGGTCTGCGATCTGACTTTGGCGAGTAAGGAGCATGCGATTTTCAAACAGACAGACGCAGATGTGACCAGCTTCGATGGAGGATATGGTTCTGCGTATTTGGCAAAGATGGTGGGGCAAAAGAAAGCCCGTGAAATCTTCTTTTTAGGTAGAAACTATTCTGCTCAGGAAGCTTACGAAATGGGAATGGTGAATGCTGTGATTCCGCATGCTGAACTTGAGTCAACGGCTTATGAGTGGGCTCAGGAGATATTGGCTAAGTCGCCGACTTCTATCAAGATGCTGAAATTTGCGATGAACCTGACTGATGATGGTATGGTAGGTCAGCAGGTTTTTGCCGGTGAAGCTACTCGTTTAGCTTATGGTACTGAAGAGGCTATAGAAGGGAGAAATGCCTTTTTGGAGAAGCGAAAGCCGGATTTCGGGAAAAATAAGTGGATACCTTGATGAGACTTTAGTAGCAAGACATTAGTATCAAGTACTAAGAGCCAAGAATCAAGATTTGTGAAAGTCTTGGTTCTTGGCTTTTCTATGGGCATTTGATACTAGGAAATCAATTCACTCACTAATAAATCCTCGTCTAGATCTTCCTAGTGAATCCCTTCTCCATCACCTATAAATCTCCAGTTATTTAGTTCTATTTCGGTGGCATTTCTCAAGGATGGAAACCATTCCAATGGAATACTGATCTCCCGACCATCTTCCATGATAATTTTCATTTTGTTATTTGAAAATGAAAGATCACAAGCTTGATTAGATTTGAAATTAGTTAAAGTACTCATCCCATTTTTGATCAAATAGTTGAATGCATTATTTATACAAGATATGGATCCTCGAAGAAATTCGCATCCGGTATCCGACATCCGACACCAAACACTTTATCATATCTCAATTTTCGCTCCCAATACTTTCAAAAACTCCCGAATCCAAGCTGGATGACCAGGCCAAGCTGGGGAAGTTACCAGATTGCCATCCACATAGGCATCTGTAGCTGGGATGTCCTGATATTCACCGCCTGCGATAGTCACTTCCGGGCCCACAGCCGGATATGCGGTTAGCTTTCTTCCTTTTACCACGTCAGCAGCAGTAAGAATCTGAATGCCATGACAAACTGCCGCCACAGGCTTGTTGGTGTCAAAGAAGTACTTCACGATCTCCAATAGTTTTTGATTTAATCTAAGGTACTCCGGTGCTCGCCCCCCAGCGATGGCCAGTCCTAGGTAATCATCCACATCGACTTGATCGAAGGAATAGCTGAGCATAAAATTATGGCCTGGCTTTTCGGTGTAGGTCAGATCTCCTTCAAAATCATGGATGGCAGTTTTAATCGTTTCCCCTTTTTTCTTACCTGGACAAACCGAATGAACTTCATAGCCTACCATTTCCAGCATTTGCACGGGAACCATGGTTTCGTAATCTTCTGCAAAATCTCCGGTTAGAAATAATATCTTTTTCATGATTGTATGATTTATATGTTTGAAAAGTAGGTAGATTTCTACCCTTTATTTTTACTCCTAATTTAAGAAAATCAGCTGCCAATGAGGTTAATCCTTAGTTAAGTTTTCCAAAAGTTCACAGTGCATTTGGATACTTTAGTCTAAAGCAGTTTTTGTAGATTCTTTTTTTCCGTGCATCTTATGTTTTTATACCCAACACTTTCAAAATGAAACACCTAGAAACCAGCTATAAAACGCATGATGGCATAGAATTGTACCTCCAAGCCTGGATGCCTGAATCACCCAAGGCGAGCCTTTTGCTAGTTCATGGTCTTGGCGAGCATAGTTCGAGGTATGCTCATTTGGTAGAAAAGCTGACTGAGATCGGCGTTTCCGTTTTCACATTTGATGGAAGGGGGCATGGGAAATCAGTGAAAGGAAAACCAACGGCTTACTTTAAATCCTACGAGGATTACCTAAAAGACATTGATGCTTTATTTGAGAAGGTAAAAAGCTATGTGCCAGATGTACCGGCTTTCTTGTATGGACACAGCATGGGGGGAGGGTTGGTTGCAGCTTATGTGCTAAAATATCAGCCCAAAGCAGATGGAGTGGTTTTGAGTTCGCCGGCTATTAAAGAAGCAGAAGGAACGTCCCAAATCCTGATTGCACTTTCCAGTGTCATCAGCAAGTATTTGCCAAAGCTGAAAGCTTTAAAATTGGATGCGAACAAAGTTTCAAGGATTCCCGAGGAAGTAGAAAAATATTTGAATGATCCACTGGTTTATACGGAAGCAATTCCTGCCAGGACTGGATACGAGGTATTGCAGGTCATGCGCTTCGTACAGAATTTGGGTAGTTATTTTGAAACTCCTTTACTTTTGATTCATGGTTCTGATGATGGATTGACTAATCCAAAAGGTTCAGAATTGCTCTTCAAAAAGGCTAAAGCAAGTGATAAAACCCTCAAGATTTTCCCAGGCGGATATCATGAGCTGATCAATGACCTAGATCGGGAAGAGGTGATGGACTTGATCGTGAATTGGATCAAGGAAAGAACTTAAATCTCTGCCAAAAGCCCGTTAATGTCCAATTGCCTAGTGTACATATGGATGCTTCCATCAGGATTCTTTGGCCAATCTTCGCGTGGCCTGTCCCAATATAGCTCTACGCCGTTTTCATCCGGGTCATCCAGGTAAATCGCCTCTGAAACCCCATGATCCGCAGCTCCGGTAAGCGGATACTTAGCATCAATCAATCGCTGCAGCAAAACAGCCAAATCACGCCTAGTTGGAAGCAGTATCGCCGTATGAAATAGCCCAGCGTGATTTTTCGGCGCTGGTTTTCCTCCTTTGCTCTGCCAGGTATTCAGGCCGATGTGATGGTGATATCCTCCTGCGGAAATAAATGCGGCGTCTTTTCCATACATGGTCACTAATTCAAAGCCCAGCAAGCCCTGATAGAAATCCAAGGAGCGTTGCAAGTCTGAAACTTTGAGATGAATATGGCCAATTCGTGTGGCTGCAGGGATGGTGTAAGGTTCCATAAGTTAGTCTTAAGTGCTAATTTCACTTCATTATTCGAAATTCATCATTCACCATTCGACATTTTTGAATTATGAATGAAGAACGTTGAATGATGAATTTTGAAGTGATTTCAAATCTCAAATTCTAAATCCCCGGTGCATTCGGAAACCGCAGGCTTTTATAATATTCCAAATCTCCTTCCGGTTGCTCGATATCAGCAGGGAAAGGACGCTTGGAGAAGGTCTGAAAATAGAGTAAACATGAATTTCTCCACCATTCTGCCTCTTCTTCCTGTATTTCCAAAAGCTGTCTGACGTGGTCGAATTCCTCCGGGTCGATTTTGGATTCAAGAGAAGCCCAGGTTTGCTGCATCTGCCTTACTTCTTTCACGCCTCTATCGTAGTGATAAGCAATTCCCTCCCAAAGGGTATTTCCATCTTTTAGCTGGTAATCCCATGGCAAATGGTGAAACCAAAGCAGGAATTTCTCAGGAATCTGATTGGGATCGGACCATTTTTCCACTATCTCTGGGGCATATTGAGTCAGTGCTCCGCTGCCATCGGCTGTACGGTCAAATCCTATTCCTAGACTGTCTGCCTGATGGTAATAGGGAGCAGTCCAATCCGCTCTACCTCCCATCACCCATGGTCCCGGACCGTAATGATGGCTTCTGCCCATGATGTGGTGCAGGCCTAGCGGAGTCATATAGTCAACTGCTGTTTCATGGGATTCTAGTAGGATTTCACCGACTTTGGACACGACTTCCGAGTCTTGACCGAAAGTCAGTTTTGTCCATTCTTCGGCGATTTCCTCTGAAGTTACCTCTGGATTCCAAGCCATTTTTCCAAAGGCAAACCAATTGGACTGGGCGAAGAGATGACCGGTCCAGTTGCGGTCTGTACCGATATTGGAAACTCCTGCGATCAAAGTCATTTTCTGACCCGTTTCCTTTCCTTCCAAAATGCTTCCTACAGTTGAGTTCGCACTTGGCTTGTAGGTTTTGCTTTTCAAAACTTCCTCCCACATCGGAGCGAGGTAAACAAGGTTGGTTGCCTGCCCCAAGTATTCCTGGGTGATCTGAAATTCCATGCCCACGTTTGTTTCGTTGATGGCACCATAAAGCGGGTGAAAAGGTTCGCGTGGCTGAAAGTCTATCGCTCCGTTTTTGATCTGTATGATCACATTGTCTTTGAACTTTCCGTCCAGCGGTTCAAATTCATTATTCGCCTGCATGTGTCGATCCACTTCATCTTCGTGTGAATAGACGAAAGCCCGCCAAATCAAAACTCCTCCGTGAGGAGCTAGAGCATCCGCAAGCATGTTTGCCCCTTCGGCATGATTTCTTCCATATTCGTGAGGCCCCGGCTGTCCTTCGGAATTGGCTTTGACGAGAAATCCTCCAAAATCAGGGATGAAAGAGTAGATCTCATCCGCTTTCTTTTTCCAAAAAGCGATCACTTCCGGGTCTAGAGGATCCGCGGTTTTCAAGCCTTCCAATTGTATGGGAGCGGAGAACCTAGCAGTGAGAAAAACCTTGATTCCATAAGGTCTGAAAACGTCTGCCAAGGCCTTGGCTTTCTTCATAAAATCAGTAGTCATAATCAATGCATTTGCATTCACATTGGTCAGTGAAACAGCATTGATTCCAATGGAGGCATTGGCACGTGCATAGTCGATGTATCGCGGATCTATGTATCCGGGAAGTCTGTGCCAATCCCAAATGGAGAAGCCAGCGTAGCCTCTTTCCACCGTTCTGTCCAGATTGTCCCAATGGTTTAACATTCGGAGTTTAATTTTCGGAGCATCAACTAATTCTGTGGACTTATCGAAAGTGTTACTTTGAATAGAATTAAGCCAATTATACACTCCGTAAAGTGTTCCGACAGGTTGATTTCCTACGATGGCATAGAATGATTTTCCATCTAGTTCCACCGTTCCTCTCCAGTATCCATCTTCACCTAAGGCTTTGATTTCAGCTTGCTGATCCAGGGAAAGCACTTGAGAAAGTTGGTCTCTGGTACCTATCCAGAGTTTGGTGTTTTGAAGTCGCTCTTTCGAGTAAATCGGAGCTTTGCCCAGCATACTTTTGGAGGCAAGATCCAGCTCGTTTTTGATAGCTTCGAACGTAGGGTTTTCTCCAAAGAAATAGACTCCGTCAAGTAGTGATCCCACTTCGGATTTTAACTGAGATTCTTCAATGGGCTGATAGTCCAGCCAAAGTTTGTAGCCATCATTGGCAATTGAATTCAGAGAAATGCAGATCCAGAGTAGGGCTGCTAGAGTGGTTGATTTATACATAGGTTTTGGGTTTGAGCATCAAAATATCGAAAAATCAAAGGGAAATGCAATACAGTGCTGAAAACTTAAGAGCTTGAATTATTCTGACATTTTACGTCAAAATTGATTTTTTACCCGGCTATTTACTTTGCCCTTCCTTATCTTAGTTGCCTTACTTTTTCTCTATGGAACAGAAACCTTTCATCATTTACAAATCCTCCGCAGGCTCTGGGAAAACCTATACCCTGACACTGGAATACCTCAAACTTGCCCTGCAAAGTCCCCATGCTTTCAAGCAGATCTTGGCCGTGACTTTTACCAATAAGGCCACCCAGGAGATGAAGGAGCGGATTATCGGTGAGCTCAAAAGACTTCGGAATCAAGTGAACCCTGATGAAAAAATGGATTCCGAATTGATTAAATCTCTGCAGGTGGATGTGGCTACTCTGAAGGTTTTGGCGCAGCAAACGCTAACGGCAATTCTCCATGATTACGGTAGGTTTTCGGTCAGTACTATAGATAGTTTTTTTCAGAAAGTGGTTCGGGCCTTTGCCAGGGAAATTGATCTGAATGCCAAATTTGATGTGGAATTGGATCAGGATGCAGTGCTGGAGCGGGTAGTGGATCGTGTGGTCATGCTGGTGATGGAGGATGAATTTCTGCACAACTGGCTAGTGGATTACGCCTATGAGCAAATTCAAAATGGAAAATCATGGGATATCCGTAGAAATATCCGCAGTCTTGGAAAACAGATTTTTCAGGAAGATTTCAAAAAGTATTCTCCTGAAATCAAGGAGTTTCTGAAGGATAAGGAAAATATCACTTTGCTACAGTCTTTTGTAAGAGAGCGAAAGAATGAAATTATAGGACTTTCGAATGCGCTAAAACAAGAAGCGAATGACATTCGAATTAAGAATGGATTAGAATGGTCTGATTTTAATAGAGGGTTTATTAAAATACTAGACAAGCTAGGAGATCCAAGCAATCCCTTTCCGGAGCTAACACCCGCGACATTAGCTAAAATAGATAATCCTGAAAGTTGGCATACAAAGTCAAGCAAGCAAATCGATGCAATTTTATCGGCCTATGATCAAGGTCTGAACCAGGTTCTTCACCAGATTCTGGCTTTGACACCTAAATGGAATACGCTGCAGGCCATCGCAAAAAACAGTTATGTCTATGGTGTTTTTAGAAATCTCCTCGATGAGCTCACGCTGATCAAAGACGAGGAAAACATCTTGTTGATCTCGGATGCGAATGAATTTCTCAAGGAAATCACCAAAGGAAATGACACGCCATTTATCTATGAGAAAGTCGGGAATCAATATAAAAATTACCTGATTGATGAGTTTCAAGATACCTCAGGATTTCAGTGGGACAGTTTCAAGCCACTGCTGGAAAACTCACTTGGAAACGGTCAGACCAATTTGCTGGTAGGGGATGTGAAGCAATCCATCTATCGCTGGAGAGGTGGAGAGATGAAACTGTTACTTTCTCAAGTGGAAGATGAAATCGGTGAGGAAAGCATTCAACTGGAGAATTTAGATACCAATTTCCGTAGCCTTCCGAATATCATCAATTTCAACAATGCGGTGTTTAAAGCTTTGCCAAAGGCTATGGAGAGCGTTTTAACCTCAAGCTATGGAGTTGAAAACCCGCAAATACTATCGCAGGCTTACTCCGATTGCTTCCAGAAAATTTCCCCCAGAAAAGCTAAATCCGAATTCAAAGGAAAAGTGAAACTGGAATTCATCGATCCGAAGGAGGCTGAAGATGGGTGTAAATTTGACGAGATGGTACTGGAGAAATTACCAGGTTTGGTTATGGAACTTCAGGATCACGGGTATCACCTGCAGGATATAGCTTTTCTGGTTAGAAATAAAGCGCATGGTGAGGCTATCGCGGATCGTCTGATGGCTTATGCTGCGGAGCATCCAGGCTCTGAATATCGCTTCGATGTACTTTCTGATGAATCCATGTTTTTGGATAAAGCGGCCTCAGTAAAAGCACTCATCTCAGGATTCAATTATTTGCACAATCCTGCGGATAAGGTGCAGTTCAAAACCATGTGGTATTATTTGGCAGTTTTGAAGGAAGCACCTGTTGACCATGAATTGTTTGCGCTAGATCAGATACCGGACTACTTGCAACAGCAGGTTTTGAATTTTCAGGAAAGAGAGATGCTGATGCTTCAGCTTCCGCTGATGGAGGCATTGGAGGAGTTGATCAAGGTGCTAGGCTTAATGGAATTGGGGCTAGAGAAAGCTTATATCTCGGGTTTTAAAGAGGCTGTTTACGACTTTACGGCAAATAATCGAGCGGACCTGAGTAGTTTTTTGGATTGGTGGGAAGCCAATAAAGCCAAGCGAACAGTGAAAATTCCTGAAGGGCATAATGCCATGAGAATTCTGACTATTCATAAGTCCAAAGGCCTGCAGTTTAAGGTGGTGGTCATGCCTTTTCTGAAATGGGATATTTTTGATTTAAGGAAGGATAATGTGGTTTGGTCACCCTTTGAAGACAAGGAAAAGGGCGTTCAGGCAGTTATTCCACTGAGTTTAAGTAAAAATTTGGCTGATTCGGATTTTAGAGAAACTTATGCAGAAGAAGCTACTATGGCTTATCTGGACAGTCTGAACTTGCTATATGTCTCACTCACCCGGGCAGAAGATGTGTTTATAGGCTATATTCCTTATAAGGAGAAGATAGGTTCGCAAAACTACATTGAGGTGCAGCTGCAGCTACTGATCCAATCGTCTTCACATTCGGAAGAAGAGTTGAGCTTAGCTTCCTATTATGACCCTGAGTCAAAAATATTTGAATATGGTGAATGGCCTGATAAACAGGTGAGAATACTCGAACCAAGACAATCACCTGAACTTCGTTGGGCTTATAAAAACTGGTCTCAATTGCTAACCTTGAAAAAATACGCGGTGGATTTTTCACCGGAAGGAATGGAGCAGCGGAAAAAACAAAAGTTTGGTTTGATTGTCCATGAGATTTTGGAATTGTCAGTGGACAAAGCTTCTGCACTTCAGAATCTACAGTCATTTTATTTTGAAGGACGGCTCCATGAAGAGGAAAAGCAACTTGTAGAAAAGCAATTGGATCAGCTATTCAAGGATTCGCTATTTGCGTCATGGTTTGGTGCTGAGGGAGTCTTGCTGGCCGAGCAGGGAATACTTCTTCCTGGAGGTAAGCAGAAAAGGCCAGACCGGATTATACTTAATGAAACTGAGGCGGTGATTGTGGATTTTAAAACCGGCGAGGCTCAAAGTCGCTACGCAAATCAGGTAAGAGAATATATGGAATTGGTTTCAAAACTTTCTCAAAAGCCAGCAAAGGGCTATTTATGTTATTTAGAAACCGGAGTAATCGAGGAAGTATATGCATAGTTTTTTAAGAAATACAGCAAAGGAGATCCTCGAAACTGGAGTTGATCTGCAGAAACAAACCATAGTTTTGCCCAATAGACGAGCGGGGCTGTTTTTTACCCAACATCTGGGAAATCTGATCAGCGAACCTACTTGGATGCCGGAGGTGAAAACTATAGAGGACATTTTCTATGAATTGGCCGGAAATCGCCCTGCGGATGACCTGACCTTGATTTTTGAATTGTACCGTGTGTATCAGGATCTCAACCCAGAGGCGGAAACTTTCGATCGCTTCTATTTCTGGGGTGAGATGATCCTAAAGGATTTCAATGATGTAGATCAGTTCATGGCTGATGCCAGTAAGCTGTACCACCATCTCTCTGAAATCAAGGAATTGGAATCTGATTTAAGTTTCTTGAATGAAAGTCAAGTAGAGTTGATTAAGCAATTCTGGTCATCTTTTGAGCGTCAGGACAGAGGTCATCAGGAGAAGTTTCTGAAATTCTGGAAATTGCTCAGTCCGCTCTATACTAGTTTTCAGGCTTCGCTTGCGGTGTCGGGCTTGGCTTATTCAGGGATGCTTTACAGAAAAGTGATCGAATCTATCGGAGACGCTCCAAAGCCTGAAAAACAGGTTCATTTTATAGGTTTCAATGCCTTTACCGGTACTGAAGAAGCGCTGATCAAGCATTACATCACTGAGTTTGAAGCAAAAATCTACTGGGATGTAGATGCATATTATTTGGATGATAAAGTGCAGGAAGCAGGGCTGTTCTTCAGGGATTACCAAAAAGACAAAGTTTTCGGACCAACTTTCCCAGAAGAGATTCCTACGCAAATTGAAGACAGAAAGGCAAGCATCAAGACCTATGCTACTCCTTTGAAGACCAACCAGGCGAATTTGGTAGGGGCCATTTTGGAGAAAATTCCTAAAGGCGAAGCTTGGGAGGAAACTGTCGTGATTTTGCCCGATGAGCAGATGCTCTTTCCTGTGCTACACACCTTGCCTGAGCAAGTGGATAAGGTGAACGTGACCATGGGCTATCCGGTGAAAAATGCTCCAGTTTATTCCTTTTTGGAGGCTGTGCTGGAAATGCAGCGATTCATCAAAGAAGAAGATGGGAAAGTCTTGTTTTATCATACTGCCGTCAAAAATCTCTTGAGTTCAACTTACCTGAAAAGTGTGAACCCTCACTTTGCTGAGAAAATACTTGAGGATATGCAGCTTTTGAACCAGATTCATGTCTCTGCTGAAAAGCTTCATCAGGGAGGTGATTTGTACCAGCTTATTTTTCAAAAGCTACAGAATGATTCCCTTTTCAGCTATTTGGGAGGGGTGATGGAGGCATTAGCGGGGCGACTGCAAACCGAGCCCATGCAGCGTTCTTACTTGTACCAATGTTTCAAGCAATTGACCCGTTTGAAGGAGATTTTTGCAGGTCAGGATATTTTGAGCATCAACAGGGAGTTTTTCATCCGTTTGTTTCGTCAGATTTTTAGAGAGGTGAAGTTGCCTTTTGAGGGCGAACCTTTACAGGGATTGCAGGTCATGGGTGTGCTAGAGTCTAGAAACCTGGACTTTAAGAGAGTGATCATCTGCAATATGAATGAGGATAGTTTTCCGCCTTCCGCAGGGTTGAATTCCATGATTCCTTTTAATATCCGGAAAGCTTTTAATCTGCCTGTGCAGGAGCAAAATGACTCGATTTATGCCTATACTTTTTACCGACTTTTGCATAGTGCAGAGGAAGTTCATATGATTTATACGACTGCTTCAGACCAAGGAAAAGCCGGGGAAAAGAGCCGATATATTCAGCAGATGGCGGTGGAGCTAGGTCGAGAATTGCAGGAAGAGGTGCTTTTCATCCCTATAGACCAAAAATCGCCCGAAGAGATCAACATTGTTAAAACAGCTGAAGTTTTAGAGTTGCTGGATAAGTACCTGGTGGATGAAAATGGTTTTTCACAAACCTCCTTTTCACCTTCTGCTTTGAGTGTGTTTTTGGATTGCAGACTGAAGTTTTACCTGCAGTATCTGGCCAATATTCAGGAAAAACAGGAAGTAAGCGAGGAGATAGATGCCGCTGTTTTTGGGAATTTGGCCCACCTGAGTATGGAGATTTTGTATCAGGATTTTGCAAAGCGCAAAGGGAGGAGTTTGCTGGAAAAAGAGGATTTCGAGGAGTTGAGTAAATCCTGGGTGTTTCCAGCGATTGAAAAAGCCATTCGGCAATTTTATCATTTAGAAGGCGAAGCAGATACCAAACTGAATGGACAAATGGCGATTGCCAGAGACGTACTTCAGAAGTATTTGAAGCAGATTTTGAAGATCGATGAAGCTTCGGCTCCTTTTAAATTGATTTCTCTCGAAAAGGAGAAAAAGTACAAAGCCAGCATGGAGATCAGTACTGCTAAGGGAGCGCAAAGTGTCAGCTTGAAAGGAATCATAGACCGGGTGGATGAGCATAATAGCTCGGTTCGCCTGATTGATTATAAGTCAGGACAAGATAACAAGGCTTTTCCGGATATTCCCTCACTTTTCGATAGAGAAAATAAGTCACGCAATAAGGCGGCAATGCAGACGATGTTTTATGGATTGATCTATCAAGCTACCAATCCGGAAAACACCTTGCCGCTGAAGCCTGCGATATTCAATCTCCGGGAGATGTTTGAAGCTGACTTCAACCCATATTTACAGCAAAAACTAGGAAAAAAACCTGGTGTAGAAGTGCAGGATTACAGACAATTTGAAGAGGGATATAGCAAGGGTCTTCGGGAGCTCTTGGAAGATATCTACAATCCTGATATACCTTTTAGCCAAACAGATGATCTGAAGAAATGCGAATATTGTCCGTATAAGGAGATTTGCGGCCGATAACATATTCTAGGTTCGGCGAGTTATACAGTCAAACCATTTTCTCGACCTTTAATCATATCCCTGACCGCAGATTTATAGATTTCTTTACCTTCAAGGTCAGAAAAGAATCTAAGCCAATTGTATGAGAAATTTCCTGCTTCTGTTTGCAGTATGTTGTGTAAGTAGTGTGTTGAGTTGTACTCCAAAAGTAGAAGATCCATTTGCAACCGTAAAACCAGATGAATCCAGATTCACTAAGATTCCTTTAGCCGGGAATTTCAATGAACCCATGGAGATTGAGGTGTTGGAGAATGGAGATGTATTGATTATCGAGCGTCATGGCTTACTTAAACTTTATCAAGCAGAGACAGGAGAAACAAGTGTAGTTGGCGAGTTGGAGGTCTTTCCAGAGCGGGAGGACGGCTTGATGGGAATGGCAAAGGATCCCGATTTTGGGAAGAATAATTGGTTGTATCTCTATTATGCTCCTGCAAATGAAGCTGCTTTGAATAGAGTTTCCAGATTTGATTTTGTGGACAATAAGTTGGATTTGGCCTCTGAGGTAAAAATCCTCGATGTGGATATTTTTAGAGGTTGCTGTCATTCTGGAGGTGGCTTGGAGTTTGATTCTGAGGGAAACCTTTATCTGGGCATTGGTGATGATTCTACCCCTTTTGAGTCCAGTAATTTCAATCCTATCGATGAGCGTCCCGATCAACCCAAAAATGTAGATGCGCAGCGAAGTTCTGGAAACACCAATGATTTACGGGGTGCGATTCTTCGGATCAAACCCAATCCAGAAGGCGGTTACTCCATTCCTGAAGGAAATCTATTTCCCGAAGGAACACCCAAAACCCGTCCTGAAATCTATGTCAAAGGCAATAGAAACCCATTTAGATTTTCTATCGACAGTCGTAATGGCAATTTGTTTTGGGGTGAAGTGGGTCCTGACGGATCAGAAGACAAAGAAGGCCGTGGACCTAGAGGCTACGATGAAATCAATGTCGCAACTGAACCTGGATATTACGGCTGGCCCTATTTTGTAGGAAATAATGCTGCGTATTGGAAGTATGATTTTGCTACTGGAGAAAGCTTGTATCAGTTTGATCCGAAAGCTCCCAAAAACACTTCTCCCAATAATACAGGGATGGAGATTTTGCCAGAGGCAAAGCCAGCTTTGATTTACTATCCCTATGCCGAATCTGAGGATTTTCCAATGGTTGGCCAGGGAGGAAGAAATGCCATGGCTGGCCAAGTGTATTATCGCGAAGATTATGAAGCTTCGGAAGTTCGGTTTCCAGGGTATTATAATGAGAAATTGTTTATCTACGACTGGATGAGAAACTGGATTTTCACGGTCAGCCTGACGGAGAATTTCGAATACGATACCATGGAGCGCTTTATGCCGGAAACTCACTTTGAGAAGCCGATGGACATGCAGTTTGCCAAAGACGGTTCCTTGTATGTGTTGGAATATGGTACTTTTTGGAGAGCTAACAATGATGATTCAGGTTTGTATAGAATAGTTTTTTCCGAAGGAAACAGAAAGCCAACGGTTAAGATCTCAGCTGATCAAACCCAAGGTGCAGCACCTTTAAGGGTCGCTTTTTCATCAGAAGGGACAGCGGATCCGGATGAGGGGGATGAAGTGAGTTTTCATTGGAGTTTTGGTAAAAATGGCCCCACATCCTCCGAGCCAAACCCTTCTCACAGTTTTGAAGCTCCAGGGATTTATAAGGTGACACTTACTGCTACTGATCAATCTGGGGAGTCCGCACAATCATTTTTGGAAGTGAAAGTGGGAAATGAGGCGCCTGAAGTTTCCATAGACTGGGAAGGAAATCGGAGTTTCTATTTCGGACAGGAAGCGATCAATTATCAAGTGTCAGCTACCGATAAGGAAGATGGGGAGATAGCCCCATCTCAGATTGATCTGACAATCGACTACTTGGAAGGTGGATACGATATTATTGAAATGGGGCATCAGGAGGAAGTCTTGAGCATAGGGGAAACTTACATCAATGAGGCGGGTTGCAAAGCCTGTCATGGCATCAGCAATGAATCTGTGGGACCTGATTATACTTCAGTTTCTGAGAAATACAAAAACGATCCAAACGCAAAAACCTATCTGATCGATAAAGTAAGAAATGGTGGTGCTGGAGTTTGGGGTGAGCAGATTATGCCTGGGCATACGCATTTGGATGAGAACAAAGTGGCTCAAATGGTTGATTTCATTTTAGGTATTGCCAATCCAAACGCAGTTTCAGGACTGCCAGCTTCTGGTACTTATGAGATTGAAAACACGGAAGATCCCGAAGGCTTTTATTTGATCCAGGCCTCATACACGGATCAGGGAGCAAATGGAATACCTGCGATCAAGACTACGGAGCAGTTGAAGTTGAGGAATACCATTGTTGCTGCGTACAGCGCTGATGGTTTGCAAGGAGCGGCTCGCGCAAATCCTGAAGATGAGTATTATGTACAGTTTACTGAGTCAGGTTCTTGGCTGTTGTTTAGCGCTGTAGATTTGAGCGAGATCAATCAAATTACGCTTTCTATTATGCCTGGAAATACTGTGGGCAAAGTCCAGGTCAGGGCTGGTTCACCTGATGGGGAGCTTCTAGCAGAATCCGATATCCTGACCAAGGACTCGAGGCCTTCCTCAGGTCCTCAAGTGGGGTGGTTTGAAGTTCCATTTGCTGTTCCGAGTTCGGATTATTACGGAGATCTGTACCTGGTTTATGTGACTGAGGAGCCGATTACGATCTGGAATACATTTAACCTGAAAGCCATACAGTTTTTGAAATAAACATAACAATCTTCTTAGTTTATAGTTAATAGAGGTAAGAGTAAACCACTAACCAACTATTAACATGAAATTTCTGAAGATTATACTCCCCCTTTTTTACTTAGCGATTTGTCTTTCGGCTAATGCGCAGGATTCTGATTCTATTGATGAAAAAGAAACAAAAGATTTTGAATTCCGGGCAGTGGCCGAATTAGGTTTTCTGTCTGTATTGGGCCATAAAGTACAGTTTGGAGAAAACGGGACTTATTTTGATTACAAAGAGGATGGAGGGCAAAATGTGCTTTTTCCGGTAGGTCGTGTTTCGCTGGAATTGGATATCAAGGAGCGAAACACGTTTATTTTGCTTTATCAACCCTTGACGATACAGACCCAGGTTCTGCTGAATGAGGATATCGTGGTGGATGATTTGGTTTTTCCGGCAAATACTTCGGTGGATTTGCTTTACAATTTCCCGTTTTATAGAATTAGTTATTTGCGCGAGCTACTTCCAAACAAGCCTAGATTTGCATTGGGAGTGGGAGGTAGCATTCAGCTGAGAAATGCTACGATTACATTCGAATCCACAGATGGTGAGCGATTCCGCACCAATCGGGACGTGGGAGTTGTGCCAGCTTTGAAAGTACGAAGTAGGTATGATTTGTCTGATTTGGTCTATTTGGAATTGGAGGCTGATGGTATTTATGCCCCGATCAGCTACTTGAATGGCAGTGATAATGAGGTCAAAGGAGCAATATTGGATGCGAGTATTAGATCAGGCCTCAAAGTAACTAAGGATGTAAATGCATTTTTGAACCTACGGTACCTGGGCGGAGGGGCAGTCGGCACTTCGGAAAACGAGCCAGGACCGGGAGATGGTTATGTGAAAAACTGGCTTCACTTTATGACAGTCACGGCTGGATTGACTTATACATTTAATTGAGCATAAAAAAGTAGTAGGAGGAGGGGGAGAAATCACCTTCCTTCTATTTTTTTAGAAACTATTTTTTTAAATTACCTCAAACTTTTTAGCGTATGGCAATTGAGAAAAAATACTGTTTGAACTGCAATGCAGTGATCCAAGGGAGAATCGATAAGAAATTCTGTGATGATCAATGTAGGAACACCTACAACAATCAACAGAATGCTTTTTCCACCAACTATATCCGGCGGGTAAATCACAGCCTGAAAAAGAACCGAAACGTTCTGGAAAGAATCATTCCTACTGGTGAGGAAATGGGCAAAACCACCCGGGACCGCTTACTCAGGGATGGCTTTCTCTTCAAATACTTTACCCATATCTACGAAACCAAAAAGGGCAATATTTACCATTATTGCTACGATTACGGGTATTTGGAGCTGGAGGGAGACTGGTTTTTGGTGGTGAAAGGAAAGGAAGTTTAGCGCCAAGCAAGGAATAGAACGCTTACCTCGGAGTTAATTGGTACTTTTGTGCGTGTCAGAAAAACAAGATTCCACCGCCCAGTATCTCAAAAGCCTTTCGATTGATAGTCTCAACGAAATGCAAACCGAGTTTATCTCCAGAGCTGCCAAAAATCCCCATATCGTACTTTTATCGCCGACTGGCTCAGGTAAGACTGTCGCATTTTTGATTCCTCTACTCCATTCACTGAAAGAAAATGTAAGAGAAGTGCAGGCTATGATTATTGTGCCTTCCCGGGAACTGGCCATACAGATCGAGCAGGTTTTCAAAGGAATGAAAACCCCTTTCAGAGTGAGTACAGTTTATGGAGGACATTCCTCCAAATTGGAATCAAACAGCCTTGGAGAAGCACCAGACCTGATTATTGGCACTCCGGGAAGACTAGCTGATCATATCGAAAGGGAATCTTTTGATCCCAAAACAGTACAGACTGTGGTTTTGGATGAGTTTGATAAATCACTTGAAATGGGCTTTCATGAGCAATTGAAAGTGATATTTGGAGCTTTGAACGGAAGCCAGAGGCATATACTTACTTCAGCGACGGTACTGAGACGTTTGCCGGAATTTCTGCCCTTTGTAGATCACCGCACGGTTAACTTTCTCAAAGATGTGGTGGAGTCCAATCTTGAGCTGAAGATCGTTCACAGTTCCAGCAAAGAAAAAGGGGAGACCTTGATGCGTTTGGTAGCAGGGTTTCAGCATGAATCCTGCATTGTTTTTTGCAATCATCGGGATGCGGTGGATAGATTGAGCATTTTGCTAAATGATTACAATTATTTCCACTCTGTACTGCATGGCGGTTTGGAGCAAATAGATCGGGAGAAGAATCTCATCCGCTTTCGAAGCAAAGTCACTAATCTTTTGATAGCGACAGATTTGGCTTCTAGAGGATTGGACATTCCTGAGATCAAGCATGTGGTGCATTATCAGCTTCCTCCAAAGGAAGATGCTTTTATCCATAGAAATGGTCGTACTGCCCGAATGCATGCAGAAGGTTTGTCTTATATGATTTTGGCAAATGATGAATCAAGACCTGAATACATAGATGAATTCATAGCCGAGTATAAAGTTGGGGAAAAGTTGGTGCCACCAATACTTCAGGAATGGACTTGCCTCTACGTCAGTGCAGGAAAGAAGGACAAGGTCAGCAAGGGAGATATCGTAGGCATGCTTACGAAGAAAGGTGGATTGACTAGTGCAGAAATCGGGTTGATCACGATAATGGACTTTGCTTCCTATGTGGCAGTGAAGAGTAATTTGGTTCAGAAGCTTTTGCCAAAACTGAAGAACGAGCGCGTGAAGAAAGTGAAGGTGAAGATTGAAGAAGCGAGTTAGAATTCAGTTTGCAGTCCCTGTGATCAGTATTCAGTCATTTAGCCTAATACATTCATATAAATACTTGGAGTAAAAAGGTGAAGTTCAGATGACTGGTTCTTTACGAAAGGTGCAGTGGAATTGATTAATTTGACTCCGGCTTCTAATCGTTGAACAGTGATTTTTCTTACCTTAATCTTGCAAAAGACTTAGCGATCACATGCAAAAACGTGTCACAGGAATAGGAGGTGTATTTTTCAAAGTAAAAGATCCTTCCAAAACCAAGGCTTGGTATCAAGAGCATCTAGGGCTCCAGACTGATGCTTATGGATCTACTTTCGAATGGAGAAGCTCCGAGAATCCCCAGCAAAAGGGCTTCACCCAATGGTCTCCCATGAAGGATGATACAGAATATTTCAAACCTTCGGAAAAGGAATTTATGATCAATTATCGGGTAGAGAATTTAGTGGCATTGGTGAAGGAGCTGAAAGCTGAAGGGGTTACTATTTTAGATGAAATCGAAGACACGGAATATGGGAAGTTTGTGCATATTCTCGACCCGGACGGTCACAGTATCGAGCTGTGGCAGCCAGTAGATGAGGTATATGATGAAATGGTAGAAGGAAGAACTAAAACCTAATCACTATGAGTAAAGCTGAAATCAAGCATAAATTTGATGGGAAAAGAGGTTCTTTTTTCATAGAAGAAGGTGCCAGGAGATTTGCCGAAATGGTCTATGTAATGGCTGGTCCAAAGAAAATGATCATTGAGCACACCGAAGTAGATGAAAGTCTAAAAGGCCAAGGCATAGGCATGAAGCTATTGCAAGAATTAGTAGCCTACGTGCGTACTGAAGAGATCAAAGTCATCCCACTTTGCCCATTTGCGAAGGCAATGTTTCAGAAAAAGGAAGAGTTAAGAGACGTGCTTAGCTAAAACTAATCGGTTCAGAAAAATAGGATATATAAAATCCAAAGGATAAAAAGTGTGGTAATAGCAACGAAGAAGTAACCGCTTTTCACCAATGAATTTCTCCGGCTCATTCTGAAGCGAACGCCTTCATCTAAACTTTTTAGATCCGTCAATTCCATGTTTTTATCCCGGGAAAGCCCATCTGGTGCAGCTAGTTTTGGACGTATCTTTCCCAGATTTCTATTGTCTTTTCCCGATTTGATCGCGGATATACTGAAACCTGCACCTCTTGCCATAGTATTGGATTAGGAGTTTAAGATACCAAGATTTTAATTTTTATCATACAGCCCGGTATTGCCTTTTTCGAGTAAGGGGAGGAGTCTTGCCACAATTTCAGGGTTTTCAGCAGCGATGTTGACGGATTCCAAAGGATCAGTTTGATGGTTATAAAGTTCTATTACAGGTTCGGTTTTGCGGAAATATTTGGTCAATCGATACTGGGGAGTTCGTATTGAGATACCTCTGTTATAGTAGGAGTAGGCTACTTCTTCTATTTGTTTTTGTTCCCCATGGAGTATGTTCACAAAGCTCTCGCCGTCTAGTCCTTCAGGACTTTCAATAGCCAGTAGTTCCATGAGCGTTGGATAAATGTCCACAGATTCTACAATGGCGTCTTCAATTTTAGCATACTTCCTTCCAGGCACCTTGAAGATCAAAGCACTGTTTAGTGCATTTTCAAATAGCGTATGCTTACCCCAGATTCTTTGTTCCCCTAGATGCCAACCATGATCGCCCCATACTATGACGATGGTATTCTGGTCCAGCCCTAATTTTTCTAATTCATCCAAAACCAAACCGATCTGTGCATCTGAATAGCTGGTGGCAGCATAATATGCATGTTTGATTTTTCGGGCATAGGCATCTGAGAGTTGGTGATCTACACCGGCTTTTTCTTCACCAAGCGCATATTGGTTAAACTCTCCGCTTTCAAGTAAACTTTGATCGGAGACGTTTAGAGGTTTTCCGGGGTTTTTGGCTAAAGGAATCCGGTCTTCCTCGTAAAGGTCCCAGTATTTTTTTGGGGCGGTGAATGGCAAATGAGGTTTGAATAACCCCAGACCTAAAAAAAAGGGTTGATTCAGGTCTTTCAATTCACGAAGTTTTTGGATTGCCAATTGGGTAGATAGTCCATCGGGGTAACCAAAATCATCGACCTTCCCGGCTTCATAGGGCTTCACCTGCCTATTCAAACTTTGACGGTTTTCTCCATCTGCATAGGCAAAAAATGCATTCCAGCCAGTCTGCCATTTACCTGCATCGAAGAGCATTTCATCCCAGCTATAGGGCAGTTCGACTTGATCGGAAACTTCCTCTTCATATCCATAGACATAGCCATCGGCCGAGTGCGAAATCTTGCCTATACCTACAGTGTAATACCCATTTCTTTTTAGATGATGGATAAAAGTCTCCGGTATTTTACCTTCTGGCTTTTCCCGGAATTCATTTGCCATGATGTTGTTATTAAGTTCCGAGGTACGTCGGGGTTTTTTTCCTGTCAGAAAAGCAGCTCTGGAGGCTCCGCAGGTAGGCACTTGAACAAAGTGATTGGTAAAACTGACTCCTCTTGAGGCCAGTTTGTCTAGATTAGGTGTTTGGACAGCACTGTTTTCAAAATGTCCCAATTCAGCTCTGAGGTCATCCACAGCGATCAGCAGTACATTTGGCTTGCTCTTCTGTGCAAGAGCTATGGGGCTTATAGCCAAATTGATAAAAATGGGAAGAATTAACTTAATGAATTTATAGTTCATAGGAGAGGTAGTTTCAGGTTTTAATCTAGGATGTATGAACTAGAATAAAAAGCTGCTATACATATTGCCTACGCTGCTGAAGGGATTTGCTGAATGGTATCCTGTGGATTTTAAACTACTTCGGTATACACCGAAACTGAACCTGGACCGCAATGGAACTCTGCCCAGCCTGATTCGTTGACCCAGATCTCATCTGATATTTTGCCTAAAATATCCTTAAAACTTCGACCTGCATACCTGCTTCCGATTTCCATTGCGATGGTAGCTCCATCACCGTTCGACATCACTACAGCGCAGCCACCATGTTCGTCGTTACCAGCTCTGGTCCAGCCTATTGCATTTGCTGACTCAAAGTAATCCCGCTGAACACCAAATGCAAAGTCCTTGCGCGCATAGAGCATAGGTTCTAATTCATCTACTCGATTGATAAAAATCTCATAATCTTGGCCATCCTCACCCTTGTCCCAATAGCTAGCCCCAAAGAGATCCGGGTGAAAAATACAGGGATATCCATCTTTGCGAAGCAAAATCAAAGCATATGCGAGAGGCTTAAACCAAAATTCCACAGGAGCCTCCAGTGCCTGGAGTGGTTGGGTATCGTGATTATCCACAAGCGTGACGGCTAGTTCTGGGGAGTGCGAAACCAGCGATTTATCAAAAATCTGGCGTAGATCATAGGCACTCCCTGACTTAGAAGCGAGGTGGAAATTGTGTTGCAAAGCTGAATCGTAAAGACTCATCGTGCCATCAGTAGCTTCTATATATCTGGTGAGCAGTTCCAGATGTCCAGGGGCCCAGTATTCCCCTACTGCGAAAATATTTTTACCAATACGCTCCCGTAGCAAATGGAGGAATTCCTTGAAATAGTGCGGGGGGATGTGCTTCACAGCATCTAGTCTTACGCCATCGTAATAGGTCAGTTCATGAAGCCAAGTAGCGTATTTGAGCAGCTCATCACGGACGGCAGGGTTTCTGAATTCTATATCACAAAACATCAGAAAGTCATAATTCCCTTTTTCCTCGTCGATCATTTCTTCCCAGTCATTGCCATATTCGCTCATGAGGTTGAAAATCCCATGCTCCTGGTTTTTGTGATCATAATCCACTCCGGTAAAGCAATGCTTGTCCCAGATGAAATCCGAGTATTGGCCATTTCTGCCTGGAAAAGTGAATCGAGTAAATGCTTCGATGTCGTAAGGTTCTGAGACAGTTTCCAGCCGGTTTGATTCATTAACCTTTACTGCCTGCATGAGTTCAGACTCATCTCCACCGGCTTTATGGTTGAATACAAAATCTACAATCACCTGCACTCCACGATCATGGAGGGCTTGAGTTGCGGCAAGAAATTCATCTTTTGTACCATACTTGGTGCGCACGCTCCCTTTTTGGTCAAATTCTCCCAAATCGAATAAATCATAAGTATCATACCCCACACTCATGCCGCCCAGTTCTCCTTTTGAGGCAGGGGGGAGCCACACGCTGGTGATCCCCAGATACCCCAGGTATTCGGCTTTTTCGTTTACTTCTTTCCAAAGAGTATCTTCAGGGGAATACCAATGGAAAAATTGCATCATTGTTCCGTTTTTCATAGGATTATTATTCATCTAATTAAAGGCTAAAACCTGTCCCGAACTGGATTTGGGAGAATCTCGGACCTAGAACAATCATCCCTCCATGTGACACTTGAGTCGTGGTGGATTTCATCGCTAAAAGTTCGTTGTGTAGTGGCTAAGCTAAACGGTGAAACGCTATTCCTAAACAATGGTTTAAACTATTTTAAAACGGGATTTTGCGATTCAAAATGGGGAAAAAATGACCCCAAAAGCAAGAAAACCCGATAGGATTTCTATCGGGTTTTCTAAGGCTTTACCGAAGTGGAGGAGATGTCCTTACCAGTTTTCCACTGCGATTAATGTTTCATTCTCTACTTTTCCCACTAGGGTGAACAGATCGAGTGTAATGCAAAAATCGATGTCAGAATCTATGTTGTGATTTTGGAGGCGTTTGGCGTGGGAAGCTTGGGATAGAAAGCCCTTGAGGTCATGACCTTCTTTTTCATAGAGCGACTTCATGGCTATCGCCCCATCATCCTCTGCTTCATGGCTTGTCTCTAGGGCTTTGACCAAAGCGCCTGCATACAGTGAATCTTCCAGGTTGAACTTACCTTTCCAGCCGGCGCAATGAATCAGTACATCCTTTTTCCGAGATTGGATATAGCTCACTGTGGCTTGTAAGTTTGGGAAGGCTCCGATCAGAATTTCATCCGCTCCGGAAGATTTTGAAATTGCCAATGTTCCATTGGTAGTGGTCATGGCGAGTTGATTTCCTTCATATTCCCCGGTAAGATATGCCAATGGGGAATTACCCAGCTGAAATCCCTCTGCTTTGATTCCATTTCTTTCACCTGCAATCAGGTATCCTTGGGAAGCCATCGTGCGGCATTCGTCTAGATCCGCACAGGTTTTGATCTCTGTGATGCCATTGGCCAAGGCTGCTACCATCGTAGAAGTGGCCCGGAATATATCTACAACGACCACGATCTTGCCTCGCAAATCATACAGGTGAATCAGTTCTGGACTGAAACAGATTTCTATTTGTTGCATTTATTTTTTCAAAAGTGGAAGTTTTTCCACCTGTGCTTTAAGGTTCTTGTTTCTTACCTGGATGTAGATTTCTGTTCCAGCTTTGCTAAATTCTTTCTTGACATATCCTAAGCCGATTCCCACTTCCATACTCGGTGATTGGGTGCCAGAGGTAACTTCTCCGATTTCATTTCCCTGAGCATCTACAATTTTATAATGTGCCCTTGGAATTCCTCTTTCCTGCATTACAAAACCAACCAGCTTTCGGGTAACTCCGGCTTCCTTTTGTTCCTGCAAGGCATCTGAATTGATAAAGTCCTTCGTGAATTTGGTGATCCAGCCTAGTCCGGCTTCCAATGGAGAAGTGCTGTCGTCTATATCATTTCCGTAAAGGCAATAGCCCATCTCCATTCGGAGTGTGTCTCTGGCTCCTAGTCCTATGGGTTTGATGTCAAAATCTTTTCCAGCTTCGAATACTGCATTCCAAACCTTCTCTGCATTTTCATTTTTCACATAAATCTCAAATCCCCCAGCCCCGGTATAACCTGTGCCTGAGATGATCACGTCTGGCACACCGGCAAATTCTCCCACGGTAAAATGATAGAATTTAACTTCGGAAAGATCCACAGAAGTCAAAGTCTGTACCGCTTCTATGGCTTTGGGGCCTTGGATTGCAAAAAGGGAAATCTCATCTGAAATGTTGGTGAGCTTTGCACCCATAGAATTGTGCTTGTTGATCCAGGCCCAGTCCTTATCAATATTGGAAGCATTGACCACAAGCATGTATTTCTGGTCTTCAAACTTGTATACGATCAAATCATCTACGATTCCTCCCGTTTCATTGGGGAAACAGGAATATTGTGCCTGTCCATTGACGATTTTGGAAGCATCGTTTGAAGTCACCTTTTGGATCAGATTTAGGGCTTCGGCTCCCTCTACCATAAATTCACCCATATGAGATACATCAAATACCCCAACGCCATTTCTTACACATAGGTGTTCTTCTTTATCTGAACTATATCGTACAGGCATGTTATATCCTGCAAATGGCACCATTTTGCCGCCTAGGGCAATGTGCAAGTCGTTTAGTTGGATTTGTTTGATTTGCTCTTCCATAATCTGGGTTAATTTTCTAGTGGGCAAAGGTAAGGATTGAGGGGAAAAATGCACTAAAAAAAGGCAACCTGCGGGGTTGCCTTCTGATGATTGTCAAGATTTAACGCTTAGATGGAGAAGCTTTCGCCACATCCGCAGGTTCTGCTTGCATTAGGATTTACGAATTGAAAGCCTTTGCCATTTAACCCATCGGTAAATTCCAGGGTGGTTCCGGCCAGGTAAAGTAAGCTTTTCCGATCTACCAGTATTTTGACACCTTTGTCTTCAAACACATGGTCGGTTTCCACTTGATTGCTGTCAAAACCCAGATCATACATCAGACCTGAGCAGCCGCCACCTTTCACAGAAACTCGGATATTTTCATTTTCCGTTCTTCCTTCTTCTTTTTTGAGCTCTAGGATTCGCTCTTTGGCTTTGTCAGAAACGATTATCATATCTTTTTGATTACTTTGTCTTAAGTTGAAGTATGGGGAAAACAGACTTTCGCCCGAAATGATTCATTGCAAATATAGCAAATTATAACATGAGGAAAATCGAGCATATTGGGATTGCAGTTAAGGATCTGGAACAGTCCAATGCGCTTTTTGCGAAGCTGCTTGGGAAAAATCACTTTAAAACTGAGGAGGTGGATGGGGAAAAAGTAGCCACATCCTTTTTTCAGGTAGGCGAGACAAAAGTGGAACTGCTGCAGGCTACGGATAATAATAGTCCTATTGCCAAGTACCTGGAGAAAAAGTCTGAAGGAGTTCATCATATCGCATTTGATGTGGAGGATATCCTGGCTGAGGTAGAGCGATTGAAGACAGAAGGTTTCGAAATCCTGAATGAAACCCCAAAACTGGGTGCGGACAATAAATTAGTGGTATTTTTGCATCCTCGGAGTACGAATGGGGTTCTGATTGAGTTGTGTCAGGAGATTTAGATTCTTCATCATTCGATAGTCTTTATTGAAATAACTTGTCTGTCATGGTGGAGTGGAAGTGGGGAAAATTCAGTATAGCGCAGGTTTTGTGATGTAATGTTGTAAAGTGGCAAGGATTGCAAAGAAACCTCAACTCTACTGTCCGATCCGTAATTCGTACGTTGTAAATCAGAAACACTTACAAATAACATTTAGTATAACAATTAAAAAATAGCGCCTTTGCGTCTTGGCGGGAGGTTATCAATATTATGTCAGAAAAGAGAACAGAAATAAGTGATTTGGGGGAGTTTGGTCTGATAGACCACCTCAATGAAAAAGTTAAAATCAAGCAGAATAGTACGCTACAAGGAATAGGTGATGATGCAGCGGTGATTTTGTCCGGAGATCATGTCAAAGTAGTGACTACAGATCTTTTGGTAGAAGGGGTTCATTTTGACCTTTCTTATGCGCCTTTGCCACACCTGGGGTTTAAGGCGGTGGCTGTAAATGTATCGGATGTAGCAGCTATGAATGCTATTCCTAAGCAGATTACAGTCAGTATTGCGCTTTCTAACCGCTTTTCGGTGGAGGCGATAGATGCCTTGTATGAAGGGATTCATGCGGCTTGTGAGCATTATGGAGTGGACCTGATAGGAGGAGATACTACAGCTTCCAGAAGTGGATTAGTCATCTCAGTGACTGCTATAGGAGAAGCTAAACAGGAGCATATTTCCTACAGATCCGGAGCCAAAGAAAATGATATTCTGTGCGTTACAGGTGATCTTGGTGGTGCTTTAGTCGGTTTGCAGATTCTAGAGCGGGAAAAAGAGGTCTTTCTGGCAAATCCAGATATGAAGCCAGATCTAGAAAAGTACACCCTAGTGACGGGACGCCAACTAAAACCTGACGCTAGAGTGGATATCATTCATGAACTGCGGGAGCTGGACGTGATTCCCACCAGTATGATGGATGTTTCTGATGGATTGGCATCCGAGATATTCCATATCTGCAAATCGTCTGGAGTGGGAGCTACCATCTATGAAGATAAGCTGCCGATAGACAAGCAGACCTTCGATACTGCAGTAGAGCTGAATCTTGACCCGATCACCTGTGTTATGAATGGTGGTGAAGATTACGAGTTGCTTTTTACGATCAATCAAAAGGATTTTGCGAAGCTGGAAAAACATCCGGACGTCCATTTTATAGGGCATATCACCAAGTCTGAAGAAGGTAAATTCCTAGTGACCAAAAGTGGAACTGCTGTACAGATCAAGGCTCAGGGTTGGAAGCATTTTTAAGAAAAGCATAATTGACTGTCGCTAATAAAAAAGCTTTACCTGAGGTTCAGGTAAAGCTTTTTTTGGGTAAGTCGTTCAGTTATTCGTTTGGATAGGGGATGTAGACAAAACTCGTAAAAGCACCATCTATCACGAAAAGGCAGCAGAATTCATCTGGATCTTTGTATGCTTTTTGAAACTCAGGTAGGGCTTCTTCAGCGATTAATTTCCGCTGTACAAATTCATCTACATAGGTCATAAAGTAGTTCCAGTCCAGTCCTTTTTCTTCTTTTCCCACAAAGATTTTCCCAATAGGCTGCATGTCTTTTGAGATGGGGAAAATAGGATAATCAGAGAATTTCCGGGTTCGGATTTGGTAGGAAGCTTCTTTTAAAGCATCTGATATTTTTATGAAATCGGCGGTAATGGTACCCAGGTATTTCCCGCTCAACTCGGGGTCGTTGAAATCTGAAATCATGATTTTAGGGTTAAGAGTACTACATTTTCTACGTGGTAGGTCTGTGGAAACATATCCACTGGCTGTACTTTTTCTACCTTATACTTATCACTGAGAAGCGCTACATCTCTGGCCTGAGTGGCCGGATTACAGGAGACATATACGATCTTTGGCGCCGCCAGTCTTAGGAGCATTTCTACTACTTTTTCGTCCATACCGGCTCGTGGAGGGTCGGTGATGATCAGATCCGGAGCTGCGTGGTTAGCGATGAATTCCTCATTGAGCATTTCTTTCATATCACCAGCGTAGAAGAGCGTATTGTCAATTCCGTTGATTTGGGAATTGATTTTGGCATCTTCAATGGCAGCTGGGACGTACTCGATTCCTATGACTTGTTTGGCTTGTTTTGCCACGAAATTAGCAATCGTCCCCGTTCCGGTGTAGAGGTCATAGACCACTTCATTTCCTTGAAGTTCGGCAAAGTCCCGTGCTACTTTATAGAGTTCGTATGCTTGCTCGGAATTTGTCTGGTAGAAAGACTTTGGTCCAATACGGAATTTCAATCCTTCCATTTCTTCCTCGATAAAGTCTTTCCCGGCAAAAGTGACCAGTTCCAGGTCATGGAAAGTCTCATTTCCTTTGGTATTGATCACATACAGGAGCGAAGTGATTTCAGGGAATTTCTCATTTAAGAACTCCATCACTTTCTGGATTCCTTCCGGATCATTTTCGCCAAACTGAACGATTACCATGGATTGGTCAGTGCTCGTGGTGCGTATAATTAGATTTCGGAGAAGTCCAACTTGATTTCTGATGTCATAGAAGCTCAGTTTGTTCGCTAGCGCAAAAGTTCTGAGCTCATTTCTTACATCATTTGAGATATTACCTTGAAGGTAGCAATGATCCACATCGATGATTTTGTCAAACATCTTCGGGATGTGAAAACCAAGTGCGTTTCTGTCAAATTCCTCGCCGGAGCGAATCTGATCTAGGGTCAACCACTTTTTATTAGAAAATGTGAAATCAAGCTTATTTCTATAATATTTAGTTTTCTCAGAACCCAGAGTTGGCCAAACCTCAGGTAGCTCTACTTTGGCGATGCGCTGAAACTGATCCATCACCTGCTGACGCTTGTAGGTTTTTTGCAGGTCGTAATTAATATGTTGCCACTTGCAGCCGCCGCAAGTACCGAAGTGAGAACAGAAAGGCTCAATTCTCTCTTTGGAATACTCATGGAAATTTACCGGCTCGCCTTCCATAAAAGTGCTTTTTCCCTTGGTGATTCTGACATCCACCACATCTCCAGGAGCTACTCCCGTTACAAAAACCACTTTTTCTTCATGATGTCCCAAGCATTTTCCCTCCGAAGCGATACGCTCGATAAGGAGATTGGTAATCACTTTATTTTTCATTTTTCGCGACATGGGCGCAAAATTAGGGAATTTTGTGGGTAATGAGGAACCAAAAGCTAGAGTTGAAATTTTATATACTCAATGGCAAAGACATTAATCTGCTGGGAGAAAACTTTAAATTCAAAAAATGGGTTTACCATCATTAGGAATGCTGTTAAATCATAAGACCAGTTGATAGGAAATGAAGAGGGGATATTCATCAAAAATCCAAATTCCATATCTTTGAATTTCAATGAAACAAGAAACCCTAAAAGATAAGGTAGTAATCATCACCGGGGCTACATCGGGAATAGGTGAGGCTTGTGCAAAAGTTTTTGGTAAAACTGGGGCAATCGTGGTAATCACAGGTAGAAATCCTGAAAAATTAAAGTTTACTTCCGAGCAGCTGCTGAAGCAAGGTGTGAAAGTGACACCGATTCACGCAGATGCCAGCAGTGAAGCAGATACTAAAAGAATGGTGGAGCTGACCCTTGAAAAGCACGGCAGAATTGACATTCTAATCAATAATGCTGGAATTACGATGCGGGCTTTATTCCAAGATCTTGACTTGGAAGTTTTCAAGAAGGTGATGGATACTAATTTTTGGGGAACAGTATATGCAACCAAGCACGCTCTGCCAGAGATCCTCAAAACCAAAGGGACCATAATTGGTATTTCTTCCATCAATGGATTCCGCGGTACTCCGGCCCGGACAGCTTATACAGCGAGTAAGTTTGCAATAAATGGATTTTTCGATGCACTGCGGACTGAAGTGATGAACCAAGGTGTTCATGTACTGGTCGCTAGCCCAGGTTTTACAGCTTCAAACATCCGAAACTCAGCGCTGACCGCAAATGGCAGCACCCAGGGTCAATCACCCCGTGACGAGTCGAAAATGATGACCTCTGAGGAGGTCGCCAAAGAAATCCTCAATGCTACCTTGAAGCATAAGCGAGATTTGATTTTGACCACTCAGGGTAAAATGGCTGTCTTTGTGAATAAGTGGTTTCCAGGCCTGATGGATACTATTGTCTATAATCAGATGGCAAAGGAAAAAGACTCACCTTTCCATTAAATGCTTGAGTCAATCTTTCAGACTTACCGAAATCGCCTCGTCGATCTATCTTCCAAGAATAGGTCGCTTTATTTGCCAAAGGCGGAGGGTTTCGGAGTTGTAGATCTGAAAGAGTTAGATTTTTTGAATGGGGAAAATAGCTTTGAGCTCATCAAAAAAGCCATTGCTTCCAAAAAGCCAATTTCAATCTTAGCTGAATCAGATCCACGGATTGCGGGCGTAAATACGCTGTCCAAAGCATTTTCCAGGCTTTCATTTCGTGATCAATTGACCCAAGAAGAGACAGGAGAGCAATCACTGTTTCTCGGTTGGCCATTTGTGGAGGGAAAGCTGATCAATGGACAGGTTTTGCGTGCGCCTTTACTGCTTTTGGGAGTGAAATTGAGCCTTGAAAAGGGGCAGTGGTTTCTATCCAAAACAGATGAGTGGCAGTGGAACCCTACGTTTTTGTTGGCTTATAGTCATGCCTATGGAAAAACATTGGATGCGGGTCTTTTGAATCAAACGCTGCAAGAATTAACCCCGGATCCGATTGAATTCCGAACTGGCCTTTCTAAAACCCTCAACGATAATTTCTCGATTCAGCTAAGCTCTTCACTTTTCGAAGATCAATTAGCTCAGTTTCCAATTTCGCAACTGAGCGTTGATTCCACTTATTTTCAAGATGGTAAGTTAGCTCTGAGGAGTTATGCGCTCTTAGGGTTATTTGATCAGAAAGGCAGTTTTCTGTTTACTGATTACGAAAATCTCGAAAAAGAATTTGGTGAGCTGAGCCTGGAGGAGTTGTTTACACAGCATTTTGCAAGTGATGAAAGTCAACCTATTCCTAGAGAAGAGCAGCTTTTTCCGGTTTTCCCATTGGATGCTTCTCAGGAAAATGTATTGGTGAAAGTGCGGCAAGGAAGGAGTCTTGTCGTGGAAGGTCCTCCGGGAACCGGCAAGTCCCAATTGATTGCGAATCTGGTTTCGGATTTTTGTTCTAGAGGTAAAAAAGTCTTGGTGGTTTCACAAAAGCGTGCTGCTCTTGATGTGGTTTTTGAGCGATTGAGCAAAGCAGGTTTTGGTGATTTCTTGGGTTTGGTTCATGATTTCCGAGCGGATCAAAAAATCCTGTTTCAAAAGCTAAAAGCTCAAATAGAAGGCATAGAGACCTATCAGGAGCAAAATAGAGGAATTGATTCCATCCAATTAGAGCGAGAGATTTCGCAGTATTCTAAGACGATTTCCAGACTTTCGGAAAAGTTTGAGACGTTTAGAACTGCTCTTTTTGATACCGAAATGGCTGGTATTCCAATAAAAGCGATGTATTTGAATGCTGATCTCCAAAAGCCATTTTTCGAGCATTCGGAGTTAGTAAAGCTGAAGTATGAGCTTGCCCAGGATGTTGAGAAATGGTATAAAATCTACCATTCCTACCGGTCTCAGTTTATGGGTACATTTTGGGAAAGCCGTGTTTCTTTTGCCCATTTTGAGCCAGCAGTTTTCCCTAGAATTACTCAAAGTATAAAGGATGTAGCTGATTTCAGGTCAAATTCAACAACTGATAAACTGCCTGCTTTAGCCCAGTTGATTTTAGAGGAGGGGGATTTTTCGGATAGGTTGGAGGGCTTGAAATCGTCCTTGGATCATCTGGAAAGGTCGGATTTAGCTGTTTCTTCCCTTTTTGATTCAAAACTTTTTTCTAGCATTTCCAAGGTGCAGAAATGGCTGTTGGTGTCGCTTGAAAAGCTTCAGCATCTGCAATTGGGAATTGACGCGAATCCAGAAAATCTATCAAATCTGGAAGCAGAACTAGATTTGTTGAAATTAAAAGCTAGTTCTTGGCTAGGGAAAATTCAGGCAAATCTGAGTAAAAGTAAGTTTCCGCTGACTTTCGGAATCCTGAGTAAATCTAACTTGAAGTTTGATGCAGACTCGATTTCTAGAATTCAGAATGAAGTGGAGGTTTTACAAGTATTGAATGGGGAATTTGCGGGATTTACCCAGAAAGAGAGATTGGATATTTCAGAGCTTTCGGAGGAAGCTATTACTAGGCAACTCGATAGTCTTAATCCGGTTTTGGATTGGGTTTTCCGGTGGAAAAAGCTTGAAGATATTCATGCCCTCGCTGATTGGAATGTGAGTGATTTCAGACATCAGCTCAGCGATATTACTGAGCTTTCCAAATCATTTTCATCCCAAAAGAACAAGTGGAAAGCATATTTGAGTGATGCGCAGATTTTGGAAATTCTCAAAAATGGCTTGGTTGTAGATAAGCTCGATTTGCAGATTAGTCAGACATTTTCGGAATTGGTTGCCTTTGATCGGTTTTTAGATTCAATGAATCCAATTTCCATTTCCATTTTCAAAAAACTGGAAGTTGACTTTTCCAATTTGACTTTGGATGATCAGGTTTCGGCATATTGGAATTCATGGTATTTGGCCTGGATAGCTCATTTGGAAGCTCATAATCCGGTTTTGGCAGAATCCGGTAGTCTGAAAATGCGGCATGAAATGGATGAGTTGAAAACCGCAATTCTGGAAAAACGGAAGATTTCCAGGCATATGGCTTTGCTTAGGCTTCGAGAACAAGTGGTGAGCGACTTGGAGTTTAATCGTCTTGGCAATCGCGTGACGTATCGTGATTTGCTTCATCAGGTGAGTAAAAAGCGTCAGCGCTGGCCGATTAGGAAATTGGTGGAGGAAATGGGGGAGGAAGTTTTTCGTTTGTTGCCTTGCTGGCTGGCTAGTCCAGAGACGGTTTCAGCTTTGTTTCCGCTGGGTCAGGATTTTGATTTGGTGATTTTTGATGAAGCGTCGCAATGCCAGGTGGAGCGGGGATTGCCTGCGATGCTGCGTGGGAAACAGGTGGTGGTTGCAGGAGATTCCAAGCAGTTGAGACCTTCGGATTTCTATCAGGTGAAATGGGAGTCTGACGAGGAAGGCTTGGAATATGAAGCGGAGTCGCTGTTGGAATTGGCTGGGAATTTCTTTGAAAAACATCAGTTGAAAGGTCATTATCGCTCAGCAAATCCGGCTCTGATCCATTTTTCAAATGCTCATTTTTACGACAATCAATTGGAAACGCTACCGGATTATGCGACTTCATTAGCTGGAAAACCTGCTTTCACTTGGCAGAAAGTGGAAGGGATCTGGTCCAATCAGGTGAATAAAATGGAGGCCGATGAAGTCTTGTTGAAAGTTGGTTCTATTTTGAATTCCAGTCCATCAGACAGTATAGGAATCGTGACGGGGAATTATTTCCAGATGGAGTTGATCCGTGAAAAACTTTGGAAAGCTGGTTTTCAGGATGCAGCTATCAAAGTGCGTAATATCGAAAATGTGCAGGGTGATGAGTTTGATCAGGTGATATTATCCCTTGGCTATGCGCCAAATCCCGAAGGGAAGTTGATTACTAATTTTGGGCTTTTGGGTAAGTCTGGGGCAGAAAATAGACTGAATGTGGCGATCAGCAGAGCGCGAAAGTTTATGCATGTGATTTCAAGCATTGAACCAGCAGATTTCCGTCCTAGTCAACTTAAGAACCCAGGCTTAGTTTTGCTGAGAGAATTCTTGGCTTTTGTCAAAGATCAAAGTAATGACCCTTCTATTTCCGTTCCTGTTGGCAAAGTTGAAGGCTATGTGATTGATTGGAGTTTAAAGAATAAACTGCTGAAGTCTGAGGCTTCTTATTCAGGAGAAATTCCATCGGTTGTGATGGATTTGATTTTCAAAGAGTCTAGCGAGATTCAAGAGGCGATTTTGACGGATGATCAGCGATTTTTTAATGCTGCTACAGCCAAGGCTGCTATAGCTTATCATCCTATTTTGCTAGAGCAAAAAGGCTGGAACTGGGTTTGGAAATGGAGTAGGGAGGAGTTTTTGAAGGTGAATAAGTAAAAGATGATGGATCTTTAGGATTAATTATTTTTTTGTATGGTAAGTCATTCATTATAATCCTTAAATTACCATAATGAATGATTAATCATTCATATTTAAGATACATTGAAATGTATGAAAAATCATTCATTAACTTGTAAAACCGATATTAATGTATGATATTTAATGCATGGATTATAGTACATTAAGTGATTTGCAGATTATACGTCAGATTGGTGATTTTGTCAAGGCGGAGCGTGTACAGCAGCAAAAGTCCCAAGAGCAGCTTTCCAAAGAAGCGGGGATCAGCAGGTCCACGCTGAGTCTTTTGGAAAGAGGAGAAAAAGTCAATCTGATCACTTTGATCCAGGTGCTACGCGTGTTGGATCGCCTGCAGTGGTTGGAGGCTTTTGAGGTGAAGAAGACGATTAGTCCCATGGAATACATCAAGCTTCAAAAGAAATATGATCGTCAGCGGGTGCGTAATTCAGACATGGCTGCTGATAATCCACCTTTAGAATGGTAGTGGCTGCTGAAATATGGATCTGGGATCAGTTGGCGGGTGCTGTGCTTTGGGATGAAGCTCAGCAGCTGGGGAGCTTTGAATTCAATCAGGATTTTCTCAGTTCTGGCTTGGACATTTCTCCCGTCAAAATGCCTTTAGTTTCAGGTAATCGAGTTTACAATTTTCCTGAATTGAGAAGATCAAGAGGTGATGCTTTTGATACATTCAAGGGGTTGCCGGGATTGCTGGCGGATATGCTCCCCGATAAATATGGTAATCAGCTCATCAATGCCTGGCTCACCCAAAATGGCAGGGCAACGGATAGTTTGAATCCCGTAGAACAGCTTTGCTTTATCGGAAAACGGGGGGTGGGAGCTCTGGAAATCAGGCCTTCATTTCGCGATGAAGCGATCAAAGCAAGCTCGCTGGAAATAGATAGCTTGGTGAATATCGCCGGAAAAATCCTCAATTCAAGAGCGGATTTTCAGTCCAGTCTCAGTGCAGATGAGCAATCTGCTTTATCAGATATCCTAAAAATAGGTACCTCGGCAGGTGGAGCTAGAGCAAAAGCTGTCATCGCTTATAATCCATCGACAGGTGCAGTAAAAAGCGGGCAAGTAAAAGCCCCGAAAGGATTCTCGTATTGGATTATCAAGTTTGATGGTGTTCACGATTCCCAATTTGGTGCCACTGTAGGCTATGGAAGAGTGGAAATGGCCTATTACCTCATGGCTTTAGAGGCAGGAGTGGAAATGAGCGAATGTAGATTGTTGGAAGAAAATGGGCGTGCTCACTTTATGACCAAGCGATTTGACAGCACCGATGATGGACAGAAAATCCATATGCAGAGTCTTTGTGGTTTACGGCATTTTGATTTCAATCAGGTCGGTTATTACAGTTACGAACAGGTGTTTGAGACCATGCGGATGTTGCGACTATCTTATCCTGAAGCAGAGCAGATGTTTATTAGAATGGTGTTTAATGTACTGGCCAGAAACTGTGATGATCACACGAAGAATTTTGCCTTTTTGATGGAGCGTGATGGTAAGTGGAGGCTATCTCCGGCTTATGATATATGCTATGCTTATAGACCCGGAAGTATATGGGTGAGCGCACAGTCACTGCTGGTGAATGGGAAAAGAGAAGAGATTGTAGATTCTGACTTTTTGGAGGTGGCGAGAAAAATGAATATCAAAAAACCTGAGGAAAAGATCGAACAGGTAAAATCAGCAGTACGTCGCTGGAAGGAATTTGCTGAGGAAGTGAAAGTTGATCCAGATTTAAGGGACAGCATTGCAGCTACGCTTTTGGCTTAAAAGAAGGTTATAGTCTTGCCATCCATCTTGCCAGTTGCACTTCATGAACTAGGTAGTTTCCCTCGTCTTTTACCACCAGTTCCAGTCTTTCCAGGGCTTTTAAAGCCGTGCTTACTGTACTTGCTGCGCCCAGGTTATGCTTTTGGATAAAGTCTTTGCTTAGCGGGTTTTGTAGCGGTTCCTCTTTTGCGATCGCCCGAAAAACATTCCATTGAGCGCGTGTGAGCATCTTTTGGAAATTGGCAAAAACGGCCTGTTGCTGGGTCAGAACCTGATCAAAAACCACATCCACATCTGAAAGACTTACTTTTTTGTAGTTAGCAAAAAGATGATTGCAGGCTAATTGCACGGTATAGGTCTGCCCACGGCTCCATGTATAAATCTTCTCGATTGAATCAGCTTCGATAGTTTTTTTTGAGGCTTGAAAGTGCTCAGTTATAAATTTTGTATACGCTTTCAAAGCGATGGGCTGAAGGGATTCCAACTGCGAACTTTGGTAGAATGGGCGCTTCTTCTCTGTAAACATCGCTTCCATCAGCGTGCGATGACTGCCGCTGAATATAAACCTGACTTCAGGAATCTGCTGTACCCAGGTGCGGAAAATAGCTTCGGCATTTGCCCCTTCGTAATCAGCGATCTGCTGGAACTCATCGATGGCGATGACTAATCTCTTTTTGCGGGAAAGCAGAAAATCTCCTAGTGCTTTTAGTGATTGGCCTGGCTGCTCGGATCTATTGATGCCAATGCTTATTTCCGGCAATCCTGATAAAGCATTGAAACTTATCGTAGCTCCTATAGATGCCAAGAGCTTTTGTATGCTTGCGCTTATTCCAGCAGTGGTCCTGCCATATTTTTCATAGATAGCTGAGGCGATGGATTGTATGGCTTCAGCTATATTTTGAGTTGCAAGCAGATCGATATAGATGGTTTCGCAACCTTTGGAAGTTTCTAATTCCTCAAATAAACGATGGATTAGGGCTGATTTCCCAAGTCTTCTCCATGCATAAAGCACTACATTTCTGTCATTTTCTATATGAGAAATGAGCGTTTTCAGATCATTTTCCCGATCACAGAAATAGTCTTTTCCTTGATAAGTATTGATTACGAAGGGATTGAATGGTTCTTTCATGACTATTTGCTTTTATTTTACGTACTTTGCGTTACGTAAATAACGTAACACAAAGTACGTAATATTATTCAATAGTCTCAAGGGTTTTGCTCCCTTTAAAAACTTTTGGAAAGAGTGAGTGATTGTATGAATCAACTATATCCGACCAACTTATACACTATAATCCCGATCCACTCTTTAAAAAGTTTGTGCCAGTTTTCTATAGATGTCGGGTTGGGATAGAGCAAGGAAGGCAGGTCATAGGTGGTGTCGTGACTGTAGTAGTCTGTGGGGAAAGTTTGTGTTTTCAAGCCGACTTTGTCGAAGCAGCCTTTCGCTCGATACATGTGAAAAGCTGAGGTGATTAATAGAAATTCTTGATTAGTATCGATTCCCTTTTTAGCAAAAAATTCCTTAGTAAATGCTGCGTTTTGCGCAGTGTTTTTCGATTGATCTTCGATCATGATGTCCTCTGCGGGGAGACCGGCCATCAAAAGAAAACGCTGTAATAGCTCAGCTTCTGATTGTGGATTGACAGGATTTAAGCCTTGTCCACCGGTGATGAGGATTTTTTTGATTTTGCCCATGCGATAAAGCTGCAAGGCATGTGTGATCCGATCAGCACCTTTATTGAAGAAAGTGCGGTCATATGCGGTTTTGCTCAGGTTTGTCACGCCTGTAAGGACAATGCCGATTTCATGGTTTTTGATTTCGGAAAATTCCTTGAAATCGGGTTCCCAAGCTAGCATGGCTTGATTGGCAATAAACTGATTGGAGAAAAACCACAATAGAATTATTCCTGCCCAGAGACTTTTTTTCCCCCACTTCTTTTTCACATAAATCGCTCCTATAACAATTAGCAAACTGATAATGGTCAGAGGCATTGCCAGAAAACTCAGGAACTGGGAGAGGTAGAAAAACATGTGGGTGATTTGGTATTTGCTGTAAAGAAAAGAGGGAAATGATCAATAATCAATTTTCAATGAGCAAATTCAATTTACCCGTGGGAAAAGCTTTGATAATTGAATCTTGCACATTGAGCCTTGTCCATTTCCAAATTCTTTTTCCCAACTTTTCCTTAAATCCATCTCATCGGGTTATTTTTGAACATGAGTTCAGACCTACCTAACCTATTGCCTTTGCTTCAGGAGCTTTCCGCCCAACTGGAGGGAACCTTGCAAGTTGATTCTTTGACAAAGACCCTTTATGCCACAGATGCTTCCGTTTACAGGGAGATGCCTTTGGCAGTAGCTTTCCCAAAAACAGAGTCCGATATCCAGAAGCTAATACTTTTTGCTTCCGAAAACGGTACTTCTCTGATCCCAAGAACTGCCGGAACTTCCCTTTCCGGCCAGTGCGTGGGCAACGGAATTGTGGTGGATGTGTCCAAGCATTTCACCCAAATTCTGGAATTGAATGTAGAAGAGCGTTGGGTGCGGGTGCAGCCAGGTGTGGTTCGTAATGAGCTCAACAGCTATTTGAAACCGCACGGGCTCTTCTTCAGTCCGATTACCTCTACGGCGAATCGTGCCATGATTGGCGGGATGGTCGGGAATAATTCTTCTGGAACCACATCGATTGTTTACGGAGTGACACGAGATAAAGTCATTTCATTGGATACGATTTTGAGTGATGGGAATCCGGTGAAGTTCGAGGCACTTACCAAAGATGAGTTTGAGGAGAAGACAAAACTGCAATCATTGGAAGGGGATATTTATAGAAAAGTACTGGAGGAATTAAGTGATGAACAGGCCAGACAAGAGATTCACGCGCAATTTCCCAAAAAGTCAATCCATAGAAGAAATACCGGTTATGCTGTCGATGAATTACTGAAATCTGAGCTTTTCGAAGGAAAGGAAAAATTCAATTTCTGCAATTTGCTTTGTGGTTCTGAGGGGACTTTGGCTTTCACTACTGAAATCAAAATCAGTTTGGATCCATTACCAGATCCTGTAGAAATAGTGGTTGCAGCGCATTTTAGAACCATTCATGAGAGCATGGTAGCTGCACAAACTGCGATGAAGCATCCTGCTACTGCGGTGGAGTTGATGGATAAGATTATTTTGGATTGTACCAAAGAAAGTATTGAGTACAGCAAAAACCGCTATTTCGTAGAAGGAGATCCGGAGGGGATTTTGATGGTGGAGTTCAGAGGTCAAACGTTAGAGGAAGCTATGGCCAAAGGCAAAGCTTTGGTGGATGATTTGAAAGAAACTGGACTTGGCTATGCATATCCTATCATTGAACCTGCGATGGTTTCTACTGCTTGGGCGCTTCGCTCAGCGGGGTTGGGGCTGCTGGCAAATATCCCTGGTGATGCAAAAGCAGTCGCCTGTATTGAAGATACGGCAGTGGATATAGAAGATCTAGCAGACTATATGGATGAGGTGGGGGAAATGATGAATGGGTTTCATCAGAAACCCGTTTATTATGCCCATGCAGGTGCTGGAGAGATACATTTGAGACCGATTCTGGATTTGAAAAAGTCCAAGGATGTGGAGGAGTTTTATCAGATTTCAAAAGCTTCTGCTGAGTTGGTGAAGAAATACCAAGGCTCACTTTCTGGTGAACATGGAGATGGAAGAGTACGGGCTGCTTTTATTCCTCTGATGGTTGGGGAAAAGAACTATGAGCTTTTCCGAAGGATCAAATTCTCATGGGATCCTCAGAATATTTTCAATCCGGGGAAAATCGTGGATGCTGCGCCGATGAACAAGTTTCTGCGTTATGAGCCGGATATGGAGACTCCAGTTCACGATACTTTGATGGATTTTTCTAATGTAGGAGGGATTCTTCGCTTGGCAGAAAAGTGTAACGGATCAGGCGACTGTCGCAAACTTCCAGGCTCTGGTGGTACCATGTGTCCAAGCTACATGGCTACTAGAAATGAAAAGGATACTACTCGAGGTCGAGCCAATACATTACGTGAATTTCTAACTATGGACCAAAAGGAAAACGCCTTCAACCATCCCGAGATTAAGGAGGCGATGGATTTGTGTCTTTCCTGCAAAGGCTGTACAGCCGAATGTCCTTCCAATGTGGACATGTCCAGTATGAAAGCCGAATTCCTGTATCAATATCAAAAAACGAACGGCATTCCGCTTCGCTCACGAGCTTTTGCTTACATCAATGAACTGAATGAATTTGGCTCGAAAACTGGTGGTTTGGCAAATTTCATGTTGAGCAATAGTCTGACTGGCGGGTTGATGAAGTCAATTTTGGGCGTAGCCCCAAAGCGAAATCTGCCTGAAATCAGTAAAGTCAGTCTGCGAAAATGGTATAAGAAGAATTATGAGTCCCTTCCAACAGCAGCAAAGCAGCTCAAATCTGTTTACTTCTTCGTGGATGAGTTCACCAACCACAATGATACTGCGATTGGTATTAAAGCAATTTCACTACTCAAAAAGTTGGGGTACGATGTGAAAGTAGTGGATCATGAGGAAAGCGGTAGATCTGCACTTTCTAAGGGTTTGCTTCCGAAAGCCAAAAAACATGCAGAGGCAAATGTGAAGGTTTTTGATAAGCTGATTGATGGAAATACCCCTCTAATCGGTTTGGAGCCATCGGCTATTTTGAGTTTTCGGGATGAATATCCTCGCATTGTTAAAAAAGAATTGGTGGAAGCTGCCAAGAAGTTGAAGTTTCATGTGAAGTTGATCGATGAGTTTTTGGCTCAGGAAATCGCTGCCGGGAATATTTCTTCGGACTTGTTTACCACGAAAACACAGAAAATCAAGCTCCATGGGCATTGCCATCAAAAGGCGCTTTCTTCCATCACTTGGACTCAGAAATTATTGTCTTTGCCTGCCAATTACTCTGTAGAAACTATCCCGAGCGGATGCTGTGGGATGGCCGGAAGCTTTGGCTATGAAGCGGAGCATTACGAGGTTTCCCAGCAAGTGGGAGAGTTACTGTTATTTCCAACAGTTAGAAATGCTGATGAAGAAACCATTATCGCTGCTCCTGGGACATCATGCCGTCATCAGATTGCTGACGGAACAGGAAGGAAAGCCAAGCATCCAGTAGAGATTTTGTGGGAGGCGATGGATTCGTAAGGAGGGAGACCATAACACAGGGATCTGCTTGGTCTAGCTTTCTGAGAATTAACTCCAAGCTATAAACTGAAACTGTAAAATGGGTTCAGCCACATTCTTTATCGATGCTTCTGCAGCAAATCAAGGTTTTTCTTTGTTCAGGGTCAAGGGCAAGCCTGAATTGGTTTAGAATTATTGGCCTGTTTTTCCAATTCCAACTTAAATTCTAGCAGTCATATAATTAATCTTGGAATTGGTTGTGGCGAAGTATATATTGAAAAGTTAGCTTTATGCAAAATTTATTCATTATATAAGATGAAATCCCAAAAGACCCTAAGCCTATTAACCAGTATCAGTCTCGCGCTACTTCTCGGGACTAACTTTAGTTGTTCTCCTGACGAGGAAAGTGAACACAACACTTGGTCACACTATGGAGGAAGTCCAGACCAATCCAAATATTTTGAGGCTGAGCAGATCACTAAAGAAAATGTGAAACAGTTAGAAATAGCCTGGAATTATCCAACAGAGGACAACAGCTTCTCGAGCTTTAGTCCGATCATAGTGGACACCATCATGTATGTGTATGGTAAAAACAACTCCTTGATTGCCTTGAATGCAGAAACAGGTAGGGAAATTTGGATACATACGGACTTAAGAGGGTTATCCAGAAGGGGGATAAACTACTGGGAAAGTCCAGACAAAAGCGATAAAAGACTTGTATTTACCTTGAATAATTCCCTTCAGGAAATCGATGCGCTCACAGGGCAAAGCATCACTGATTTTGGAACTGGCGGATATGTAGATTTACGTGTAGGATTGGATCGCGACCCGACCAGTATTCGTCGGATGCAATCCATGATGCCGGGAGTGATTTTTGGAGATTTGGTAATTGTAGGTTCTGCCCCTGGGGAATCATTTTTTTCTCCACCAGGCTACGTGCGGGCATATAATGTGCTTACAGGGAAGTTGGAATGGACATTTCATACTATACCGCAACCTGGAGAATTTGGCTATGACACTTGGCCAAAAGATGCTTATAAGTACGTAGGAGCCGTCAATGTTTGGAGTGAAATGACGGTGGATGAAGAACGGGGTATAGTATTTTTACCTGTTGGCTCACCAACCTACGATTTCTATGGTGCAGACCGTGAGGGAGCTGGGCTTTTTGGAAATTCTCTGGTAGCATTAGATGCCAAAACAGGCAAGCGAATATGGCATTACCAAACTGTACACCATGATCTTTGGGACTACGATCTAGCCTCAGCTCCACAATTATTGACTATAAATAAGGATGGAAAAGAGATCGATGTAGTGGCGGTAGCTACCAAGCATGGTTTTGTTTTTGTGTTTGACCGAGACACTGGAGAGCCTGTCTTTCCAATTGAAGAAAGGCCTTTTCCTAAAAGCGAAATGCCAGGTGAAAAATCCTGGGCGACTCAGCCTATTCCCGCAGTGATTCCAGATTTTACTCGACATGAGGTAACCAAGGAAACTTTAAACCCTTATTTCTCTGACGAAGTAAAGGAACAATGGTATCAGCGATTGGATACTGCCAAATCAGGACTATATATTCCTCCTTCCGATAAATACGAAACCATCACTATGCCCGGCGCATTGGGAGGCGCCAGCTATGGGAATACGGGTACTAACCCAGAAAAAGGCATCATGTACATCATGGCTCAGGATTATGCTTCGATTTACAAGCTTTCGAAAGTAGTTCCTGTAGAGCCTGTACTTTCGGATGATGAAAAGAATAAAATAAGTACGCTCTACGAGGGGTCTTGTCAGACTTGCCATGGGGAAGGTATGAAAGGAAGTGGAGCGGGACCATCCCTGATCAATGTAGGTTCCAGGTATTCCTATGATGAATTTAAAACTTTGCTGTCCGAAGGAAGAGGCAGAATGCCTGCTTTTGTTCATATTGAGGAAGCTACTATTTTGGCGATGCACCGCTACCTGGGCGGGTCCCCAAGCCGATTTAGAGGGATGATGAATGCTTCAGAAGCTCCTGAGATCACTGGTCCGGTGGTTGCCTCGGGAGGTGCAAAAATCCCTGAGGATACCACGCGTGCAGCTCCTCTAGAGGATTATCCAGCCGATGTAGTCCATCCAGAGGATAGATACACTACCTCCTACGGTACGGAATGGCAGGCTTTAACAGCTCCTCCTTGGGCATCCATTTTTGCTTATGATCTTAATAATGGAACTGTGAAGTGGCGTCAGCCAATCGGCTTGGATTCTGCTTTTTCCAAAGGAGATAAAACCACAGGTGCTCCAAGTGGAACAATTCGAAAAGGAATGGTTATCACATCTACGGACATCGTTTTTGCTACTGGCAAAGGAGGTATTGTCTATGCATTTGATGCAGACAACGGAAAAATCCTTTGGGAAACTACGCTTGATAACGAATCGACTGGGCAGCCGGGAATGTATGTCGTAAATGGGAAGCAGTATTTAGTTATTAATGCTTCCAATCGATTTGATCCTTCGAGTTACGACTTCTCCAAAAGGCCAGGGGCTTTGCCAAAAGGATATGTGGTTTATTCTCTACCAGATTAAAGCATAACAATTATAGAAAGACGAATAGAATCGTTTCAAATCTATTAAAACTCTTAAACCTAAAATGACATGAAAAGTATTTTAACCTTAGCCATTTCTCTTGCCACGATGGCATCTTGGGCTCAGAAACCTGATGCTGGAGATCGAGTAATTCATAATGACCCCGCAAAATACCGGGAGCTATCTGCAGTACACCAAGGTGCTGGAAAAATGGGCTTTACCCAATTAGTTGGGCGAAATGATCTTTCCACCAACTTTCTTTATCTCCACTCTGGAGAGATACAGGCGAAATCTGGGATAGGTCACCATTTTCACCATTCTATTGAGGAAATGTACATTTTGCTTGAGGGCGAAGCTGAATTCACCGTGAATGGTCGTACTTCTACCCTGAAAGGTCCAGTTGCTGTGCCCTGCAAACTAGGTGATGCCCATGCTATTTATAATTCCGGTGATGAACCTTTGAAATGGTTGAATTATGCTGTTTCGGAAAGAAAAGCTCAGGGAGATGCCTTTGACCTAGGTGATACTCGTGAAGGAGCTGATATTGATGAAATACCTGTTTTTGTTTCCTACCAATTTGATCAAGCTAAACTTCGGGATGAGAATCATCCCTACGTTGGGAATGGAGCATTGGCGCGAAGAGCTTTTGGTCCAGAGGTCTTTAAAACCAATTGGAACAATGTGGATCATCTGGTAATTCCCGTGGGGAAATCAGTTGGTCCTCGGAGATTGGAAGGTGTGGAGGAAGTTTATTATGTCATGAAAGGCAAGGGGAATCTTTCGATTGAAGGGGTGACAAAACCTGTGGTAGCTGATGACGCATTTACAGGCTTATTAGGAGAAACGATCACATTGACTAATACAGGTTCGGATGATCTTGAATTATTGGTAATCGGTGTTGCAGTCTCTGCTGATAAAAACTCTATTTCCCAGAATGCCCTTTCTGAGCCAAAAGCTATGGCTTTACAGATGGACTTTGTGGTGTTGCCGGAAAATGCTGAGGCCTTCGAAAAAATGTATCATTCGATTTACGTTCCGGCGATGACCGTTCAAGACGGATATTTAAGCTCTAAACTCTTGAGGCTTTTTCCAGAAGAGCAAGCAAAAGGCATAGAAGCTGAGCCAACCGCATTCAATTATCAAATCCAAATATCTTTTGATACCGAGGAAAATCGAATGAAATGGGTGGCCAGTCCACAGCATCAAATAGCATGGCCTGCAGCATCGTCTTTAGCAGAGGAATTCAAATGGCGGGGTTATGATGTGATGGGTGAAGATGATCAGCGATAAGGATAACGAAGCTTAGTAGAATAGAATTAAAAAACCCTCCATATATTCATTTCGGAGGGTTTTTCTATTATGACCCTATCGCATTTTCATGCGAAGTAGATGTTTTTCAGCAGTTATAAAAAGAGTTTTTCCGTCAGGAGTAAGCGCACAATTTGCTGCTGTCGCGCCTTCCAGCTTGATCTTTCCCAATATTTCCCCTGATTTATTGAAAATCCAGATTCCCCCGGGACCTGATGCAAATACATTGCCCTTTTTATCAATTTTAAACCCGTCACATAAGCCAGGTTCTGAGGAATTACTGGCATCGTAAAAAATCCTTCCACTGGTGATTGAGCCATCCTTAGCTAAGTCATAAGCATACCATCTTTTTTTCTCTGGGTCAGAATTGGAAACTAGCAGTGTTTTCTGATCTGGGAAAATCGCTATTCCATTTGGTTGATCGATAGAGTCAAGTAGCATGGTGACTTTGCCGGTTGGATCCATTTTGTAAACACCCTGATAGTCAATTTCCTTTTTTGAATCACTTGCCAGTCCATAAGATGGATCAGTAAAGTATAAATTGCCTGCTTTGGACAAAGTCAAATCATTCGGGCTGTTTAGTTTTTTCCCGTCGTATTCCCCCGCTACGGTTGAGTATTCTGGTTTTGGATCGGAGAGCGAAGTGTTCAATTCTGCTATCCTTCTATCTCCATGCTGGCAAATCCACAGTTTTCCGTCTGGAGTGAGTAATAAGCCATTTGATCCCATAAAACCACCTCGCTCTGTTGTGCCGGTGTAGCCGCCAGGTTTTAAAAAAACTTCTTTTCCTTCGGCTTCAGTCCATTTATAGATGGTGTTGGCTGGGACATCGGAAAGTAAAAGCATTTTCTCCTTTGCCACCCAAATTGGTCCTTCGGTAAATTGAAAACCTTCGGCAATGACTTCTACTTTCGCATCTTTTTTTATGATGCCAGAAAGTTCTTCAGACACGTATTCAACGGTGGCAGTAGGCTTGATGTCTTGTGCTCCAGCTGAATAGAGTAGCGCAAAGCCTATCAGGGTTAAAATGGGTTTTTTCATAGGTATAGGTTTATTGTATTTAGGTTAGTTGATCACTTATTCATTCATTTTTACTTGATATTTGATCAGAATGGGGTCTTCAAAGTCTTCCAAATCGTTAATGATTTGTTCAAGTTCTTCGCCATATTTTCCAAGAGATCCTTTCTCAAGTGCATAGATCCAATCCTCAGTCCGAAGAACATCGTAGAAATACCCGTCTGTGGCAAAGCCATTTCCATTGGACCAGCCAGCGAGTGACTGGAAAGCTATAGCTCTTTTGGATTTATGATCTATGAAAACCTCATGAACTGGGAAAGTGCGCATATTCGTAATATCCATTTCAGGGTTTTTGGCAAGAGCAAAGGTTTTAAGGCGTGAAACATCCTCGGTATGCCAGATTTTGCCCATATTTATAACGAAAGGCTGGCTTGTAACTGTGGCCTCAAACTTCTCCCCGTCCATTTTCAGATCTTTCGCACTGGGCTTTCTTGCTCCAAAATCCAGGCTTATCAGTGGGGTTGATTTTTCAATTTCAAATAGGTAAAGAGTATCTGAAAAAGCATAATTGAATAGCAATGAATTCTCTCCCAATCTTGCAAATTCTCCTTCACTAATTTCGGCAGTTATGGGCGTGCCAGTTATGGGCAGCTCTGTGATTTCTCCCGTGGAGCTATCCAGGATTTTAAAAACACTAAACTCACCGTTTTCATCTAAGTTGCCATCAAACATGGGGGAAGTCAGCCACTTGGTTGAAGAAATTTTTGTGAAATAAGGAATGAAAAGGGCGTTTTTATCCAATGTAACAGTGCCAATAAATTCAAAATCAGGAAAGGAATACTGCTTAATTACGCCGCCGCCAACAGTGATACTCAAGGTGTCTTGATTCAGATCAACACCTTGCAAATTTTGATATTCTTCTGGACCATTTCCAATTCTTTGGAAGCTCTTGATGTAATTTCCCCTTAAATCAAATAGATGAATCTTAGCCTCAGGGTTACAAATGGTAGAATAGACTAGGAATTCCTCGGTGACTTTTAGATTCCAAACACTGCAATTCAAGTTTACTGGTGAGTCCTCTTGATTCTTAAGCGGAATAAATTCGATAGAAGAAATGGCCTCATCTATTTCTACGATATTGCTTTCAGTGATTTCAACGCCTGGTAATCCGTCATTATTCTCACTCGGTGAGCAGGCAATAACTGAAAAGGAGAGTAGCCAAAGTATATTTATTCTACTTCGAAGAATCATAAGGTCTAAAGTTTAAATAGTTGATTTGTGTTTATTAAAGTAATCCCAATACCTTTCTTGCCACATATTCAGCACACCTGGCGGCCAGTCTTGCCGTAGCATGATCATGGTCAAAAGCAGGGTTGAGCTCAACCACATCCATGGAAATCAGTTTTTTGCTGGATGCAAGCAACTCAAAAACCTTAAATGCGAACTCAGGTCTGAAACCCATGGGAGATGGTGCAGATACGCCGGGTGCAAAAGCCGAAGAAAAACCATCCATGTCCACGCTGAGGTAGATTTTGTCCACTGAGTCGAGAAACCAAAGGATTTTTTCCTGAATGACTTCCCAGTTATTCAATCTGAAATCTTCCATCACCATCCATTTTGCCCCGACTTCATCGGCCGTTTTAAATAGAGATTTTGGATTGACAGATCGCTGCACGCCTAAGCATAAATATTGAAATGTATCTGGATTCTCCTGAGCGAGCTGAAGAAAGGGAGAACCTGAATGCCCCAGTCCATCGATGGTAGGCCGGAGGTCAAAATGTGCATCCATATTGATGATGCCAAGCTTTTGATTTTTGGAAGCTAAATGCTGATAAATACCTCTACCGTGAGCCAAAGCCAAATCATGCCCGCCTCCTAAAAGAATTGGGAAATGCTTGGTTTCCAATAATTCTATAACGGTTTTTGTAATCAGATCGTGGCTGGATTCTAGGTCAGAATTTTCCGTGTAAATGTCTCCATAATCAAAAATTCTACTTTTCTCAGGAAGGTGAAAAGCTAGCATTCCCAGGCTTTTTCGTATCGCATTTGGACCTTCCGCGGTTCCTAATCTGCCTTGATTTCTTTTCACTCCCTCTTCTCCTGCGTATCCTAAAATGCCAACTTTTGGAGTTTGCTGACCTTCGTCTAGCTTAAGGTCTCTGACCGAAATTGCAGCTTGGTGCCAGTATTCAATAGTTTCCGATTTTCTGCCTGTCCAAAGGGAAGGATTTGGGTTTTGATGAAGCATATTGAGTATTGTGTTAATTTATAGTAACTTAAAAATTGTGCTTTGATATTCTTAATATCAGAAACAATGTATTCTGTTTTTAGGTAATATTCAAAAGATGCGATTTAAAACCCAGTTCCTCTAGCCATGAAAGAATATAGAATTCCTCAGAAAGAGAATATAGATCTGGATGCTTTTGAGGAGCCAAGTAGTTCCTTTGGAGGGTATTCTTATGCTGATTATCTCAAATGGGATTATGAGGAGATTGTTGAGTTGATCAAGGGGAAGGTATTCGCTAAACCACCATTCCCACGACTTCGACATCAAGAGGTTTTAGGTGAAATTATTTGCCAAATTCATACCTTTTTGACCAAAGGAACCGCTCATGTTTATCAAGCACCTTTTGATATAAGGCTCTCAAAAAATCATGATTACTCAATGATTGAGTCAGTAGTTCAGCCAGATATTTACGTGATCTATGATTCTGATAAATTAGATGATTATGGCTGTTTTGGCGCGCCTGATTTAATCGTAGAAATTATATCTAACGGAAATAGCCGAGTGGAACTTCAAGACAAGTATAAATTATATGAAGAATTTGGAGTGCGTGAATATTGGGTGGTTCATCCTAAAGATTGCTCTTTGATGGTTTATACTTTGGTTAATACGAAATTTCAATCGTCACGCCTTTTTACCACAGGTGATGTTTTTCACTCTACGGTGATTGAGGGCTTCTTTCTTGATATGGAAAAGGTTTTTGACAATTCTATTCTTCCCAAATAGAGCTAATAATTTCCTCATCCACCAAATTTGGAATGGTGACCTTCAATCCTGGACTTCTATCCATTTCCCTTTGAATCGCTTCCAAAGACCCTGAATTTCTAGCCCAAGCTCTTCGGGCAATTCCATTATTTACATCGTAAAAAAGCATGGATTTCAGTTTTCTTTCTGCATCCTCTGATCCGTCTAGTACCATCCCGAAACCTCCATTCATCACTTCTCCCCAGCCTACACCGCCACCATTGTGGATCGAAATCCAGGTTGCTCCTCTAAAACTATCTCCAATCACATTATGAATAGCCATATCTGCGGTAAACTTACTGCCATCGTAGATATTGCTTGTTTCACGGTAAGGTGAATCTGTCCCGCTTACATCATGATGATCTCGACCCAGCACAATCGGAGCAGAAATCTCTCCAGATAGAATTGCATCGTTGAATGCTTTGGCGATTTTTGCTCTGCCTTCAGCATCAGCATAAAGGATTCTTGCCTGAGAGCCAACGACCAATTTGTTCTTCTCAGCTTCTTCTATCCAAGTGATATTATCCTGCATTTGCTGTTGGATGGATTCCGGGGAATTCTGCATGATTTCTTTCAAAACTCTTGCGGCAATCTGATCTGATTTTCTCAAATCTTCGGCTTTGCCAGAGGTACAAACCCATCGGAATGGACCGAAACCATAATCGAAACACATAGGTCCCAAAATGTCCTGCACATAGGAAGGATATCGGAAATCGATTCCATTCTCAGCCATCACATCTGCTCCAGCTCTTGAAGCTTCCAGCAAAAAAGCATTCCCGTAATCGAAAAAGTAGGTTCCCTTTGCAACATGCTTGTTGATCGAAGCAGCATGTCTTTGTAGGCTCTCCTGAACTTTACCTTTGAAGGCCTCTGGATCTTTTGCCATTAGTTGATTCGATTCTTCGAAAGAAAGTCCAATAGGATAATAACCTCCAGCCCAAGGATTATGAAGTGATGTCTGGTCAGAACCCAATTCCACGAAAATTTCTTCTTGGTCAAATCGCTCCCAGACATCCACGATATTCCCTATGAAAGCCAGAGAGACGACCTCTTTGTTACGCTTAGCTAGTTGCGTACGGAGAACCAGTTCATCCAAATTTTCAATTAATTCATCCACCCATCCTTGCTCATGTCTTTTCCTCGCTGCGGCAGGATTCACCTCAGCGCAAATAGTGATACAACCTGCGATATTCCCAGCTTTCGGTTGAGCGCCACTCATTCCGCCCAAACCAGCTGTCAAAAATAGTTTTCCTGCTGGCGTTTCTCCTGCTTTCAGTTTTTTGCGAAAAGCATTCATCACGGTGATGGTAGTGCCGTGCACAATTCCTTGTGGACCAATGTACATAAATGAACCAGCAGTCATTTGTCCGTATTGCGTCACACCCAATGCATTGAATTTCTCCCAATCATCCGGCTTGGAGTAATTCGGAATCATCATCCCATTGGTTACGACAACTCTTGGACCCTCTTTGGATGAAGGGAAAAGGCCCATGGGATGGCCTGAATAGATATGCAAAGTCTGCTCATCGCTCATCTCAGATAGATATTTCATCACCAAAAGATATTGAGCCCAGTTTTGGAAAACTGCTCCATTTCCACCGTAAGTGATCAATTCTTCAGGGTGCTGAGCGACCGCCGGATCCAGGTTGTTCTGAATCATTAGCATAATTGCCGCTGCTTGTTTTGACCTGGCTGGATAGTCTTCGATAGGTCTTGCCCGCATTTCGTAATCCGGCATAAATCGGTACATATAGATTCTGCCAAAATCCTTCAATTCTGCTAAAAATTCACTTGCCAATTCCGCATGCCATTCTTTAGGGAAATAGCGCAGTGCATTCCTCAAAGCCAGTTTTTTCTCTTCTATCGAAAGAATATCCTTGCGCTTAGGAGCATGGCTCAAAGTTGTGTTTCGGGATCTTTTTGAAGGAAGTTGAGAAGGAATGCCTTGGGATATTTGCTCTTGGAAATTCATTGTATTTACGATTTGGGATTTACGAATTACGAGCTTTATTTGAACCTCACCCGTACTGATATATTATGGACTCTTATGTCTAAAGTCTATAATCTTGAGTCTAACATCTAATGTCTTAAGTCTATTGTCTTAAATCTTAACACCTTTTTTCCACACCTGTGCAGGTTTCAATTTCCCTTGGTGATAAAGGATTTCTCTATAATCTGAAGTTGGGAAAAGGTTGAAGTCAGCTAAAAGACCAGTTTTCAATACTCCTCTGTCTTCCAATCCTAAAGCCCAAGCTGCACGGGAAGTCAGTGCTGAAAGAACTTCTGCGGAACTGAGTTTCTCGAAAGTTGCTAAAATGGAAGCCTGTGTTAGCAAATCTCCCATGGGAGCGGAACCTGGATTCCAGTCACTTCCAATTGCCAAAGAACCACCTTGATCTAGGATTTTGCGGGCAGGAGTGAAAGCACAGCCTAGTCCAATTGAAGCTCCCGGAAGAGCAACTGCAACGGTTTTTGAATTCGCTAAAAGGGCTATTTCTTTTTCAGTCGAAGCCTCCAAATGGTCTGCGGATTTAGCTTTGAATTTCACGGCAACTGTAGATCCGCCTTTAGTGAATTGATCGGCATGAACAGTAAGATCGAAGCCTAAATCTTTTGCTTTTTGGTAATAGCTGTCTATTTCTTCTGGAGAAAAAGCGCTTTTTTCGACAAATGAATCTATCCTGTCTGCAAGATTCTCTGATTTGAGAATTGGAAAGAGCTCCTCAGAAATCATTTCCAGGTATTCTTGATTTGTGCCCTCAAAATCCCTAGGTTTCACATGAGCTGCCAAGCAAGTTGGGATTAAGTCAGCTTTGGTTTCTTGACACGCTTGTTTGATGGCACGAAGCATTTTGAGTTCTTCGGCTACATTTAGACCATAACCACTCTTGACTTCGATTGTCGTCACTCCTTCGCTTAGATGTCTATTTGCATTTGAAATAGTTCGGTCTGCAAGTTCTGATTGCGTGAGTTTTCTAGTTTGGGTTACTGTATCCCAAATTCCACCTCCAGCTTCAGCGATTTCCAAGTAGGATTTACCAGCATTCCTCATGGCAAAATCTTGCGCCCGTGTCCCTCCAAAACAAATATGCGTGTGACAATCGATCCAACCTGGAAGAGCCACAAAATCTCCTTTTAGCTCAATGATTTCAGCGTTCAGTGAATTAGCTTTCTTCATAAGATCAGAGAAAGTCCCTACTTCCAGAATCTTTTCATCCTCAATCAAAATCCCTGCATTTTCTAAAATCTCCAATTGCTCATCTTTCAACGCACCTTTTAACGGGAGTTTGTCTAGAGTCAATAGTTGTGATATAGGGCCGATTAGTTTTTTCATGATGTGTAGGTTTTTAGAAAGACCACCGTTGTATCTATTAGTTTCCCGCAGATTTACGCTGATAAGGGGCGCAGATAAAAGCGCAGATTTTTACTATTAATCAGCGGAAATCTGGGTCTTTTTCTGCACCAATCTGCGGGCAAAATCACCTTTCCGCTAGCAATTTTATAAGCTAAATAATTCACTCCACTCCGTCTCAAAAGGCAAACCTTCTTCTTTGGCTACCTGATTAGAAATAGCAATCAACTCGCCACTTTGAATCATCTCGATTGCCACTTCCATATCCTCAGTCATCACCCGATCATTAATGACAGGAGTGATTTTGGTTCGGACGTGCTCATGAATCGCGGTCATTACTTTTCCTGATTTCAAAGGAGCGTGAAAGTCCATAGCCTGAGCAGCGTAGAACAACTCAATTCCCAAGATTTTCTCCACATTCTCAATTACTCGCAAAGCTTTTCTAGCACCTATCGAACCCATACTCACATGGTCTTCCTGCCCCAATGAGGTAGGGATACTGTCCGCAGATGCAGGAAAGCAAAGTCCTTTGTTTTCTGATGCCAAAGCCGCTGTTGTGTATTGTGGGATCATCAAACCGGAATTCAAACCGGTTTCTTTCAAAAGCAATTTTGGAACTCCAGGCGTATCTCCTTCTAGGGAAAGATAGATTCTTCGATCTGAAATATTCCCTAATTCGGATGCAGCAAGGCAGGAATAATCCAAGGGCAAAGCGATGGGTTGGCCATGAAAACTACCTCCTGAAATCGTGTGATCTTCACTGAAAACAACAGGATTGTCTGTAACAGAATTTATTTCTGTTTCGATAGCCTCTTTCAAGTGCAACCAAGCATTTCTCGATGCCCCATGGACTTGCGGCATGCATCGCAAAGAATAGGGATCTTGTACTCGGGCGCAATCCAAATGGGAATTAACGATTTCGGACTCATGAAGTAAGTTCAGGATAGTCTGAGCTACATGCTGATTTCCTGCGAAAGGTCTAAGCTGATGCAATTCTGGAGAAAATGGTTTGATCGAACCCATCAATCCCTCAATCATCATTGCTCCGGTAATGTCAGCATGCACAAGCAAATTATGCAGGCGATCTACGATTTTTACTCCGTATGCCGCCATGAATTGCGTTCCGTTGATTAGGGCCAATCCTTCTTTTGGCCCAAGAGAAAGTGCATTCATTTCTAGCTTCTCAAAAACTGCGGATGTTCGTTGTATCTTTCCTTCGAAATGAACCTTGCCAAGTCCAAGCAAAGGCAAAAACAAATGAGAAAGTGGAGCTAAATCACCGGATGCGCCAACTGACCCTTGGATGGGAACGACTGGAATCACCTCATTTTCCAACATCCAAATCATTCGATCCAAGGTTTCCAGTCGAATCCCTGAAAATCCCTGAGCCAAGGCCTGTAGCTTCAACACAAGCATGAGTTTGGAGATTTCGATTGCCACAGGCTCTCCCAAACCTACGGCATGACTTTTTAGGAGATTTTCCTGTAAGGTCTGCGTGTCAGCAGCGGAAATTTTGCTGGTGCAAAGAGGACCGAAACCTGTATTGATACCGTAAACTGCCTTTTCACGGTTAGCAATATTGGCAACTGCTTGGGAAGAAGCTTGAACTTTTTCCCGGGTTTCAGGGCTTAGAATTCCTTTGAGTTCTTTCCTCGCTAGCTTTAAAGCTATGCCGGCAGTCAGTTGGTCTAATCCGTATTTGAAAGTTTCCATTAATAGTTGTGTAAATATTCTAGGGTCTCTACAAAGATACCAAGCCTTAATGATGATTTTTGATATCAATTTTATCATTATGTGATACCTTTGAGGTATCATGGAGTTACGACATCTGAATTATTTTAAGGCTGTAGCAGAAGAGTTGAATTTCCGGAAAGCAGCTGAGCGCTTGTTTATTTCGCAACCTGGATTGAGCCGACAGATTAAGCAGTTGGAAGAAATGCTGGAGGTTCAGTTATTTGAACGAGATCAGAAACATGTGGCATTGACGGTGGCTGGGACTTACCTCAAAGGGGAGGTTGATTTTGTGCTCAATCATCTGGAGATGACCAGAAGCCAGCTGAAGTTGATAGCAGCAGGAAAAATCGGAGAATTAAGAATCGGTTTTTTGGGATCGGCATCCAATCAGGTTTTGCCGGATTTTCTTTCGAAATTGAATTCTCAACAACCCTTGATCAGTACGAGTTTGGAAGAGCTTAGTAACGCTGTTCAGGTGGAAATGATTGAGAAAGATAAGCTGGATCTGGGTTTTGTAAGATTGGCTTCTGTGCCGAGTGATTTGGAAATGAAGGTGGTTTTGCGAGATAGCTTTTCACTGGTGGTGCCAACAGATCATCCGATTACAGCGCAAGATTTTACTTCAGTTAATCAGTTTAAGAACGAATCATTTGTGCTTTTCTCCTCGGACTATAGCAATCTATATTACGAGCAGATCATTGGGATTTGTCGAGATGCAGGTTTTTCTCCCAGAATCAGGCATAAATCCGTGCATGCGTTGACGATTTTCAAGCTAGTGGAAAATGGAATGGGAGTGGCGATTGTGCCTACTTCATTGAAAGAAGGATATGAACTGAATGTACGATTTATGCAGATTCCGAATATTCCGCAATTCACGGAGCTTTCAGCGATTTGGAAGGCTGAAAATAGAAATCCTGCATTAAAGCAAGTTTTGCCTTTGATCTAGCTAAATCCTTAAATTGAGCCTTTAAACCCTAAAGTCGGGTAAATGTCGGGTCAAAACCGAGCCTATTTCGCCTTAAGTCACAATTCAATCTCAGAAATTGCCATGGTAAATCAAACTATACACACGATGAAACAACCAGAATTAGGCAAGAAAATCTCTGAAATGAGAAAAGCAAAAGGATTGACTCAGGAGGAGTTGGTCGAGATGTGCAACCTGAATGTGCGCACGATACAGCGCATCGAAGCAGGGGAGGTGACTCCGAGGAGCTATACGATCAAAGCACTTTTTGAGGCTTTGGGAGCTCAGTTGGAAAATATAGAATCGGAGAAGAAGCCTGTTTATCCAAAGTCATTAGTTCCATGGCTTTACACAGGTTTAGGTGCAGGATTAATCTATTTCTTTTTGAGCTATTTTGATATTAGTATGGAAGTCGAGTGGATGGAAGGAAGTTATACCAATTCTTTAACCTTTGGATTAGTGAAGGTTGGTGTTATGATTACATTTTCTTTATTCCTTTTTGGATTGATCAAAATGACTGGAGCTTTTCCGAACAAGATACTTCAGATAGCACTTTGGGTGATGCTGATTGCAAATGGAATTTGGTATTCAATTGATTTGATTTCCCTTGCTACATCTTCTTTTAGAATGGAAGATTATTATGTCGTTAAGCTAGGGACATTTGGTGTTGCTTATGGATTTATAGGAGCCGGGTTTCTATGCTATAAAAACCTCTGGTCTAATATCCCTCAGATTTTAGGCGGATTAGGAATAGTTTCTGGAATATTGATCTTTTCAGTGGTAGGAGCCCTTTTCGCACTGATTCCTTTGACCATGTTTGAGATTGGAGAACTAGCATTTATGATTTGGGGAATAAATAAAATCGGGAGAACTTCTTCTCCCGATTCTACTTTTTCAGCTGAGTTTCAAAGTCAATAATCCATTCAGCTATTTTTCATCGACTCTTTCTTAATCATTTCATCTTTTGATAATTAATCAAATGAAAAAAATAGTGTTAACTATTAGCTTATTTTCGATTGTAATTCTTGCCTATTTTCTTTTTGAACCAGTCTTTACTTATTATTTCGGCAGATCCATAACGCTAAACCGACAGAGTTTATATCCGGATATAAGCCATCTGGATTCTGTCAGAAATAAAGCAGATGAATTGCTTGCAAGGGAATTCCAAACTATAAATGCACCTTCGCTCTCAGCCTCCATAGGCATGGGTGACTCAGTAATATGGTCAAATTCAATAGGTTATTCTGATTTGGATAACAATCTTTTGGCAGATACCACTACCAAATATAGAATTGGAAGTGTTTCGAAAACCATCGCCTCAGTGGGATTGGGCTTGCTTTTCCAAGACAGAATTCTGAGTCCAAATTCTACTGTAGGAGATTACGTGACCTACGTCTCTGGTGATTTGGCCAACCTAACGGTAAAAGAATTGGCTTCCCATACCTCGGGAATAAGAAACTACGGTATGTGTTTTTGTTTTCCGATTTGGGAGTATTATAACAACGACCAGTTTAATACCACTGAAAAAAGTGTTTCCGTTTTTGCAGATGATAAACTTCTCTTCACTTCTGGACAGGATTTTAGCTATAGTTCTTTTAATTACACTTTACTGACTGCGGTGATGGAAGGTGCATCAAAAACGGGTTATAATCAATTCATACAAAGCAGAGTACTCGAGCCATTAAACCTCCAACATACGATTCCGGACAATGCACTTGATCCAGTTCCTAACACTGCGATTTTCTATGATAGTGAAGAGAGTTATTTCAAGAAATCCTATCCGGTTAATAACAGTAATAAATGGGCCGGAGGTGGCTATCTATCCACGCCGACAGATCTGGTCAAATTTGGCAACGGTATTTTAAACTATAAATTAGTTAATTCGACTACAACAGAATTATTGTTTAACCCTGTAGAATTAAAAAGCGGGGAGGTGAATGTGCAAAACTATGCCTTGGGGTGGCGTAATGACGTTAGCAAAAAGGTGTTTGTTGATGGAAGAGAGGTGATAGTAGTTCATCATGGAGGGACTGCTGTAGGATCCACGGCTATTTTGATGTTGTTACCAGAATATAATGTAAGTATAGCATTGGCAATGAACAGCAGTGGAGAAACCACTGATTTGTTTGCATTAGCCTATAAAATAATAGACTTGTTTTTTGAATAGAAATCTAGGCATAACAAAAATCGGGAGAACTTCTTCTCCCGGTTCTGCTTTTAGCTCTCAAGTGACAGCTTGATCTTTTCTTTTACTGACTTCAAAATCGCTGCATTGCCTTGACTTGAAGTTTCGATTTCCAGAATTTTTGGATGGAGGGAGTCTTCATAAAAGTCCTGAAGAGAAGCTTCCAGTTCCTCCTGATTAACAACTTTGGAGTAGAAGAAGCCAAATTCCGTTGCCAGATGCTCGGCTGTTAATTTTTGTTTGGTTTCAAAGAATTCTTCCAATTCTGGCTGATTTGCAGGTCCATCGATCAGACGGAAAATTCCACCTGCATGATTATTTAGCAGAATAATGCGAAGATTTGGGGTAGCGTAATTGTGCCAAAATGCATTTCGATCATAGAAGAAAGCCATGTCTCCTGTCACTAGCGTTACGATTTCCTTCGTTGTGAGGGTGCAGCCCACTGCGGTGGAGTTGGAGCCATCAATACCGCTGGTACCACGGTTGCAGATGATTTCTTGTTTTCTTTTTCCCAGTAAATTCAAATAACGTACAGCCATGCTGTTGGCTACATGGATTTTGGAAAGAGTAGGTGCTTTTTCCAGACAAAATGCTAAAGCCGAGTACTCTCCAAAGGGTTGTTCTCTTAGTACCTGATGGAGATTTTTTGAGACTGCCTTCTCGAGGAAATGCCAAGCTTGATAGAATTGACTGTTCTGTGCGCCAAGGTTTTGATTTAACCAACTAAGGAAAAATAAAGGAGTAGCAGCGATATTTCTAGTCAATCTCTGGAAAGTGTCCTTAGCTTCTCCATCTTTCTGTATATGCCAGTGTGATGCTTTGGACTTTCGTAAGAAAAGCTTGAGAGACTTTGAGATCACAGATTTACCAAAACTGATGATCAAATCAGGTTTTAGGTTTTCGGAAACTTCAGGATGTCCCAACCAGTGATCATGGAATGAAATTGTTTGATCAGACTGAAAATTGCTGATCGTATCGGTGACGATTACAGCGTTTTGATTTTTACAGAGTTGATCCAGTACACTCTGAATTTGAGCGTCAGGTCGCTGCTGTCCTGGAATGATCAATATTCTCTGGAGTATTTCCAGCCTATTTTTAAGTTTGATGAGCGATTCATCTGTAGGCTGAGTTTTGCTTTTCACTAAATTAAAAACCTTTGGATTGTCTGGAAAAAGCAATTCTTCACCCTTCTCAGGATAGAATGGTTCTCGAAGTGGAATATTGATATGAACTGGCCCAGCAGGAAATTGCTTGGCGAGATTTATTGCTTCGTTTACGATTCGTGAGGATTGCCAAAGTTGATCTGGAAACGTACTGGAATCAGGCAGTTCAAAACTTCCTTTCACATGCTTTCCATAGACATTTGGCTGGAAAATGGTCTGACCGTCGTACTGATCGATCCACTCAGCAGGTCGATCTGCTGTCAAAATCAACAAAGGAATCTGTTGGAAAAATGCTTCAGCCACCGCCGGGTAATAATTCAACGCAGCGGATCCAGAGGTGCAAACCAGTGCCACAGGTTCCTCTAGTTGCTGAGCCATGCCCAAGGCTATAAAAGCCGCAGAACGCTCGTCGGAGATGGTCCTTGTGTGTATTTGAGTATGCCGTGCAAAAGCTATGGTCAAAGGTGCACAGCGTGACCCAGGAGAAAGAATTGCGTTTAGAACGCCCTTCTTGGCACAAATGGCCACTAAATCAACAATTGAAGGAAGTATCAAGTGCTTGGGTTTTGGATGAATTTACCGATGATTTGACACTTTAGCTCCGTTTCTTCCCATTCTTTTTCAGGGTCAGAATCTTCGGTCACACCAGCACCGGCGTATAACGTCGCCTTGTTGTCATGCAAACTAGCTGTCCTTAGATTTACATAGATAGAAGTACTTCCCTGAATGTTCACTGGCCCGATAAATCCCGAGAAGAAGGAACGGTCAAAGCCCTCAAACTCCTGAAGGAAATCGTGTGCTTCTCTTCTAGGCATTCCGCAAACTGCGGAAGTGGGATGGAGCAGACCTAGCATGATGGATCCGAGTTCTGGAAATCCAGTTTCCCTCATGTTGATTCTAAAGTCCGACTTGAGGTGAAGAAGGTTTCCTGCCAATACTGTTTTAGGGCCATGTTCTTCGTATTCGCGAAGTCTTATTTTCTTGAAGCAGGAAACGATATATCTGCTTACTAAAGCTTGCTCTTCAATTTCTTTCTGCGTCCAGGCAACAGATTTAAGCGGATTGTCTCCTGTTGCTTTTTGCGTGCCAGCCAATGACATAGTAGTGAAAATATCACCTTTAGTCTCGATCAAGGTCTCAGGAGAAGCCCCGATCCAAGTGCCCACATGGGGCAAATGAAAGAAGTTGATAAATGCATTGGGATAAGATTCCATCATGCTCATCAGGGTGCAGCTCAAGCTAAAGCTGGAAGGAATGGAAATGGTCTTCGTTCTGGCAGGGACGACTTTTTCCAGATGATTTTCCTGTATGGCTCTTACTCCTTCCTGGACCAAGTGTATGAAATGGGCTTTGTCTTCACTCATTTCGGTCTTTTTTGCTTTGCCTGATAAGGTTTGATTGATCAATATTTCCCGGATTTCTTCAGGGGAAAGCCTTTCCTGATTGCTCAATTGAACTTTGGCCCATTCGGGGAGTTCATCAGAGGAGAGTGGCTTGTCCAGATCAAAGGAAAAGTACTTATTCGCTTTGATAAAAAAGGCCTTTTTATCTGCTTGGTCTGCAAATGGATGTACGATGAATCCAGGTTCTAAATTTTCTAGGTTCAAATCCACTTTTACCGGTTCCGCTGTATCATTCAAGACGATTTCGACGGTATTGGATTTTGGTTTGCGCCAGATAGCGAAGGAACCACCAGATGTAAGCCCTAGCTGGAATAAGAGCTGTAAAACCTCAGATTTAGTATGATTAGTAGCTACGTGTGTATGCATTACTTTTTGTCTAAAATGGCCATGGTGATCCGACTGATACAGCAGAGTTGACCTTGCTCATTGGTGATTTTAATTTCCCAGACCTGAGTACTTTTTCCCAGATGGATGGGTGTGGTTATTCCGGTGACCAGTCCTGACTTAACGCCTTTAAGGTGATTTGCGTTTATTTCCAGGCCAACACAGATTTGTCTATTCAAATCAATCGTAAGGGATGCTGCCACACTTCCCAGCGTCTCTGCCAGTACCACATTGGCTCCTCCGTGCAACAATCCCATCGGCTGTTTTGTTCGCTCATCTACTGGCATAGTTGCCGTGAGGTGACTATCTCCTATATCGGTAAATGATATGCCCAGATGTTCACTCATTGTGTTTCTTCCAGTTTGGTTGATTTGATCCAGTGAAGGCTTTTGGGAGAATACCATGAAAATTAAAGTAAATGAGTTTTCTTTGGGGTGAGGACAAAAATAAAGAATCTTGAATCGAAAAAAAATTTACCTAGTAAGACACGGACAAACAGATTTTAACCTAAAAGGAGTAGTGCAGGGCAGCGGAATTGATGCACCTATCAATGAGAATGGGAGAAGGCAGGCTGCGGCTTTTTTTGAGGCGTACAAGGAGGTGCCATTTGACCAGATTTACTATACGGGTCTGCAACGGACCCGACAATCCATTCAATCTTTTTTGGACTTAGGGATTCCGGCGGTTGCTACGACCGATCTCAATGAGATTTCCTGGGGAGATTATGAAGGTCTGCCGATGTCTCCGGAGGAAAGCCAGTATTACCAGCATATGCTCGATCAGTGGCAGCAGGGGAATCTGGATTATTGCATAGCAGGAGGAGAGAGTCCCAATATTGTGGCCAAGCGTATGCAGCGGGGGATTGATCAGATACTATCCGGTCCTGGTGAAACTATCCTGGTATGTATGCACGGCAGAGCCATGCGGATTTTTCTAAGCCTGATCATGAAGCATGACCTATGCCACATGGACAATTTCGAGCACAGGAACCTGTGTTTGTATTTATTGGAAGAAAAAGAAGATGGGAATTTTGACCTGTTGAAAAGAAACGACACTGCGCATCTTAAAGCACTTGGCTGATTCGCCTGTCGGTTTTCTTTTTCTGTTGGCTGGCCTCGTACTCTGACAGGTGCGATTCAAGCGTTTTCTTCTGTTTGGTCATATCGATAACGCGGAATGCAATGTCCTGAAGGCGAACTTCGCTGCCCTGATCCAGACTTACCAGGAACTGCCCAAGGAAACATGCGTCAAAATCACATTTTGGAATGTCAATAATCAGCGTGAGCTCGGAGTTTCCGGCGTAGGACCTGGTTTTGAATTCAGAAGAAAATTGTCTTTCGATAGCCCTCAAAGAGGTGTTCAAGGATTTTAATTCCTGAGACTTGAATATGACCAAAAAAGTTTTGGATTCATCCTCTTTGGCAAAGACTGAAAGAGAGATAAACAGGGTGATAACTAGGATTCCAATACTTTTCATAGCTCTCAATATAGAAAAATTCCTTTTCCAAAAGCAAGTAATTCTATAAAAAAAGAACCCCGGAATTTAAAATTCCGGGGTTCGAATATATTCAACCAAGTGTCTGCTTATTTACTGGCTTTAGTAGACTTCTTGGTAGCTCTTTTTTTCTTTGGTGCTGGTTCTTCTACGATTTCATCTTCAACTCCAGCTAGTATTCTGCCGCAGTGCTCACAGATGATTAGTTTTTTCTTTTCTCGAATATCAGCCTGTCTCTGAGGAGGTACGGTGTTGAAGCATCCACCACAAGCGCCACGCTTTACCATGACTACAGCCAGACCGTTTTTGGCATTGGCTCTGATTTTGGTGTATGATTTCAATAGTCTATCATCCACTTTCTTAACTGCCTTTTCTCTTTCGGTGTTAAGCTTAGCTTCTTCTGATTCACTTTCAGAGACGATTGATTCCAATTCACTGTTTTTGAGATCCAGGTCCTTCTGACGGTCCTTTTTCACAGCCGATAGCTCTTCCAGATCTACTTTTTTCTGGTCGATTCTAAAACCGGCTTCAGCGATTTTCTTCTTCGCCACCTGAATCTCCAAATCCTGAAGCTCAAGTTCCTTAGTGATCGCATCATATTCGCGGTTGTTGCGAACATTCATCTGCTGCTCCTGATACTTCTTGATCAGTTTTTCAGAATCTTTGATGCTTTCTTTAAGTGCCTTGATTTCGTCGTCAAAGGAGTCAATTTCACTCTGAAATTTCTCTAGGCGTGTTTCATAACCTGCAATTTCATCTTCTAAGTCTTGAACCTCTTCAGGAAGAGCTCCGCGAACTTTTATGATGGAATCCAATCTTGAATCTAAAAGTTGAAGGTTGTGTATAGCTTCGAGTTTCTGTGCTACGGTACTTTCCATGTACTATCGGTAGGATGTGGGATTTGTAACTACTTTTGTCAAATAGAGTGCAATATTAGGAAAATTTCTGGACAATAACTCCCCTAGTAATTCTTTTGTGAAAATTTCGCTCTCATAATGTCCAATGTCACAAAGTATTAATTGCCCATCTGCATCAAAAAACTCGTGGTATTTCACGTCAGAGGTGATAAACACATCTGCACGGGCTCTTTTGGCGGCAGACAAAAGAAAAATCCCTGCGCCTCCACACACGGCAATATTTCTGACTTTCTGTCCGCGAAGGGCAGTGTGTTTGATCACTTGGAGACCCATGGAGGTTTTCAGATAATCCAGAAATTCTTCCTCTTGCATTTCCTGATCTAGGGAGCCTAGCATTCCTGCGCCCACTTCCTGATTTTCATTTTCTAGATTTTGTAGGTAATAAGCTACTTCTTCGTAGGGGTGAGCAGATTTCATTTTCGCTATAATACTTATCTCCAAATGTTTGGGGAGCAAAACCTCCACTCTTATTTCTGATTGTTCTTCTGCTTTTCCCTGCGTCCCGATAGTTGGATTTGCATTTGCTGAGGGAGTGAAAGTACCGGTTCCTTGTACCTGAAAGGAGCAGTCGGAATATTCTCCGATTTGGCCCGCACCAGCAGCGTAAACAGCCTGAAGTACGTTTTCTTTGCTTTCCTCTGGGACAAAAAACACCAGCTTGCTCAGAAGTTGCTTTTTGGGTTGCAAAATTCGGGTGTTCTGCAAGCCCAGTTTATCACAGATCCGCTTATTGACCCCCTGCGACACGTGGTCCAAATTGGTATGGATGGCATAGATTGCAATGTCATTTTTGATGGCTTTGATGACTGTGCGCTCCACATAGTTTTTTCCGGTGAGGCTTTTTAGCCCTTTGAAGACAATAGGGTGATGAGCCACGATCATATTGGCTCCCAGTGCTATCGCTTCCTCCACGGTGTCTTCCACACAGTCCAAGGAACATACAATTCCGGTAACTTCAGCGTTTCTATCCCCAGTGATCAAGGTCGCATTGTCGTAGGACTCCTGATAGGCAGGTGGAGCGATATGTTCCAAGTACGAAATGACTTCACTGATCTTGTATCCCATAATTTTTCTGTTTATTTGATCAAAAATAGTAATTCTCGAATGCGCTGGTACGCTTTTTTGCTTTATCCTTTCTCTCTGATCTATGATTTGATCACCCGGGTACGGAATTGGTGTTTTAATTTAGGCTTGTTGAAAAGCTCCCCATCTCCAATTCCCAGCTTAGTGGTGGGGAATCTCAGTGTAGGAGGGACGGGCAAAACGCCCATGGTTGAATTTCTGATCCAAATGCTGCTGAAAGAGGCAGAGGTGGCCGTTTTGAGCAGGGGGTATGGTAGACAGACCAAAGGCTTTCTACAGGCAACTGCTACAAGTTCACCTGCTCAAATAGGAGATGAGCCTTTTCAGGTCTATAAAAAATTCGGTAAAAATGTAAGCATATATGTGGGTGAGGATAGAGTGAGTGCGCTGGAGCAAATCGCATTAAAAACCAATTGTCCAGAAGTAGTGATTCTGGATGATGCCTTTCAACATCGGTATTTGAATGGGGATTTGAAAATACTGCTCACTACTTACCAGGATCCTTTTTACTCCGATTTTCTACTTCCTATGGGGAGGCTACGCGAAAGCCGAGGGGGAGCGGCCCGGGCAGATGTCATTGTGGTAAGCAAATCCCCAGAGGACTTGGAAGAGGAAGAGAAAGAGATAATCCGTCAAAAGGTTTCTAGGTATGCTTCCGGAGGTGTTCCAGTGCTTTTTTCTACTATTTCTTATGGGCAACCTTTCCCGCTAGGGAGGAATCACAGCTTTACTGAGCGGCTCCTATTGCTTACCGGATTGGCAAATGATACACCTTTGATTGCTTATGTGAAAAAGAAATTTACCCTGCTAGAAGTGATGAGTTACCCGGATCATCATGATTATACCATGTATGATTTTGAAAAGATAAAGGATGTTTTTAGGCAACATGAAAAAGAAAATCCCGTTGTGCTAACCACTGAAAAAGATGCTGTAAAAGTTAAATCCAATGCTCCCACAGGTTTTCTGGAAGAAATTCCGATTTTTGTGCTGCCAATCGCAGTGAAATTTGCCCCTGAGGATGAGCAAACGATAGCGCAACTGATCCAACAAAAGGTCTTCCAAAAGACAATAGCTAAGTGAATAAACGATTACTCTGGTTTCTGTTCCTTTTTTCTATTGCAAGTATGCAATTTGCTTTTGCCCAGCGCACTGGCCAGCAGAACAATCAATCCACTAACCAGCAAGGAGAAGAGGTGCTAGAGGAAGAAGGGGGGCTGAGCCGCAGATCCTTGTTGGATGATAGTACCAAGATGGTTTATGGCCCAAAGACCAGTTTGTATTTTTTTGAAAAGGACATCAAGAGAAATAACCTGATTTTATATCCTCAGGATACTTCCCTGAACAATTTCCATAATTATGATCCGGTAGCCAAGAATAACTGGAAGTACCAGGATTTAGGAAATATCGGGAGTGCAACCAAACCTATGTTTTATGAAATCCCAGATGTGATAGGGACTCGCACGGGCTTTGGGGCCTATGATTTATATTTTCATGCTCCTGAAGACAATAAATATTTTGACACCAAGTCGCCATTCACGGAAATGTCTGCCCTGTTTGGCGGAGGGCATAGAAACATGCTGGATCTGGCTTTTGCGCGAAATGTGAATCCGAGATGGAATGTGGGCTTTGAGTTTCATACCATCCGAGCCAGAAAGACCCTAAATCCTTCAGCCCGGGATGATAACATGGTCATTCAGAACTCCTATTCCCTTCATACCAACTACCGATCTGAAAACGGCAGGTATTGGTTTTTGGGGAATTTCTCCAGAATGCTTCACAAGGTGAACGAAATAGGAGGCATAATACCGCCAGAGGAGGATAGTACCTCAGTATATTTCACTTATGAAGATGCGAAAGTTTGGCTAAGTAACTCGCAAGCCAGGGACCTAAGGCAGGAATACAGATTTTATCATGAGTTCAAACTGCGGGATGAGCTGCAGGTTTATCATATTTTTGATCAGAAGAACAAGGACTTGATTTTTGATGCCGCATTGACCACTTCTGACTCCCTATTTTATCCTAGTGATCGATTGAATGGTCAGCAAGATACTACTCGAAACTTCAGTGATTTCAAGGAATGGGGCAATGAAATGGGATTCAAGGGGAGTTTCAAGGGGTTCTATTACAATACCCATGTGAAGTTCAGAACAGGACGGATGAAGAGTACTTTTTTTCCAGAGAAAAATACCTTTAATGAGGTATATCTTGGTGGGGAGTTGATTGGGAAGATCTCTGAAAAATGGTCCATCAGTGCAGACGGAGAGTACCTGATCCCAGGTGCTTTCAAGTTACATGGATTATTTATATCTCCTTGGCTGGATATTGATTATACCAAGGCCGTTTACAAGCCGACCTCTGTGCAGCAGATTTATTACGGTAATCATTATCAATGGGAAAATGACTTTGATAATACCGGAGTGGATCAGGTCAAGGGGGTGTTTAAACTGGATTTCGAAAAGATTAGATTAAGACCGTCATTGACTATCAACAGAGTGAATAACTATGTGTATTTCAATGAGAAACGTATAGCTGAGCAGGCGAGTGGAGAGGCATTTATGTTGATCCCTGGTGTCAAAGCTGAAGTGCGCATCGGACAGAAATTCCAATGGGATACCGAGCTTATATTCACGGAGATTTCTGGAGAAGCCAGTGATAAATTCCGCATACCGCAATTTTATGGAAACACGAAATTCTACTTTGATAGTCCCATGTTCAATGAGAATGTGTATGTACAGCTAGGGCTGGACATAAGATATCATTCGGATTATTTTGCGGAAGCCTATTTCCCTTCGACCCAGCAGTTTTACCTCCAAAATGATTTCAATGTGTACGGGTATCCTGTGGCAGATGTGTTTTTGGATTTCAGAATAAACCGCACTCGGGTCTTAGTGAAATACCACCACTTAAATAGTGGTCTGATGAACGAGGAAGGCTATTTTGTGACTCCTGATTATACAGGATATAAATCATTTATAGATTTAGGTATTACTTGGTATTTATTTGACTGATATGAGCTGGGAAGAAAGCACCAAACAAAAAATGCTTCACCTCAAACTGCCTACCGACCCTAGATGGGCTGGGGTGGCAGGAATGCAACTGGAGGATATTTTGACTGATCATGCTTACTGCGAGCAGAAAGCGGCTTCATCTTGCATCAGCTTGATTTTGAGGTTCAATGATCTGGATGAAATAGTCGATACATTGACTCCAATCGTGGCAGAAGAATGGGGGCATTTCGAAAGAGTGCTAGAGCAAATTCGGAAAAGAGACTTGAAATTTGGCTTTCCTCGCAAAGATGAATATGTCATAGAACTGACCAACTTCGTAAAAAAAGGGGGGAGTCGAATGCAACAGTTGACAGAACAATTACTGATGAATGCCTTGATCGAGGCCAGAAGTTGCGAACGGTTTAAGTTGCTTTCCAGAGAACTGGAGGATGCAGAACTTAAGTCCTTTTACTATGAGTTGATGGTTTCGGAAGCGGGGCACTATGTGACTTTCATCGAGTTGGCCAAAAAGTATTTTGATCCTGTAAAAGTAAATGAGCGCTGGCAGGAGTGGCTTGAATTTGAGGCTAAAGTGATCAGCAATCTTGGCGTGCGAGGAGATAGAATGCACTGAAAAATCTTAAATAATCTATACGAATAGTCATTTCCGAGGTATTTATTTATTATTGATCTGACTTGAAGAATGTTTAGCCAAAAGCTGTTCTAATACGAACATAATATGAATTTGATCGAAAATATACGCGAAGCCATTCGCTCAGTAAAGGTGAACCTTTTGAGGACCATCTTAACCGGTGCCATCATTGCCATTGGGATTTCTTCTTTGGTAGGTATGCTAACTGCAATTGATGGAATCAAAACCCAAATTGCAGAAAGTTTTTCCGGTTTGGGAGCCAATTCATTTGATATCAGAAATAAGGGGTACAGTGGAGGCAGAGCCATTCAGCAGGGTATGGAAGAGAAATCTTACTCTAAGTTGACTTTCCGTGAAGTGATGGCTTTCAAAGAGGATTATAAAAGTGTAGGGATTTCCACTGTGTTTGTTTCGGTGACCGGATCAGCCGAAGTAAAGCGGGGTTCCAAGACCACCAATCCAAATGTAAGAATCCGTGGAGGTGATGAGAACTACATGAATATCAAGGCGCTGAAGCTGGAAGAAGGGCGGAATTTCAGCAATATGGAGGTTCAGAATGGGCATAGCGTCTGTATAATAGGCAAAGAATTGAAAACCACTCTTTTCGAAGCAAATGAAAATCCCATCAATGAGAAGATCACATTTTTTGGTAAGCCTTATACGATCATTGGCATTCTGGAGGAGCAGGGCGGAGTAGGTCAGGATCAGGGTGCTGATAGGCAGATTTTGATTCCTATCGAAAATGCCAGCCGTTTGGATAAGAATGGGGTTTTCAATTATAACGTAACGGGTGTGGCCTCAGGGCCTGATAAAATCGATTATGAAATGGGTCAAGCCATAGGCATGATGCGTAAGATTCGTCAGGATAGAGTGACTCAGGAGGATTCATTTGATCTGACCAAAAGTGAATCTGTAGCAGAAAGCTTGGAGGAAGTAGCCGGCTACTTACGGATGGGTGGTTTTGGAGTAGGCTTCATTACCCTCTTGGGAGCATCTATAGGTTTGATGAATATCATGTTGGTATCAGTTACCGAGCGGACGCGTGAGATTGGAATCAGAAAAGCATTGGGAGCTACCCCTTTGAGGATCCGACAGCAGTTTTTGCTAGAAGCTATCATGATTTGTGTGCTGGGCGGGATCTTTGGGGTGATACTTGGGATTTCGATTGGGAATTTGATTGCGTTGATTATAGGTGCCGGAGGGTTTTTGATTCCTTGGTTATGGATGTTTGTGGCATTTCTGATCTGTATAGTAGTGGGACTTTTGTCTGGATATTTCCCGGCATTCAAAGCTTCCAAATTGGATCCTATAGAATCTTTGAGATACGAGTAAGTTTCAGTTGAAATTTATATGTTTTGAACCTCCTGCCTATGGGTTGGAGGTTCTTTTTTTTGCCCTCTCCCTGTTAAGTGATTTGGGTTAATTGAGATGAATTTTTCCAACAGGTTTAATTTTCCCTATTTTTCATCAATGAAATCAAATCAGTTTGACGCAATAGTAGTGGGGTCTGGCATTAGTGGTGGATGGGCAGCAAAGGAGTTTTGTGAGAAAGGTTTGAAAACCCTGGTCTTGGAAAGGGGTAGAGATGTACAGCATTTGAAGGACTATCCCACCATGACTTCCTCACCTTGGGATATGCCACATAGAAACCGCATGCCTCTCCAGGATACCAAAGCCAATCCTGTAGTCAATAAGTGCTACGCTTATAAGGAGGATACTCAACATTTTTTTGTCAAAGATTCTGCGCATCCCTATGTTCAGGAGAAACCATTTGATTGGATTCGTGGATATCAGGTTGGAGGTAAATCATTGATTTGGGCACGTCAGACGCAGCGATGGAGTAAGTATGATTTTGAAGGTCCGGGACGGGATGGTTTTGCGGTAGACTGGCCTATTCGATATGAAGATCTGGCACCTTGGTATAGTTATGTGGAGCGATTTGTCGGGATTAGCGGTAGCTATGAAGGGTTAGATACACTTCCGGACGGAGAATTTCTGCAGGCATGGGAGATGAATTGCGTAGAGAAAGAAATCCAGAAAAGGATTACTGCAGCCTATAAGGACCGAGATGTAATCATAGGAAGATGCGCGCATCTCACCGAACCCAAAGAGGTGCATTTAGCGCAAGGAAGGGGGCAGTGCATGGCAAGGAGTCAGTGCTATAGAGGTTGTCCTTTTGGTGCTTATTTTAGTTCAAATTCTTCCACCTTGCCATTCGCCGCGAAGACTGGCAGGCTTACCATGAGACCTGACTCTGTGGTTCATTCGCTGATTTATGACAAGCAAAAGGGAAAAGTCACCGGAGTGCGGGTCATAGACAGAGTGAGTAAGGAATCCATGGAGTTTTTTGCTCAGGTGATTTTTATCAACGCTTCTGCTTTAAATACCAATTTGATTTTATTGAACAGTATTTCGGACCGGTTTCCAGAGGGGCTGGGCAACGATTCCGGGGTGTTGGGTAAGTACATTGCCTTTCATAATTACCGTGGTTCCATCCATGCAAATTACGATGGGTTTGAAGACAGGTATTACTTTGGAAGAAGGCCCACTGCGGTGATGATGCCAAATTTTAGAAATGTGAAAAAGCAGGAGATGGATTTCTTGCGTGGTTACATGACTTTTTATTCTGCGGCTAGGGCTGGTTTTGGTCACGCTGCAGAGGCTCCGTTTGGGGCAGCATTCAAAGCAGAAAATTCCAGGCCAGGCCCATGGTCTGTTTATATGATGATGCAGGGAGAAACTATTCCGAAAGCCTCTAACCAAGTAGCTTTAAGTGAAGATCAACAAGATGAATGGGGAATTCCCTTACTTAAAATAGACGTAGACTATGACGAGAATGATGAGAAAACCCTTCGGGACTTTCATGAGCAAGGGGAAGAAATGCTAGCAAAAGCTGGATGTGTAAATATTAAAAGGTCGGATAGCCAGCAGGCACCTGGATTAGATATTCACGAGATGGGAGGGGTGCGGATGGGACGGGATCCAGCCACTTCTATGTTAAATGCTTTCAATCAGATGCATTCGCTGCCAAATGTTTTTGTGACAGATGGTGCCTGCATGACTTCTACAGGCACTCAAAACCCCTCCATCACCTACATGGCCTTGACCGCAAGAGCGGTGGACTACGCGGTGAAGGAACTGAAAAATGGAAGTATAAAATGACCAAACGCTTTGCAGGAAGTCAACGCAGTTTTCTTTTTAGGGGTCATTTGGTTTTAGCACTATAGCAGTGCGGTTTGGAATATAGATTTTGATGGTGCAATTTTCGTCTGCTGGATAGGAAGTTTTGTCATCTATTCGGCTAAAACCACTGAACTTTTCATCGTCAGAATTTAGGATGATTTTGTAGTATCCACCTTTTTTTACTGGAATGGGAAACCCAAAAAAAGATTCTGTTGGGTGAAAGCAAAAGATGAATATCAAGTTTGCACGCTCATAGGCAATGATTTTTTTGTCAGGATCCAAAAACAGTTGATCAGCCGGAGCAGCAGCTAAGATTTGGAATCGATTTGCCAATTTGATGATTTCTTGGTCCCAACTGTTCAAATGGGCATACCTTAGCAGCGGGTCATCGACCAGTGACCATTGCCTCCTGGCATGCAAATAACTCCAGTGGTTGCCTTCTCGAGGAAAGTCCACCCAGTCAGGATGGCCAAATTCATTCCCTATAAAGTTTAAATAGCCTTCACCACCAAGTGTAAGTGTAATGAGGCGTATAAGCTTATGTAAGGCTATCCCTCGGTCCACCACCAGATTTTGCTGGAGGGATGACATAGAGAAGTACATTTCCTTATCCATAAGTCGGAAAGCCAAAGTTTGGTCCCCCACCAGCGCCTGATCGTGACTTTCCGCATAGCCGATCGACCGCTCTTTGTCCGGTCGGTTCGTTAGTTGGTGCCAAAGTTCAAACATATCCCATTCTTCATCCTGCTTATGTTTGAGGGTTTTAATCCAGTAATCCGGGACACCCATGGCCATACGGAAGTCAAACCCAACTCCGCCCTCTTCGATTGGGCGGGCAATTCCTGGCATTCCGCTCATGTCCTCAGCTATAGATAGGGCATTTGGCTTCAGTGCGTGAATCAAGGTGTTGGCTAGTTGTAAATAAAGTATGGCATCTTGGTCCACATCCTCATTAAAATACAGGTCCGCAGAGACAAAATCCATGTACAAGCCGTGGTGGAAGTACAGTATGGAAGTCACTCCATCAAATCGAAAACCGTCAAAATGGAATTCTTCCAGCCAATACCGAATATTGGAAAGTAAAAATTGCTGGACCTCTGTTTTGCCATAATTAAAGACTTTGGAATCCCAAGCTACATGGTTTCCTTTTTCACCAGGGTGAAAATACTGGTCATCACTTCCATCAAATTCATTCAATCCCTCATTTACATTTTTTATCGCATGAGAATGCACAATGTCCATCACTACCGCGATCCCCAGCTCGTGAGCTTTGTTTATTAAGGATTTCAACTCCTCAGGAGTACCGAATCTGGAGGAGGGTGCAAAAAAATTGGAAACATGGTACCCGAAGGAACCATAGTATGGGTGTTCCATTACGGCCATGAGTTGAATGGTATTGTACCCGGCAGCTTTTATTCTAGGCAGAATGGCAGTTTCAAACTCCTGATACGTACCGACTGCCTCTTTCTCCTGAGCCATCCCAATGTGGCATTCGTAAATCAAAGGTTGCTTTAAGCTTGGCTCTGGGGAATAATTTTCATCAGTCCACTGAAAATCCTCAGAGAACCAAAGTTGTCCGGCCATATCGTGAGTTTCTGGATCTTGAACTACTCGTCTGATGTAAGCGGGAATCCGGTCCAGGGCAGCTTTTGCAGATATAACATGGACTTTTACCCGGCTTCCATGCGTAAATAAGTTTTTGTATTCTGATTCAGGAATAAATATTTCCCAATCTCCTCTCGGCGTTCGCTTCATGGGGTGGGATTCCCGGTTCCAATTATTGAAATCTCCAAAAAAGAATAGTTGCGAAGCTTCGGGAGCCCATTCTCTATAAGCCCATCCTTTACGTTTAGGGAGGTAGTGTACCCCATAATACTCGTGGATGCTGGCGTATTCTATTAGGTTTCCGTGATTGGATTTTATGGCTTTGATTGCAGCTTGAAACCTTTCTTGCCTATGCTGAATGGCTTCAGAATACTGGGTAAGCCAGGGTTCTTCATGGAGCATAGCTTTTTTGGGAGGATGTTTCACGTAGTGATATTTTTCTAAGCTGAATTTAGAAAAATGCAGCAGATTATCATCATTAAGTCAAAGTTTCCGTAAATCCGGCGGTGTGTCAAAAAACAAAGGCAAGAACCTGAATAGCTCTTGCCGGATAATTAGTTTTACGTATTTCCGCTTTTCTGCCAGTAAGGAGGCTAAAGTAATTTAGGATATATTAGAATTGAGGTCGGTCACATGTACTCATCGTAGTCGTAGTATAGGTCTACAGACCAGTAAGCGAAGGCTGAAAGGCGACTGACATCCTAGCGGATAATCAAAATAGTTACAAAACGATTTTGCTTGAATTCAAATCACATCAGTTTTTCTGGGATCGGGGCCATATTCATTGGGGCCAGGCTGTCCTTTTTTGGCTGCAAGCCAGATAAATCCTATAAAATTCACGGGAGGTGGGATCAGCAGGTAAAGCGAGTATTTCCAATCTAACCCTATGTCATGAAGTCTTTTGATGGCTTGGATCATTAAGACTGCTATAGAAGCTATCAAGGCTACTCCGGCGCCGTAAAAAATAGCCCAAGACTCAGATTGAAAACTATCCCAAATCAACATGAGACAAAGGATATTGATAAAGTAAAAGATAACAAACATCACCAAATACATTCTTCTGGTGATTCTTCCGTCTGGTTTAAATATAGAGTTCATACTTAAACAACGAGCTAGCCTGCAAGATGTTTAAGCTCAGGAATGGGGCGGGGTGCTGCTGTCTAGTGCTTTTCGTACACCATCTCAGGTTCGCGTACTTCCACGTTTCCCGCGTCATTGATCTGATCTAAGGCGACTTTTTTCAGTTCATTGACCAGCATGGGGTCAAACTTCGCAGCCACTCGGATGTAATTCTCCGTGAATCCGTGAATCTTGCCATCTGCCACATCCTCTTCGAAAAGCACAGTAAAGTCTTTGCCTAAATTTTCATTATAAAAATTCCTTCTTTTCTTTTCAGAAAGGATTCGGAGCATTTTGGAGCGCTCATTCCTCTTTTTCATAGGAACTACCTCTTCCATTTCTGCTGCCCGGGTATTGGCCCGCTCAGAATAAGTAAATACATGAAGGTAAGAGATGTCAAGTTCGTTAAGGAAATTATAGGTTTCTAAAAACAACTCATCAGTCTCACCCGGGAACCCCACGATTACATCTACTCCTATGCAGGCATGCGGCATGAGGGTTTTGATTTTGGTGACACGGTCCACGTATAGTTCACGTAGGTATCTTCTGCCCATTTTTCTAAGAATAGTATTGGACCCTGACTGTAAGGGAACGTGAAAATGGGGTACAAATCGCTTGGACCGGGCTACAAAACTGATGATCTCATTGGTCAGCAAATTGGGTTCTATAGAGGATATTCGTAAACGGTCTATGCCCTCTACTTCATCCAGTGCATATACCAAATCGGCAAACCGTTCATTTCGCTTGCCGTCCACAATCCCGAAATCCCCGATGTTCACGCCAGTTAGCACGATTTCTTTCACATCGGTAGCGGCGATTTCCCTAGCGGATTCCAATACACTTTGGATGGTATTGCTTCGGCTTTTGCCACGGGCCAGCGGAATGGTGCAGAAGGCACAACCATAGTTGCACCCATCCTGAACTTTGAGGAATGTTCTGGTGCGGTCATTGATAGAATAGGCATTATTAAACGCCGTGGCTTCTTGAATCTCCGAGGCCAGCACTTTTGTTTCTTGAGCTACTGCAAAATCATCTAACAATTCAATTAGCCGAAATTTTTCGGCAGCGCCTAAAACAGCATCCACTCCGGAAATCTCAGAAATCTCCCTGGGTTTGAGCTGAGCATAGCAACCTATGATAGCAATAAAGGAGTTTGGGGAGATTTTCTTAGCCTCACGTACAATTTTTTTACACTTTTTGTCTGCATTTTCGGTAACCGAGCAGGTGTTGATAATGAAAATGTCCGGATTTTCTTGAAAATCGACTTTTAAGAAGCCTTTTTCTTCAAATTGTCTGCTGATGGTGGACGTTTCGGAGAAATTCAGCTTACAGCCCAGTGTATAAAACGCTACTTTTTTCACAATTGCTTGATCTGATCTTGAGATTGCAAAGGTAATTAAACTTAGGCTGTTTTCAATTCTCCAATTTGAGGTCAGATTTGGATGAATTTTCAGAGATTCGGTGGATTTTTGGCTTATTTTATTGAAAAAAGTGTAAATTTTTTGAAAAATGAGGTCAAAAATCGATCAAAAGCTTTTTCGAATCCATATTTTTCTATTTTTGTGTGTATAATTTTAAACCACATATTGTAGAAATGGCAACACTTAGACAACAAGCCTTAGCAATGGTGCAAGCTAGACAGCGCGTAGCTGTGAAAGCACCTTCGAACAAAATCTCGGATTTTTTCGGAACAAATACTTTCGGTACTGCTCAAATGAAAGTGTCTTTGGCACCTTCTTCCTATAAAAGGGTAATGGAAGCCATCGACAAAGGAACTAAAATCGATAGTGCTACAGCCGAGGAAGTAGCTTCAGCAGTGAAAACCTGGGCATTGTCCAAGGGAGTGACCCATTATACGCACTGGTTTCAGCCACTTACAGGTTCTACAGCAGAGAAGCATGATTCCTTTTTTGATGCACTAGGAGGACTGGAAAAATTCAAAGGCAGTGCTCTGGTACAGCAGGAGCCGGATGCGTCTTCTTTCCCGAACGGGGGTATCCGATCTACCTTCGAAGCTAGAGGGTACACTGCTTGGGACCCTACTTCTCCGATCTTTATTTTCGAGAATACACTTTGTATCCCTACAATCTTCGTTTCCTACACTGGGGAAGCCTTGGATTACAAAACTCCATTGTTGAAATCTGTAGAGGCAATCAACGAGGCTTCAGTGGCTATCTGCCAGCTTTTTGATAGAAATGTGAAAAAGGTATTCCCTTCTTTGGGAGTGGAACAAGAATATTTCGTGATTGATAAGGCATTGTTTGCTGCCAGACCAGACTTGGTAATGGGCGGTAGAACTGTCTTTGGTCACAGCCCTGCTAGAGGTCAGCAGCTAGATGATCATTATTTTGGATCTATCCCTACTCGTGTGAAGGACTTCATGGTTGACTTCGAAAACGAAGCACTGAAGCTGGGAATTCCTGTGATGACTCGTCACAATGAGGTGGCTCCAGGTCAGTTTGAAGTAGCTCCGCTTTTTGAAGAAATCAATAAAGCTACCGATCATAACCAGCTCTTGATGGATGTCATGGAGAAGGTGGCTGAGAGACACGACCTGAAAGTTCTTCTTCATGAGAAGCCGTTTGCAGGAGTAAATGGTAGCGGTAAGCATAACAACTGGTCTTTGATTACTGATTCGGGTGTAAACCTGTTCCAGCCTAGCAACTCTGCGCGTGAGAATCTTCAGTTCCTAACCTTCTTGGTAGCGACTATCAAGGCGGTATATGAGCACTCTGATCTGTTGAGAGCAAGTATTGCTTCTGCTGGTAATGACCATAGATTGGGCGCAAACGAAGCTCCTCCGGCAATTATCTCCGTATTCTTGGGAGCTACCCTTACAGAAGTCTTGAACGAGCTGGAGAAAAACGGCAATATCAAGATTGAAAAAGGAGACAACATGTACATGAAGTTGGGGATCTCTAAGATACCTGAAATCATCCTTGACAATACTGACAGAAACAGAACTTCTCCATTTGCATTTACCGGAAACAAATTCGAATTCCGAGCAGTAGGATCTCAGGCTAACGTAGCCGGACCTATGACTACGCTAAACGTGATCGTGGCAGATGTATTGACTAACATGGCCAAGGACATCGAGAAGGAAATGAGCGCTGGTAAGGAGAAAAAGATTGCAATCGTGAATGTACTGAGAAAGTATATCAAGGACAGCAAGAAAGTTCGCTTCGAAGGTGATGGCTACTCTGAAGAGTGGGCAAAAGAAGCCGAAAAGAGAGGGCTTTCCAACTTGAAATCTACTCCATTGGCACTGGATGTATATGCTACAAAAGCCACCAAGGAGCTTTTTGAAAGACACAATGTGATGAATGGGATAGAGGTGCATGCCCGCCATGAGATCATGTTGGAAAACTTCATCAAGAAGATTCAGATAGAAGGACGAGTGATGGGTGACTTGGCATTGAATCATATCATCCCTACTGCGATCCTATATCAGAATAAGATCATTCAGAATGCAAATGGGTTGAAGGGCCTTGGATTGGATCATACCGCAGCTGTAGAAACCATCAAGGAAGTGGCTAAGCATATAGAATCTCTAAAAGCCAATATCACCGCTATGGTGGAGGCTCGCAAGAAACTCAATAAAGAAGAGGATATAGTGAAAATGGCCAAAGGCTATCAGACAGATGTCAAGGAAGCCTATTTCGACAAAATCCGTTATGCAGTAGATAAGCTAGAACTATTGGTGGACGATGAGTCTTGGCCATTAGTGAAGTACAGAGAAATGCTTTTTCTTCGATAAGCTACTCCAAAACTAGAACCAGAAGCCATCCTGAATAGGGTGGCTTTTTTTTTGGTCTTTTTTTACTGGGGAGCTTGAGTGGGTTTTCAGAGTTTAATAGTTATGGATATCCGCTTTTCTGCCAGTAAGGAGGCAAAAGCTTCATAGGATAGGTTAAACTTAAGAATTGAGGCCACTTCGGCCTGTTCCGCTCCTGCGGGAGTCTTCGGCCTTTTGGCCGATTGAGCAGCGAAATATTGGTTACTGGCATCATTCCGTATATCCATGTTAATATTTGACCTAAATCCTGAAAAAAAATTAATAGAAGTAAACTGTTAATCTTGAAAAGTGAGTTAAGAAATACTGGCGATTAAAAAAAGATGTTCATAATCGGATACTTTTGGTAAAAAATAAAGTAAGATCTTCTGTTTTTTGAAAAAAAGTCAAGTAGAACTATTTAATAAACAATTGTTTTTTCTAGATTTATGATGTGCAAAGAAAATCGAGTCAAATAGATTTGGTTTGTCTTGGTTTTTAGCTGGTTACAATTCTCATTTTAAAATTCATTGACCTATGAAAGACGAGCCTCAGGTGGTTTTGTGAAATCAAAATCACACGACTGAGAGAAAAATTAAACTTCATTAAACATCAAATTACCTTCTATGAAACAAATTTTATCAATTGCATTGTCACTCATCTTGATGCTGGGCATAACTGCCTCGGTACAGGCACAAGAGCGAGTAGTGTCAGGTGTAATCACAGCGGATGATGGCTTGCCCATGCCAGGTGTTACAGTCCTGGACAAAACGAACCAGACGGGTACTACTACCAATATAGACGGAGAGTATTCGATCCAGGTAGGTCCAAATTCAGTTTTGGTTTTTTCTTTTATTGGCTATGCCACCCAAGAAGTAACAGTAGGCAATCAGTCTAAAATCGACATTGAGTTGGTGGAAGATACAAATGAGCTTTCCGAGTTTGTAGTGTCTGCTTTTGGTATGGAAAAGGAGCAGAAAAAGCTGGGATACGCTACTACGACTATTCAGGCAGATGAGTTGATTAAAGTAGGGACACCAAACGTAGCAACAGCACTATATGGTAAAGCTCCAGGTGTAAGGATCCAGTCTGGTGCAGGTGGAGCAACCTCAGCGGTGAATATCACTATACGGGGTCTGAATTCAATCACTGGAAATACCCAGCCTTTAATCATTATGGACGGGGTGCCTATCCGAAACGAAAACGTAACCAATAATAATTATTGGGGTGATCAGCGACTAAGAGGGAATGGTCTATTGGATATCAACCCGGAAGATATTGCAAATATTTCCATCTTGAAAGGTGCATCAGCAGCGGCTCTTTATGGCTCTGAAGCGGTAAATGGTGTCGTTTTGATCACGACCAAAAAAGGAAACTCAGGTAAAAAAGGATTTAGTGTAGACTTCAGTGCAAACGTCGCTAGAGACGAAATAGCCTACCTTCCTCGCTATCAAAACGTAAGAGGCCCAGGTGCTCCACTTCATGTATATGATTATGGGCAGGATGATGATGGTTTTTTTACCTATGATGACGGTGTAAGAGGTTTAGCGAGTACAAACAACAACTTCGGTCCTGAGTTTGACGGGAGAATGGTGAGGTCTTGGGATGGAGAAATGAGACCTTATGTAGCTCAGGAAGATAATTACGCAGCATTGTTTAACAATCCTTTGAGTTCTTCTGTGAACGTTGCCGTTGCCAATAATTCTGAGTTTGCAGATTTCAGATTCTCATTGACTCGTCAGGATAACGAAGCCTTGAGTTTGAATTCTAAAAACAACAAGAACATCGCCAACTTGAATGCAACTTTCAGAATCACTGATAGGTGGAAGACTGATGTGATGGTTAACTATATTAACCAGAACACCAAAAACAGACCCTATTCCATCGATCGTATGATCAATAACTTCGGTGGTATGATGACTCGATTTGATAATGGTGATTGGTACTTGGATAATTATCAGACTAGTCGTGGTTACAAATATGTAGTGGGACAAAATACCCAAAGTTTGACTCCGGATGAAAACATCATTTACAATGGCTTCATGGATGCCATCGGTGACTATGTGTGGAGAGTCAATAAGCATAATCTCAATGAGACTTCTAATCGTGTGATCAGTGTATTGACCAATACCTACAAAATCACCGACGATTTGTCCTTGAGGGGTAGAATTTCCACCGACTTCACGAATAGATACTCAGAAGATAAGAGAGCAACTGAAAGACCTTTGGCTTTCGGTAACTCTGGGATGTTCAGCATGAACAATGAGACATTCAATATCCTTTATGGTGATGTGTTTTTGACCTATACCAAGAACTTGGCAGAAGATATTTCTATCAGTGCAATGGCCGGTTATACTGGTACAAAAGAAACTAGAAGAGAACTATTCACTAGAACCAATGGTGGTTTGAGCAGTGAAAATCTATTTGATTTGATTGCCTCTAATCAGCAGGTGGTCAGCAATGCTACCAGATCCAATCGTGTGATAGATGCATTGGTAGGTACGGCAAACTTTGATTACAAAGGTTTCTGGTTCTTGGAAGGGACGATCCGTAGAGACCGTACCTCTACTATGAATCCTGAAAACAATTCTTTTGTCTACCCTTCAGTTAACACCAGTTTGGCAATCTCTGAAATGGTCGAAATGCCTCAATTCATCACCTTCGCTAAATTGAGAGGTTCTTGGGGTATAGTAGGTAACTACCCTGGTCTTTACAGAGCGAATATTGCTTACACACAAAACACTTTGGACGGGGTATTGTACACTGTGATGCCTAGTTCTTTTGGAAATGACGGAATCAGGCCAGAGCAAAAGCATGAATATGAAATAGGATTGGATGCTAGATTCTTTGGTAACCGCCTAGGCATAGATCTATCTTATTATAATGCCCAAATCCGTGATCAGATTCTACCATTGACTTTGCCAAACACCAGTGGTGCTTCATCTGTATTAACCAACATCGGTACCTTGAGAAACAAAGGGGTAGAGATGGCGTTGAATGCTACGATCATGCAGAGCGGAAGTTTCATGTGGGATATGACCTTAAACTTGGCTAGAAACATTAACACTGTAGAGAAATTAGCAAATGATGCTACAGAATTGCTGCATGCTGACTATGATGGAGGTGCTGCACAATTGAGGTCAGTGGTAGGTCGTCCAATGGGAGATTTGTATGCCCATCCGATCGAAACAGATGCCAATGGAGACAACATTGTACAGCCTAATGGTTTGTATAAAATAGATGCAAATAACTGGAAAAGAGTAGGTAATTACAATCCTGATGCTGTAGGTGGTTTGATGAACAACCTTTCCTATAAAAACTTCACATTCTCTGCGATGATGGACTTCCAAATCGGTGGTTCTGTGATGCCAACGGGTATCAACTGGATGAAAAGCCGTGGTTTGACAGAAGAAAGTTTGAAGTTTAGAAATGAAGAGACTGGAGGTCTTGCATACTATCGTGTGACTGGTGAGGACGGTATCACCAGAGGGGTGCAAGTAGATCACTCTACCACTGCTGGACCAAATGGAGAGGCTGTTTTCCATGACGGAATGCTCATGGACGGTGTGACTGCTGATGGTCAACCAAATACGAATGTGATATCTCAGGCATTGTACTACAATGCTACCTATAACTGGGGAGGTCCTCAATACTCTCAGTCTCGATATGAATTATATATCCAAGACAACACTTATTTGAAAATGAGAGAATTGTCATTAGGATATACGCTACCTCAAAGCTTCGCTCAGAGAATCGGTGCTAGCAATGTGAACGTTTCTGTTTTCGGTAGAAACTTGTTCTTCCTTTACAGAAACATCAAAGATCTAGATCCTGAGGTATTGACTGCTGGATCCAACTGGACGCAGACCATTACCAGTGCGGGTACCAACCCGGCTACCAGAACCGTTGGTTTTATGCTAAGAGCTAAATTCTAATTGAGGACCCAACTAATCCAAAAAGAAAATGAAATTTAAAAGTTTATATATAGGTGCAATCGTGGCAGCTTCATTAGCTAGCTGCACCGAATCAGACTTTGCAGATAACTATACAGATCCAGCTAAAGTCTCTGAAACTACAGTCGGGAAGCAGTTCACAGGTATGATCTATTCATTCAGGAATTATGTGCTTCCGACGTACGATGACTACTTTGTCGGGCAAAGAATTACAAGTAACCGATATACTCAAGCGATCGGCTGGGTAAATGGTGAAAACCAATACGTGCCTGGTTCTGAAGCAATAAATAGAAGATGGCGTGCTTTCTATGAGACATTGGCGCAGTACAGAGAGATCGAAAAAATCTATGAAGGTCTAACTGAAGTTGCCGCTGCAGATCAAAGGATCTACATGATCGCTGCGAAAACGTTTCTATACGATCAAGCACAGAAAGAAATAGATTATCATGGCGATATTCCTTTTACTCAGGCGGCTATGCTGAGTCAAAATGGAGGAGATTATCAGAGTTCTTATGCTCCTTATGACGATGCCGAGACACTGTATACCATGATGTTGGACGAGTTGGCTGCAATGGCTGATGAGATGAATACTATGACTGTGAACCCTGGTGTTTTGGCTGAGTTTGAAATCCAAGACGTAATCAATGATGGTGATTTGATGCTTTGGAAAAAGTACATCAACTCTGTGAGACTTCGTATGTTGACTCGAGTAAGTGGTACTAGTACATTCTCTGCAAGAGCTAATGCAGAAATCGGCGATATTCTTTCAAATCCAGCTACTTACCCAGTAGTGACTTCCATCCAGGACTTCATTGCCTGGGATGGTTACACGGCAGGTACTTGGATGCAAGCAAATTCATTTCAGAGCGGTTTGGAAGATTGGGATGGAAATATTGCGGGCAAGGTCATCATAGATCATATGCTAGCTAATGAGGATCCTCGTCTGACGTATGTATTTGAACCAGGGCTAGAGGCAGAGCCGGGTCAATATATGGGCTTGGATCCACTTCTGAATGCTTCTGCTCAGAATGAGTTGGTACTTGCCGGTACATTGAGTATCTACAATAGATCTACTTTGTCTAGGAACCAAAATTTCCCTGGAATTATCATCTCTGCTTCGGAAGTTAACTTCCTTGCTGCTGAATATTATCTGAAAACTGGACAGAATGCCATGGCGCAGGCTGCTTATGAGACTGGGGTTCTCAATTCAATTGATCAATATGTGTATCTGAGAAGCATTTCGAATAATGGAGATTCCCCTGATCCAGTGGAGCCTACTAGTGCTGATAGGGATGCTTACTTGGCGCAAGGGGACGTCTCTTGGACTGCTGCTACTTCTGCTGAGGAAAAGCTGAAGTTGATCGCAGAACAAAAATGGTTACACTTCAATGTGATCCAGCCAAACGAAAACTGGGCTGAATATAGAAGATTGGGGCTAGTCGATCTAGAGTTCTGGACTGATCAGTCCAATCAGCAAAGCCAGCCTCCTTACAGATGGGTGTATCCAAGTTCAGAGCAGACCTATAATGCTGAAAATTATTCCGTGGTTCAGCCTCAGGATAATCTTACCAATGCGCTGTTCTGGGATGTTGAATAATTCAAACAGTAATTAAATTTAAAAAGAGGCTATCCTGAGATAGCCTCTTTTTTTTGCCCTTCCAAACATTGTTTTACCAATCAGATCAAAGCTGTTGGTTTGCTTCAAATTTAAAAGTGGGATAGGTTTTTTCTGATTGCTTAATCCATCGTTGGACTTAGTTCATGTCTTTGAATTGCATTTTTTTCTTTAATCCCGCTTGAATGATTGAAATAACTGTCTTTCAATTAAATGGTTAAGATTATTCGTGGAAAAAAATCTTAAATGAAGTTAGAACTTAACGGAAAATTTATATTAAGACTGCTTTTTTTCAATAAAAAATACAGTTTAATTTTTTGATACAGATTTCTTTTTTCTAGCTTTATAGGGAATTAACCCACTAACCTACTATAGGATCTACATTTTGTAGAAGATTGAATTAATAGTTTGCGTTGAAGCAAATGAAAATTCCGGTAAGGCCTCTGGCCTTTGATAGTTTATTAAAAATTCACCAATTATTTCTAACAATTAAGCAAGTACTATGAGAAAATTGCTACCAATTGCATTTACTCTGGTTTTGATTTTTGGCCTGGCGGCCATTGCTCAAGCCCAGAATAGGGTGCTCAGAGGTACCGTGACTTCATCGTCTGACGGTTTGCCTATGCCAGGAGTTACCATCCTGGATAAAAGTAACCAGACTGGGACCACTACAGATGTAGATGGCCAGTTCTCCCTGTCTGTGAGTTCATCTTCAGTGTTGGTTTTTTCCTTTATCGGTTATGCTCCACAGGAGATAGCGGTAGGAGATAAAACAGAACTGAATGTGGTGCTGGATGAAGATGCCAGCGAACTATCCGAGGTCGTAGTAACGGCCCTGGGTATCAGTAAAGAAAAAGAAACGCTAGGGTATTCTGTAACTGAGGTGGGGAGTGAATCCTTGACTCAAGCCAGAGAAACCAACGTTGCCAATTCACTGGCCGGCCGCGTGGCAGGCTTAGTGGTGAAAGGAACAAATTCCGGCCCTGGAGGAACTTCCAAGATTACCTTGAGAGGTCTGCCAAGTATCAGTGGTACAGGGTCTCCCCTTTATGTAATCAATGGTATCCCTATGGACAATACCCAAAGAGGATCTGCTGGTCAATGGGGAGGAGCTGATAGTGGAGATGGGATAGGAAACCTTAGCCCGGACGATATTGAGACCATGACCGTACTGAAAGGTCAGGCTGCTTCTGCACTTTACGGATCCAGAGCATCTAACGGCGTGATCCTGATCACGACCAAGAAAGGTGCAAAAGGCGGAGATTGGTCCTTGAACTACACCATGAACTATATGGTAGAAGATCCAGTAGACTTTACCGATTTTCAGCAGGTGTATGGGCAAGGTACAGGGGGGGCTAAACCTGCCACAGCTACCGACGCTCAGTCCACAGGAAGGTTGGCCTGGGGAGCTATGATGGACGGAAGTTCAGTCATTGGTTTTGATGGCAATCAGTATCCTTATTCCCCTACCAGTGATGGATACATCAATTTTTATAGAACCGGCACTAACTTTACCAATACAGTTTCACTTTCCAAAGGACTAGGAGAGGATGGTTCTTTTAGAATGTCTGTTTCCAATCTGGATGCAAAGTCTATTGTGCCAAGCAGTGGAGTGGATCGATTGACCATTAACCTAAATGTGGAACAAAACATTACAGACAAGCTGAGTGTCACTGCCATGATCAATTACATTGACCAGAAGTCTACAAATGTCCCTAACCTCAGTGACGGACCTAAAAACCCAAACAACTTCTTGCTATTGGCCCCAAACATCAGCCAGGGAATTTTTGCCCCTGGTTTTGATCCGGAGACTGGTGCAGAAACGGTTTTCAGTGATGATATCTACGTGACGAACCCTTATTTTATCGTTAATCAAGGAATCAATGATTTAGGTAGAAAGCGTACTATCTCAGCGATTTCCACCAAATATAATTTCACAGATGACATCTATGCCATGGTGAGATTAGGAAATGACGCCTCGAATGATGACTTCTTCAGTGTAGACCCATACGGCTTGGCATACACCGGAGACCTAAAGGGAAACCTGAACAGTAGAGGCCAAAGCCAGAGATCAGAGACTAACATTGATGGTATTTTGGGGGCTACATTTGATCTGAATGAAAAATGGAATCTAGACGCCCTGGCCGGTGTCAATATGCGGAATAATAAGTTTGAAACTGTGGGAGTTGGAGGTAGCCGATTTGTGCTTCCATATCTTTACTCACCTTTCAACGTGGAGACTTTCTCCAGATCTTATGATTACGATGAGCGGGAGGTACACTCAGGATATTATTCCTTAGGTATTGGTTACAACAGCATATTAACCTTGACTACCACTGGTAGATACGATGTGTACAGTACCTTGCCTACTGACAATAACAGTATCTTCTCGCCTTCAGTGGCTGCAGCATTTGTGTTTGATCAGTTGATCGATATGCCAGCACTTGATTTTGGTAAATTAAGAGCTTCGTATGCAGTGACCAGTGGAGAGCCTTTTGATGCCTATCAGAGTACCTTTTATTATACCTCTGCAAACTCTTACAACGGCGTACCTGCAGGTTCTTCTCCTACAGCGCTTCCAAATTTGAATCTGAAACCATTTACTACCAGTGAAATTGAGTTCGGTTTGGATTTGAGTTTCTTTAACAATCGCCTGGCGTTTGATGTCGCTTACTATCAGAAAGAGACACACAATGAGATCATGAATGCTAACCTCAGCATCACCTCTGGATTCAACAGCTCAGTAGTGGCTACAGGGTCTACCAGTAACAAAGGTCTTGAGGTTTTGGTGACAGGTACACCTGTACAAACACCGAATTTCATGTGGAGATCTTCCTTCAATATGTCCAGTGTGAAAAATAAAATCCTAAGTACAGATCCGAATAATAATCCTATCAACCTAGGTCAAAATAGAGGTACACTGGGAAATGCGGTGACAGCATTCGTGGTGGGAGAAGCCGGCCCACAAATCAGAGCCTATGATTATGCCTATAATGAGGATGGAACTATACAAGTAGACGAAGCAGGCCTTCCAGTGAGAGGGGAGCTGATCAATATGGGTACGGTTCTGCCTACCCTCTATGGAGGATGGAATAACGAGTTCAATTATAAAGGCATCGCACTATCCTTCCTGATTGATTACAACTTTGGCAATAAAGTCCTTTCGGCAACGGAGTTTTACTCCATCTTTAGAGGTTTGAATCAAGTAACCTTAGAAGGAAGAGAAGGTGGTGTGACCAATGATGGAGTGACTGCTCCAGCAGAGGAATACTACAGAGCTTTAGCCCAAAACGTTACCAGCACCAGTGTAGTAGATGGTGATTTCATCAAATTGAGACAATTAACATTGGGGTATTCCTTCCCGGAAAAATGGTTCGGAAATACACCGGTATTGAAAGGGCTTGATGTATCCTTTGTAGCTAGAAATTTAGCTATTCTGATGCGCAAGGCAGACAATATTGACCCAGAAGCTAGTTTTGGTTCTAACATCAACTATACAGGTATAGAAGGTGGTAACCTACCTAGCACCAGATCTTTTGGGTTTAATCTTAATTTCAAATTGAACTAATATGAAAAAATATATAAGCATAATCCTTACGGGTGTATTATTGGTGGCTTCTAGTTGCGATGGTGACTTTGCAGAGATCAATACTGATCCTAACCGTGCGGATGGGGAAGTTTTCGACCCCAACTTGATTTTGCCTACTGTATCTGCCAACTATAGTAACATGATGACCGGCTATACCGGAGCCATCCTGTTTCAAAGCATGTGGGTACAAGTGATGGCTTCCACCTCTACCGGTGGGGCAAACTATTATTCCAATGCGGATAAGTATGTGGCATCTGGAAGTACCAATAGTTATATACAAAGTGTCTGGAATGACGGGTATTCTTCTGCATCTAGAGTCTATCAAATGCAGAAACTGGCTGAAGAAAAAGGCTATTCTAATTTAGTTGCCGTAGGAGAGATCTGGAAAGTACTTACGCTTTCATTTGTCTCTGATATTTATGGTGATTTGCCATATTCTGAAGCTTTGCTGGCAGAGGAAGGCATTACCCAGCCAAAATATGATCCGCAGTCGGAAGCCTATATGGCAATGCTGTCTGACTTAGAATCAGCCCTAAGCTCAATCAATGAATCTGGTGACCCGATCAGAAATGACGTGCTGTATGATGGAGATTTGACCAAGTGGAAGAAACTAGGTTATTCCATTATGCTGAGAATGGCCATGAGAATGGTAGACGTAGATCCAGCTTCAGCTCAGTCTTATGTTCAAAAAGCAATCGCTGGAGGCGTATTCAGCTCTACCGATGATGAAGCGGTACTGGCTTCCGATCAGGCAAACGGATATGCAAACTCCAGTGCCAATGCGTTGAATGTAACTGATGATGTATATGAGGTTCGCTGGTCTGATAAGTTGATCAATTTCCTAAAAGCAAATGATGATCCTAGGCTTTCGGTTATTGCTGAAGTTCCAGTGGCTGGCTTAGCTGGAAACAGAAGTACGGAGCCGGGTAATAACGCTCCTGAAGATCAGTTGGGGCTTCCTAATGGCTATGACCTAAGAGGCGGTGCCACGGACGTATCTAATGCACCAAACTATCCAGGAGGAACGGGAAGTGGTGATGACTTGGCGCCAATTGGGAATTACTCTAGGCCTACCGCCATCTATAGAGATAGAGATGCACCTGTGTTCATCCTGACTTACGCTGAAATCCAGTTTTTACTAGCAGATGCAGCGGCCAGAGGATACTCGGTGCCTATGTCAGCAGCTGAGCATTATGAAGCGGGCCTTGAAGCTGCGATGGTTACCATCGGCAAATTTGGTGGAGCAAGTGTGTCTGCTTCTGATGCAGCATCTTTTGTAGCTGCCAATCCATTGGATACCAGTAGTGCTGAAGCTTCACTTCAAATGATCAATGAGCAGATTTGGGCTACTACAGGGATTTTAGCTAATTTCGTAGAGTCTTGGAACAATTGGAAAAGATCTGGATACCCAGAACTTACTCCGGTTAATTACACCGGTAATTTCTCCCAGGGCCAAATCCCAAGAAGACAGCTTTACCCTTCATCAGAGAGTACTACCAATCCGGAAAACCTAGCCAATGCGATTTCCAGCATGGGTGGAGATACCTGGACTACTACGGTATGGTGGGATAACTAAAGATTGAGAATCATCCATTTAAAATAGTTGATAGAGGCTTTGGACTGTTCCAAAGCCTCTTTTTTTATGCTAAATTGGAGCTTTTGAAAATTTCACTAAATGATTAAAATAGGAGTTGATATAGGAGGTTCTCATATCTCCGCTGCAAAAGTGCATTTAAAATCTGAATCAGCTTCCTTTTCAGATTTTTGTGAAGCCGCCGTCGATACATTTGGAAGAAAAGAAGATATAATTCGTGAATGGTCAAATGTGATCAAGTCTTCATCTCAAGGTGCTAAAAATGTGTATATCGGAATCGCAATGCCAGGGCCTTTTGACTATGAGAATGGGGTTTCGCTGATCAGGGACCAAGGCAAGATGGCTTCACTCTACCAACTTTCCGTGAGGGAATTGCTCGCTAACAGCCTGGATATCGCAGAAAAACAAATTTGTTTTATCAATGATGCGGAGGCATTTCTTGCAGGTGAAAGCTACGCCGGAGCTGGAAGAAACGTTCATCATTCACTAGGTGTGACTTTAGGGACTGGACTAGGATCAGCCATCAAAGTGCAAGATGTTGTAAAAGATGCGAAGCTGTGGGCTGCGCCATTTCGGGATGGAATAGCAGAAGATTATCTTGGCACAGGATGGTTTGTCAAGGAGGCTTTACATCAGTTTGGGTTGGAGATCAAAGGAGTGAAAGGGCTTTTTTCAGAGTATGTCGAGGCGTCAGTTCGTAAGGCTATTTTCGAAAAATTCGGTCGTGCTTTAGGTGAGTTTTTATTTCCCTATCTCATTAGGCTAAAATCCGAAGGAGTAGTTTTAGGAGGAAAGGTCAGTTTGGCATCCGAGTATTTTTTACCGGCTACTCAGGAGTATTTAGATACCATGGGCTATCCCGTCTCACTTAAAATCTCCGAGCTTGGTGAGAATTCTGCACTACTAGGAGCTTGTTTGAAAATTAATGAAAACCCAGTTACATGAGAATCAAATTGCTGTTCACCTCACTTATTGCGGTCTTTTTACATTTGTCATGGCCTGCTTTTGGCCAAGAAAAATACGATTTGATTATCGTCGGGGGAGGGGCAAGTGGCACTTCGGCCGGGATCGCTGCAGGTAGATTAGGCGTCAAAACTTTGATCCTAGAAGCTACTCCCTGGCTGGGGGGAATGCTGACCTCAGCAGGAGTGTCAGCGATAGATGGAAATCATAGGCTTCCTTCTGGGATTTGGGGAGAGTTTAAATCCAGACTTGAAGCTCATTATGGAGGGGCCGAAAAATTAGCTACTGGATGGGTGAGCAATACACTTTTTGAACCGAAGGTGGGCAGTCAAATCCTACTGGAGATGGCTAATGCCGTTAATCCATTGACGATCTCTCTGAGCAGCACCTGGGTAACAGCAGATTATTCGAATGGGCTTTGGAAGGTTTCTTACAGCAAGAATGGAAAATTAACCGAAGTTTTTTCTTCCATGTTGATTGATGCCACAGAATTGGGAGACGTAGCTGCTGCCCAAGGATTACCCTACCGTATTGGGATGGATGCAAGAGATGAGATCGGTGAAAGCTTTGCGCCAGCAGAAAGTAATGATATCATTCAGGACCTGACTTATGTGGTGACGCTGGAGGATTATGGAAAGGGTGCAGATAAGACCATTGCTAGACCAGAGAATTATGATCCTACAGAATTTGATTGTGCATGTGCTCATTCTGACCCGATTACAGATCAGGAGGCGGTTTCTGATTGCCAGAAAATGATCAATTATGGAAAACTTCCCAATGGTAAATACATGATCAATTGGCCGAATTGTGGGAATGATTACTATTTGAACATTATAGAAAAAAGTCCAGAGGAGCGAGAAACAGCCCTAGAAGATGCCAAGCAGGCGAGTCTCCGATTTGTCTATTATATCCAGCATGAGTTGGGTTTTAAGCATTTGGGCATCGCTGAGGAGGAATATCCTACAGCAGATGATTTGCCGATGATTCCGTATCACAGGGAATCAAGACGTTTTGAGGGCTTAGTGGATTTTACTTTGCCTTTTGTGAAGAGCCCTTATAATGCGCCCTCGCCACTTTACCGTACCGGTGTGGCAGTAGGAGATTATACCATAGACCATCACCATAAAAAAAACCGTGAAGCCCCTGCAATCGACTTCATCAAAATCAGAGTTCCCTCTTACAATCTGCCACTGGGTTCACTAGTTCCAAAAGGGCATCCGGCTTTGATTTTGGCGGAAAAAAGTATTTCAGTATCCAATATTGTCAATGGCGCTACCCGTCTTCAGCCGGTAGTCCTGGGAATTGGGCAAGCCGCAGGTGTTTTGGCAGCAGTTGCTTTAAAAGAAGGGAAAAGTCTGGATGCGGTTTCCATTCGGGATGTTCAATCCTTGCTTTTATCCCAAGGAGCCTTCATCATGCCGTTCATTGACACCAAACCCGATGAGGATCATTTTGTAGCTATGCAAAAAATCGGAGCAACAGGGATTTTAAAAGGGGAAGGCGTTCCTTACTTGTGGGCCAATCAAACTTGGTTCTATCCGGATAGGTTGGTTACAGAATTTGAATTAGTTGAAGGGTTAAGACCATTTTACCCTGTGTTGAAAGACTATTGGGGAGCTTCTGGGGACTATTTGACAGGGCAAAGTTTTCGGGTCTTAATGGATGTAGTTAAGCCTGGAACTTCCTTATCAGAAATTACCCAGGCCTGGAACAGAAGAGAACTTGAAGGATTTTTTAGCGCAGATTTACACCTCAATAGAGCACAGGTTTCAGTTCTTATTGATGAAATGTTGGATCCATTTTCCAAAAAGGTGAATTGGGATGGTGAAATAGAACACAATTAAACGGAATGATACCTGTCCAATAATTCTTAACTCACCCGGTCAGCAGACCAAAAACCTCCCGATAATGCAGGACCCCGCCTTTAGGTTAGTGATCGCAAATGCTATTAGGCTTTAATCATTACTGGCAAATAACCCTATAATCATACCCTAGGATTTAGCAATTAGGCTTACTCTATCCTCCCATGTTTTCTTAGGCCAGTTCCTTCAGATTCGGTCAAAGCATCTCCTAAATCTGCTCTTGCCTCTTCGGCAAACTGGTTCATTTTTGCAAGAATTTCAGCGTTGTCCGCTCCTACATCGGTAGTTTCATTTGGGTCAAGCGATAAATCGAATAATTCAGCTTTATCTAGAGTCAGCATATGATATTTCACGGGGATTCCATCATTTCGCATCTCAGTTCCTTCTGGAATACTTCTATAGGTATGAGGTAAAACCAATTTCCATTTGCCGTAAATCACTGCTTGAAGCTCGTTTTTGTTGTAATAAGCAAAGTAAGGCTTGGGTTCCATTTCTTTTCCTTCCAAAATCGGCAAAATACTTCTTCCATCAATAGGTAGATCAGGGAGCTTCGATCTCGTAATCTCTGCCAGCGTAGGCAGAATATCAATCGTCATGGCTGCTTGTGTTTCCACTTTTCCGGCAGGAAAATGACCTGGCCAGACAAAAATCCCCGGCTCGCGAATACCTCCGTCCCATGAGGTTCCTTTTCCTTCCTTCAACCCGGCAGTCAAGCCTGCGTGACCTCCGTAGGAAAGCCAAGGGCCATTATCTGAAGTGAATATCACAATGGTGTTTTCTGCTAAACCCAACTCTTCTAATTTTTGCCTAACCTGCCCCACCGACCAATCGACTTCCATCATGACATCGCCATAAAGACCTTGCTCAGACTTCCCTTTGAATTTATCAGAAACAAAGAGGGGGACATGAGTCATGCTATGTGCCAAGTACAAGAAGAACGGCTCATCCTTATTTTGTTCTATAAATTTGATGGCCTCTTCGGTGTAATTAGTCGTCAGCATGCTCTGATCATCCAGGGTGTCTATGACGGAAGTATCTCTATAAAGAGGCAATGGAGGATAATAACCTTTAACCTCTGGATGATGAGGCCACATATCATTGGAGTAGGGAAGTCCGTAATAGGAATCAAAGCCTTGTTCCGTAGGTAGAAAAGGCGCCAAATGTCCCAAATGCCATTTTCCTACCATTCCAGTAGCATAGCCGTTTTGCTTGAGCATTTCTGCAATGGTAGTTTCCTCAGGGTTTAACCCATGTTTCGCAGAGTGATCTAGGGCACCAAAAATTTCCAGTCTATTTGCATAGGCTCCAGTGAGCAATGCAGCTCTTGATGCGGAGCAAACCGCATGAGGAACATAGAACTGGGTAAAGCGAACCCCATCGGCTGCCAATTGATCTAAGTTGGGAGTTTTCCATTGAGTGGCCCCATATACCCCTAGGTCACCATAGCCCATATCATCCGCGAATATCAATACGATGTTTGGTTTTGTTTCAAGCGGATTTTCTGCTTTTTGCTCCACTTTTGATGTACAGGAACTAAGATTCAATAAACCTGCGAATGAGGTGATAAGGGAAAAGAAATAAGTAAGTTTCATTGTATAATGTGGTTTCTAAGATCAATTATTGGCTTGAGCGACTTGTGTCCAAATCATATCACCGATTTTTTCGCCTTGCTTTACGCCTTCTTCTATAGCGTCTCGAAAGTGGATTCCCCCATAAAGGCGAGAAATAGCAGCTTCTTCAGAAGCATAAAGAAAAGATGGGAATGGTCTTTCCGGTAGGCCAAAGTAGGTTTCTGAGCTATCAACGAATTCAAAATCATCTCCAAAATACCCCGTCAAAATCACCGCCGAAGCCCGGCTAATGACCGAGTGACCAGAGGTGTATTCGGGGAAAGGTGGCGTCTGCAGTAGTGGTCTCCAGCGTTGATCTATTTTTTGGTTAATGACCGTTTCGGGCCGGATTCTGTCTGTATCATATTTTACCTTCCAGCAGGAAATAAAAGCATCGTGCAATGTCATGCCCACCAACGCATGAATGTAGGCAGTTTCCGCAAAGGAAAGCTTTGCTTTTTGCGCAGCAATGCCAGTGATTCCTATCCAATGGCCTCCTGGCGAAATCTTTTTGACGCCAATAGCCATGTGGCCTGAAAATTCAACTTTGAATGGATTGCAGTCCCAAAAATTGGCTATCAGCTTTCTTTCATCGCTTAATTCGTTTGTGGTTTGGTAGACCTCTATCAATTGGGTATGAAATGAACTTCCTTCGCTCATATCAAATGGAGCCATAGGAGCGGGGTCATATTCCTTCAGGTCTTTTATAAAAAATGGCTTGATCGTTTTCCACTCAGGCTCCACCGCCGAAATATAGGCTGGGGGAGTTGGATACCAGAAGCCTTCACCTTTTTGTGGGGTATACCGGGTCAAAGTTGACAGCTGTAGATACCCATCTTTTTTGGCTATTTCCATAACTTTTTCAGCTACCTGACTAGCTAGCTCTACATGCTCAGTTAGATTTTTCTTCCTGACCAATTTGTCTTTCAATGCTTGATCAATCCATTCTTTTTGCGTCGCTTCCAGTAGGTAGCCCGATGGCATTATTGCCTGACCTACTTTGAGCATAGCTAAAATGGCGCTGAATTCAGGAGATGAGAGTGGGCTATGCGTTATGCTCCAGTCGTAATTCTGAAGGTAGGTTTCAGTGAGGATTTCCTTATTTGAAAAATCACCTGTACACTCTTTGGTAATGATGTAGGAGGCCAGTGTAGTGTATGCGTATATTCTTGCTGCTACTGGTGGGCTGGCCACATCAGTCACCATGACTTCCGTAATGTGAAAAAGCTGCTCTGCATAAAGTTTTGGCCAATCTACTTTCTCTTCTACAGCAATTGCCCGCTGGGTTAAGAGAAATATAGTAAAGAAGCCAAATAGGTGTTTTTTCATCGTATTTTGTAGCTTTCTAAAGGTTTTAGATTGACTCCAAAAAGGATCTGAGTTCCTTCATCTGTTTCTATAGGAAGGATGGATTTGATGTCTCCTTTGACGGATAAGCCAGACTCTGTGGCATTCAATGGTCTAAAGTTCCCTTTGCCATCCCCCAGTAATACAAGACCTAGTCCCGCGTCCATTTTCCCGATTCTGATTCGGGTATGGGATTGATTTCCACCCACTATTAAATCTGTCTTGCCATCCCGATTTAAATCATAAGGTAAAACGCTGTATATGGGGAAGGATTGGGCGATTCTAGGTAGGTTTTGTATGGTGAAGTTGCCGCGATTGTTTATTAATGTAATTGATTCTAAGGTGTTTACTTCCAGTTTTTCGGCTTCTTCTAAAGCTTGATCAGAAAATAAATCACTCATGGTAGCTTTGGAGTAGGATGCATAATCTGTGAATTTGCTTCGCATACTAGCCATCTGGTCGAGCAGTTCATCACGACTGGGGTAAGGGTACATATTATCTGCTACGAAGCATTCCAGAATCGGATCTATGGAACCATTATTATCAAAATCTGCCGAATAAAGGCGAAGGATTTTTTCTCCATCCACTTCAAACTGCGAATTAAGCCCAAAGTTCCCCGCAATCAGGTCAAGGTCTCCGTCACCGTCCAGATCAGCTTTTGCAAGGGTGTTCCACCAGCCAGAGATTGGCGAGTCAAAATACATGGAAGTTTGGTCGACAAACGTGTTTCCAGAATTTATCAAGAAAGTGATTGGCATGTATTCGCCTGCGAGTACTAAGTCCTGTCTGCCATCCTCATTTAGATCAATTTTTTCCACAGCTGTAATCATCCCAAGTTTGCCGCCATTAGGCAAGTAGCTGTTTGTCTGATCTGTGAAATTGCCCTCCCCATCATTGATTAAAAGCTTACTCTCAGGAATAATGGGGTAACGTCCAGGAATTAATTTACCACCTACGAAAAGGTCCATCTTTCCATCAGCATTCGCATCTATGGCAACGGCAGATCCCGTACTGAATTTATAATCAGGAAATGAAAGAATTCTTGACAGTTTGCCGGAGCCGTCGTTGATATACAGGCGGTCAACCAATGCCTCGTCTGAGCCTATGTAATCGTGATAGCCACCACTGCCCACAAAAAGATCTTGATAACCGTCTCCGTTAAAGTCCTCAAAAATCACAGCTGCATCTGTAAATTCACTAGCGGACTTGAAGCCTGTATACACTTCCCATTTTCCATGGATATAAGACATTATTTTTCCAGCATTGCCCTTTGATCCACCGATAAAGATTTCTGGGTTGCCATCAGCATTCAGATCGCCTGTAGCCATGACAGGACTGATATAGCTAGGCATAGTAAGCATCAGAGGCTGTCGCTTGAAGTCATTAAAAGAGGCTTCGCCAAAGGAGTATTCCGGGGCAAAATCACTTGGGTCCAGAAGAGGTGAGGGTTTTTCTTGTGGGGAGGAAGAAGGGCTGCTTGCTCGCCTAACAGTTAAATGCTGATTGGCGGGAATGTCAGTCAGGACTTGTTCAGCGCCGTCCGGCCAAATGATTTGAATCGAAGGAACTGTTTTGACTTCTCCTAATCCAAAATGTAGTCTTGGACTTACTGAGGATTGAAATCCTCGTACGGTTTGAAGCTCTAGGGATTGGTTTTCCTCTCCTGTGAAAACTTCTACTTTTGCTCCTATAGCAAAGGAATTGTTTGAATGATCCACCAGAGAGAGTTGGAGCCAATTTCCTGTGGAACTTTTGTTTTCATAGATAGAAGCAGCCTCATTGATATTATTCACTACTAGGTCTAGGTCACCGTCATTGTCCAGGTCGGCGTATGCAGCTCCGCTGGAAAAACCTTTTTCTTCAAAACCCCAAGAAATAGATTGATCCATAAAGTTTAGTTCTCCTGTATTTTCGAAAAAATAGTTGTGAATAGGAGTAGAGGTCATCGAGGTCACCAGATGTAAGGTGTCAGCTTTTTCATTCGCAATAGCTTGCTTGAAGTAATAGTCTCCTTTGTACTTCAAAAAATCTCTATTAGTGTAATCCCGAAAATATCCATTGGTAATAAAAAGGTCTTTTTGCCCATTATTCGTAGCATCAAAAAAAAGTGCTGACCAGCTCCAATCGCTATTTGATATTTTAGAAAGCTGCCCCACCTCTGAGAAAAGTCCATTTCCCTGATTCAGTTGTAGCATGTTACGCATATTCTGATGATAAAACCCTTCTTTGATCATTAATGCGTAGTGCTCATAGTTTTCAGGGCCATAGAGCAGTTTTTGACGCTCATTATCCTCCGGAAGCATATCTAGCGTATAGATGTCTGGTTTTCCATCATTATTTACATCTGAAATGTCAGCTCCCATGGAGAAATGCGAGATATGACTGAAATATTCTTTTAGCTGATCTGTGAATGTTCCATCACCATTGTTGATATAGAGGTAATCGGGCTCTATGTAATCATTGGTCACCAGGATATCCGGCCATCCATCTTGATTGATATCGGAGGAGATTACTCCAAGTCCAAATCCTAGTGCTGATCCTTTGATCCCAGCTTTTTCACTGATATCGGTGAATTTTCCTCCGTCATTTCTATAGAGTTTATCTCCGGCATAGGGGTGTCTTTCGTTTTTTACATCGCTAAATTCCAGTTCATTTATGACTTCGATATTATGATTGAGCAGGTACATGTCCAGATCTCCATCCCTGTCAAAATCAAAAAATAATGCCTGCGTTGAGTTGGATTTATCATCTAATCCATAGCTCTGCGCCAGTTCAGTAAATGTAAAGTCTCCATTATTGACCCAAAGCTCATTGGCACGATCAGACGGGGCTCCCTTACCGGAATAACAAACATATATGTCCAAAAGACCATCTCCATTCACATCCGCCATACTCACTCCGGTAGTCCAGGTGTCCTTACCCGCTAGCCCGGCTTCCTTGGTTTTATCTTCAAACTTCCAGTTACCTAGGTTTTTGTAAACTTTGTTTGAAGCCATGTTCCCTGTGAAAAAGACATCCTCTAACCCGTCATTATCCAGGTCTCCTACTGCTACACCACCGCCATTGTAAAAATACTCATAGCGGAGAATGTTATTTTCCTCATCTTCTTTTAGTTGGTTTTTGAAGTTGATTTTGGATTTACGGCTAGAGATTTTTTCAAAATTTCCTTTATACTGCTGAGCAATTAAGCCTGTTCCAAAAGGTGAAATGGCTAATGTGAGCATTAGCAGTACTAGTCGGTAGACAGGATAATTACGCATAAGGTATTTGTACTTTGGGATAATTTAACTGACCGGGTTGATCAGTTCTTCAAATAGCTTCTCATTGACTACAGCTACTCCCCCTAGAAGTCCTACATCCTCACCTAGTTGGTAAAGGGCGAGTTTGGAGTTCTCGCGGGACTTAGCCATACTATAAATATTTAATGCTTGCTGTATAGGGGTGATCAAGTATTGATTTGCTTCTGCCACTGATCCCCCAATGATGATTAATTCCGGATTCAGTATTTGAATTAAAATAGAAATTCCCCGCCCTAGATCCAAACCTGCCTCAGACAGTATAGTGATGGCTCTTTGATCTCCCGAAAGGGCCGCTTCCACCACGAGATCGGGCATGATGCTTCCTTCTTTATTTCGTGCCAATCGTGCTAAAATGCTGTCTTTGTCCAGCTTGATCGCCTCCTCGGCCATTTTCACGATGGCTGTACCAGAAGCTACAGCTTCCAGGCAACCTTTTTTGCCGCAGATACAGGAAACATCTCTAGACTCAAAAATCGGCGAGTGACTGAACTCTCCGGCAAATCCTGAGGCTCCTTGGTAAATTTTACCATCTATGATTATACCCAGACCAATGCCCCAGCCTATAAATAAGCCTAATACATTTTTATGATGATGGTCGGTAGCAAACTTAAATTCTGCCAAAGTCATGGCTCTTGCATCATTCTCCAGAAATACTTTTTTCTGAAATCTTTCTTCCAGAGTCTCCAGCAGGGTTTTATTGCCAACTTTGAAATAGGTGTAGTTAACTCCACCAACAGAATCTACCAAGCCGGGCATGGAAAAGCCAATCGCGATGATTTTGTCTGCAGGTTTGCCGCAATTTTGTAAAAATGTATCGATGTGTGCACAGACTTGGTCAAAGGTTTCCTGTTCGTTATCAAGAGTGACCTGATGGCTCTCTTTTTCAGAAACCAATTCGTGCGTGCAGGAATAGAGCGCGAGGTTCATTTTAAACTTGGAGAGATCTACCGAAAGTACATAAAATGCGTCTTCGGCGAGACGATAAAGGTCTGGCTTTCTGCCACCTTGGGATTCTGCTCTTCCATGTTTGATTACTTCGCCACTGGACATCAAGTCTCCAAGCAAAGAATTGACTGTAGGAAGGGATATTCCTACTTCAGCACAGATTTCGCTGGCTGTATTTGCACCTTTTAGGTAGAGGTTCTTGATGATTTTTATTTTATTGAGGTAGCTTTTGATTTCTACTACCCCTTCCATTTTGTCGATTACAGCTTGAGGATTGATTAGGTGCATAGGTTGGGTTGAGCTTGAATGTTTATTGTTGTTCTGTTTTTTTTAGCTTACTTATTTAAAAAAATAAGCTAACATTTTACGGTTAGCCAAAATAGCAAGAAATTTTTACTATTGGCAGTATGATTTCGAGAAAAGATTGAAAATGTGAATAGATTTTTAATAATTTATTTTTCTGTCTATTTCTGTATTTTTGGGGAATATAAAAAAGCATAATTTATGACTGTGATTGATATCAATGCTGGCCTAAGTAAGGACGAGGTATTTTTGAAGGTGGAGGAGTATCTGAAAGACAAGGGCTTTAGAATCTCCCAGGTAGATAAAACTAGGCCTTGGGGTGGTTTTTTTGTTTTGGATGAAAGCCAGATCAGATCTTTTCGGGAAAGTTTTTTTGATGAAGTGTCTCTGTCTGAACAGCAATTGCAACAGAAGCTTAGTCCTAAGTTTCTGATAGTAGCACCATCAGCTAGGCTTTCATGGCAATACCATTTCAGGAGAGCTGAGCTTTGGAAGCTTATAGAAGGTGAGGCGGGGCTAGTGAGAAGTGAAACTGATGAGGAGCAAGAACAAGTTTCCATGATGAAAGGGCAGACGATTTCCCTCAAGCAAGGCGAGCGACATCGCCTCGTAGGTCGTGAAAACTGGGGAATAGTAGCTGAGATCTGGATGCATGTAGATCCTGAAAACCCATCTAATGAGGAGGATATTGTGAGAGTTTCAGATGATTACTCCAGAAAGTAAGAAACATTGAAGCACTGAAATTGATCCAGCGCTGAAAGTAGAAGCAACTCCCGGCATGTAACTTACGGGGGACTTGCCTGAAGCAGGTCAAGCCTGTAACATTTTCTGCAAGTACGAGAGAGAAAACAGTGGTCGTTTCAAAAAAAAGCCTGGGAATAATCCCAGGCTCTAAAAATAGTAGTCATTTCCGTAGCTCAATCACCCTTAAATAAACGTTTAGTCAAAAAAGTCCTACGGTTATATCAAATAGTCATTGAATGTAAGTATATTTTACTGAAAATCAAATAAATGTATTCGAAATGCATTTAATTGGATTTTTGTGAATTCTGGAGTATAGCGATTTTTTGAGCTATTGCATCTGCTTCCGCCGCTGCTACATCAGATTTTCTGCGGTCTATGGTGGAAAGTTTGTGCACTTCCGACATTTTCTCTGCGTAAACTTTCTGTAGTCTTTCTAACTCTGATTTCTTTTTAAATAAGCCAAACATGTTCTTTAAGGTTTTGATGTTGTGTGGCTAACTAATTGAAGTCAGTAAATGTTTGTGGGTAATCTTCTACGATTTCATCCGCTTTATAGTTAATCAGGTCTTCAAGTCTCCCCGCAGGATTATAATATCTCCAAGGGCCTTCTTTTTTACCTTCCTTCATTTGTCCTTCAGAAGCCTTTCTGCCATTTTCATGGTAGAAAATCCAGGTTCCTTCAGCCCGGCCGGATTTATAACTGCCTTCCGATTCTTTTTTGCCTGTCACGTAATAGGTGATCCTAGATCCATTTCCATCTTTCAAGGTGCCCTTGTCCAGGGTGTCTTTGCCGTTGTAGGTATTGAATTCAGAGATGTTCATCAATCGGCCATTGTCCCAGGTTTCTTCTTGGGTGAGTTGTTTGTTGTCATAGAAAAGCCCCCAGAGACCATCTTCCATTCCTAGCTTGTAACTGCCTACTGACTTGAGCTGCCCACCATCATAATAATATACCCACTGACCTTTTTCTAAACCCAGGGAGTATTCACCTTCGGCGATGAGAATCCCGATTTTATTGAAATACTTCCAAAGACCGGTTTTCATGTCATTTCTATACTCTCCTACGGAATACAGCTCGCCATCTGGAAGGTAACTTTTCCATACGCCTGTCTTCATTCCATTTTGATATTGGCCTTTTACCGAAACCTGGCCTGTATCATGGTACTCCACATAGTCACCCACAGGGACGCCTAGTTCGTAGATTTTACGCTTTGCCAGGCTTTTATTTGGAAAGAACTCCTGCCAGGTTCCTACAGCAATTCCGTTCTCATATTTCTCAATTCTGGCGGTTCGTTTATTCTCATAATAATATTTCCATGTGCCTATGCGCTTGCCATCTTCATCGTAGCTCTCCTCAGCAGCTACAGTTCGGGTACCTGGGAAATACCGCTTCCATTCACCTATTTTTTCTCCATTTTTATAATTCCCTTCTTCTACCACAGCATTGGAATAGGCATATCGCTTAAATGCCCCTTCCAGTTTCCCGTCCTTATAGACGGCTTCAGTGATCAAATCTCCTTCAGGACTGTATTCTAAGTAAGGGCCGTTTCTCAGCCCTTTTTCATAGTATTCCCGTACCGCCAACTCCCCAAACTCATGGTATTCTACCCATTGTCCGGTTTTCATATTATTCTCGTATTGCCCTTCACGATAAACCTGCTTAGGGTCCACATAGTCCGGAACTCCAGTGCTCCCATAGTATTCAGTGTATTTGCCTACTATTACTGAGTCTTGAAATACAATCTGCCTTTTCAGCGCTCCATCCGCATCGTACACTTGTGAGGGACCAAAAAGCTTACCGTCTCGGTAGTCTGCAACCACATTTCGCTTTCCATCTGGGTAAAAACTGGTCCACGTGCCATCCCTAACCCCATCTTTGAAGGTTCCTTCGGTGAGTAAGGTATTGGTTTTGGCGTTGTAATACTTCCAAAGTCCTTGTCGCTTATACTGGGTAAGCACACCGGTGGCCATTAGGGTGGAGTCACTGTTGTACTGCCTTACTATAGCGTTGTCCTGGGCGATCAGGGTGTTGCAGTAAAGCAAAAAAGCTAGAAGAATATATTTCATAAGATTGTTTTTTCTCGTTTTGGTCATATGGAATCTCGCATTTGCTCTAAAAATATTTATGGGTGTTACCTGCATTATGCTCGATTTCATACATGGATTTTTCTTTTCGATTTCCGCTCGGTTGGGTAGTTTGGGGCAAAACTTTAAAACGGCGGATTTCCTGACTAGTGTACGGAAACTTAAGTTTCCTGTTTAAAAATAACTTAATTCCTGCTTTATCCCATTTTTTGTAACATTAGGTCAATTAAATTATTCACTTCAGTTTCGATTTGAAGGCGGACTGCTTCACGGCTTCCTGCCAATGGTAAAGGTTTAACCCATTGAATATAAGTAAGTTCTTTAAGCTGTAGGTCATTTGGTGCTTTAAGCTGACCTGAAGGATCTACTATGGCAGCATACTTCCACCGATCCGGGACTGTGCTTATGGCCCATCCGTGCTTTTGCAAAATCTCCCCAGGTGCCTTTGGATGATTTTTTCCTATCAGAACAAAAAGGAAAAAGCCATTCCCAAACCAGTTGAGTAATCGGATGTTCAGACCACTTTGCTCATCAAAGTCTCTGACCAGGTCCAGGACCTGATAAGGAAATCCATTCAGCTCATTGCCTCTGGTCAGTTTGATGCCTTGGGAGTTGGGGTGAATGGTTAAAAGTTTGGTTGGAGCTATGGCATTTCCTACTTCACCGAGAATTTCCCAGAATTCCTGACGGAGTCGATTTTGTCTTTCTAGTAGTTCCCTGTCTAGCCAAAGGTCTAAATCCATGGATAAGGGTACGATTACCAGCGAAGTAAGGCAGATGCCCAAGTAAACCCTGAACCGAAGGCAGCTAGGCAGATCAGGTCCCCTTCTTTGATTTTGCCCTGCTCCCAAGCTTCACTCAGAGCGATAGGGATGGTGGCTGCTGTGGTGTTGCCTTTGCTCATGATATTATTAAAGACTTTTTCCGATGGCAAACCCAGCTGCTTCTGTATGTACTGGCTAATCCTAAGATTTGCCTGATGGGGCACCAATAAATCTATAGCCGATTGATCAAGTTTGTTGGCTTCCAAGGCCTCTTTTATTACCTCCATAAATCTGACTACCGCATGCTTAAACACAGCGTTTCCATTCATTTTCAGGAAAAAGCTTCCCGAGTCTATCAATTCTGGTGAGATTCTGACTTCACGGCTACTTCCCGGGTCTTTGCAGTAAAGTTCCTCCGCGTATTCCCCCTCAGAATGCAGGTGAGTGGAAAGAATTCCTGGCTGGTCAGTCTCCACTGCACCAAGTATCGCCGTGCCGGCTCCATCTGCAAAAATCACTGAACTTGAACGACCTTCGTCACTTTTGTCCAAAGCTGAAGATTGGATTTCTGCACCTACCACTAGAATTTTTTTATACATGCCAGTTTTGATAAACTGATCTGCAATAGATAGTGCGTAGATGAATCCAGAACAAGCGTTTCTGATATCCAGGGCTCCTATGGTTCCAAAGCCGAGTTCCCGCTGCAACAGCACGCCGTTTCCGGGAATAAAATAATCAGGGGTAATAGTGGCGAAAATAATGAAGTCTATTTCTTTGGGCGTCACTCCTGCACGATCCATTGCCATTTCAGTAGCATTCTTCGCCATGCTGGTAACTGTATCTACTCCAGGCGTAAACCAGTGTCTGGTTTCTATTCCGGTTCTTTCGACGATCCAATCATTGTTGGTGTTCATCATTTCTGAAAGCTCAAAATTGCTGACACTTCGCTCGGGTACGTAATGCCCAACTCCTAGAATCCGGGACTTTTTCATGACACAGTGGTTTATTGTAAAAGGGACAGCAATATCGCTAGATCAATTCACTCAACCAAAAAGAGGAGTTGGGGTAGTCAGGGAAATCCCTTTTATCAATCCAAAGTGGATTAACCCTACGAGGGTTAATCTTTTTCTACAGGCAAAGGTGTCTTTTGACTAAATGACCTCCACCCTATCTTAAACCCTCGAAGGGTTTTACCTAATTGTGATTTCCATGAGTGGAGCGAGCTTCTTATCCAAAAAGCGTGTAATTCCCATGCTGATCCATGGGAGAGGTTTTTCGCATGACCGCCGGACTGTCATTTTGGACAGAATTTACCAAGGGAGACACTGTAAAGTTCAGCATGGAATCGGCAGGATATGGCTTCAAAATACCTAATAACTCCTCTTCTTCTTGGTACGGATCCAGCCACAGTTTTTCAGCTTTCCGGTCAAAGATTACAGGCATTCTGTCATGAACTCCGGAAACGGTCTCGTTTGGTGTAGTGGTTAAGATCAAAAAAGTATGTTGTGTTTCTCCATTTACAGATTCATACTCATCCCAGATTCCTGCGAAGGAAAAAAGCTCGTCATCCCTATGCGTAAACCTGTATGGAACGGAAGTTTTCTTGCCCAGTCTTTTCCATTCATAAAAGCCATCGGCAGGGATGATGCACCTTCTCTGTCTAAATGCAGTCTTGAAGGAAATTTTTTGATTAATGGTTTCTGCCTTGGCGTTGATTAGTTTTTGGGAGACAGGCCTGTTTTTTCCAAAATCTGGAGTGATTCCCCAGTAGAAATTGGAAAAGCCTTTGGGACTTTGGGAGGTGATCACGGGCACCAGTTGTGTGGGAGCTATATTGTACCTTGGATTGAAATCGGCCAGCATTTCGGCTTGAAACCGCTCTTCCAGTTCTTCTTTACTTTTGCTAAGGGAGTATCGTCCGCACATATATTTATTGTTGTAAGGGGCAGGAAGTTAGAAATCCTGACTTATAAATTCAACTGCCCGCTGCTCAGAATAATACAATTTTTGTGGATTTGCAGGGGAAAACCCCACATGCCCTCCATGCTTAGGGTATTCAAAATACACCTGATTTAGGGATTTGGGGAGGTCTTGGGGAAAACACCTCTTGCTCAAAAAAGGATCGTTTTGTGCATTTAGAACCAATGTGGGGACTTTTATTTGATCCAGGAAATACAGCGAAGAGTTCACTTCATAATATTCTTCTGCGTCTGAAAAGCCATGGAGCGGGCCGGTGAAATAATCATCAAACTCAGCTAAAGTTTTGATGTTTTTCAGCATTTCTACCGGGATTTGCCCGGGATGGGCATGGGATTTTTCTAAAACTTTCTTTTTGAGGGTTCTTAGAAAGCGTTTGGAATAGAGGGTGTTTTCCAGTTCAGAGATTTTTTGGGAGGAGCTGCTCAGGTGTAAGGGAACTGAAATTGCCACCCCTTTCCGGATTTTGGGGATTTTGGCTCCTTTTTCTCCCAGGTACTTCAAGGTGAGGTTTCCTCCGAGGCTGAATCCTACCAGATTGATTTCTTCATATTGCTCCAGCACTTGGCTTACGATTATATCCAAATCATAAGTCGCACCGGAATGGTAGAAAATGACCTGCTTGTTCATTTCCCCGCTACAGCTTCTAAAGTTCCAGGTCAGTACATCATACCCATGTTTAAGAAATGTATTTACCATCCCAAGCATATAAGACCGTGTGCTGTTCCCTTCCAATCCGTGACTGATGATGACTAATTTGCCGGCTTTTTGTCGGTACCAATCTATATCTAAGAAATCTCCATCTAGCGTTGAGATTCTTTGCTTTTGAGGTACAGGGGCCGATACTTTGCGGAAAAGCGATGGGTAAATAGTTTCTAAGTGTCCGTTAAACAGCCACTTGGGTCTGGTGTAGTTACAGTTTTCGATTAAAGGCATGCCAAAGAATAAAGGGTGAATGGCTGAAATGCTTGGGGAAATTACTAGTTTTAAATTTGAATAAAGTCATTATAAAAACTATTTTTGGACACTTTAAAAACGAATTAGCGCGCAATAACTCATGGCCGAAATAATAAGAATGCCTAAAATGAGCGACACCATGGAAGAAGGTGTGATCGCTGCATGGTTGAAAAAAGTTGGAGATGCTGTAAAGCCAGGTGATATCCTGGCCGAAGTGGAAACCGACAAAGCAACAATGGAGCTTGAATCCTACGACGAGGGTGTGCTTTTATACATTGGAGTTCAAGAAAAAGATGCAGTACCCGTAAACGGCGTCATAGCTGTGATCGGTGAAAAAGGAGAGGATTACCAGCACCTGCTTGATGGTGCAGATGCTCCTGCGTCCGATCAAAAAGAAGAAGCTCCCAAAGCTGAAGAAAAAAAGGAGGAGCCTGCAAAAGACAAAGCTCCTGCTGAAAAAATAGACACTTCCAGTATCAACGCTACGGTGATCACTATGCCTAAAATGTCTGATACTATGCAGGAAGGAACTATTGCTTCCTGGCTGAAAAAAGAAGGGGATGAAGTAAAGTCCGGTGAAATCATCGCTGAGGTAGAAACGGACAAAGCTACCATGGAACTGGAGTCTTACGAAGATGGTACTTTGCTTTACATAGGAGTGAAATCTGGAGACAGTGTACCGGTAGATGGTGTCATAGCCGTGATCGGAGAAAAAGGTGCTGACTTTGAAACTTTGCTGAAAGCTCAAAAAGCAGAATCTGCTGCTGGTGCGGAGGAATCCAAGCCAGAGCCGGCTTCAGAACCTAAGAAAGAGGAAGCACCCAAAGCTTCTTCTGCTCCTGCAGCTAAAAGCACTTCATCCTCCACCGCTGACGGTGATAGATTAAAAGCATCTCCTTTGGCTAAGAAAATGGCTGAAGATAAGGGAATCAATATCGCTCAGGTGAATGGTACTGGAGAAGGCGGAAGAGTGATTAAGAGAGATGTGGAGAACTTTGTACCGGCAGCTGCACCACAAGCCGCAGCAGGCACTGCGGCTCCAGCGGTAGGAGTGGAGAGTTTCCGTGAGGAGAATGTTTCTCAAATGAGAAAGGTGATTGCCAAGAGACTTGCCGAGAGCAAATTTGGGGCACCACACTTCTACCTTACGATGGAAATCAACATGGACAAAGCGATAGAAGCGCGTAAATCCATGAATGAAATAGCTCCTGTAAAAATATCCTTTAACGATTTTGTGATCAAGGCAGCGGCAGCGGCTTTGCGCCAGCATCCAAAAGTAAATTCCAGCTGGCTAGGAGATAAAATCAGATACAACGACCATATCCATATCGGTATGGCAGTAGCTGTAGAAGAAGGACTTTTGGTTCCAGTGATCCGATTTGCTGACAACCTTTCTTTGGCACAGATCTCTAACCAAGCGAAGACTCTGGGTGGAAAAGCCAAAAACAAGGAACTTCAGCCTAAGGATTGGGAGGGAAATACCTTCACAATTTCTAACCTTGGGATGTTTGGTATAGATGAGTTTACGGCGATTATCAATCCGCCTGATGCCTGTATCCTTGCGGTAGGCGGCATTAAAGAAACCGTCATCGTGAAAGATGGAGAAATGAAGGTAGGGAACATCATGAAAGTCACCCTTTCCTGTGACCACAGAGTAGTAGATGGGGCTGTAGGTTCGGCATTCCTACTTACTTTGAAATCCATGCTTGAAGATCCGGTCAGACTTCTAGTCTGAGCCGAAGTAAAATAACTGCCAAAAAGTCCTGAATTCAGGACTTTTTGCTTTTTGTACGTTTATTGGTAAATGGGAGTGTAATTAAGTGAATCGCATTTTCGTTTTTTCACGGACTACTAAATCCTAATAAAATAATTACTCATGACTAAAATAAGATCAACCACCGTCGTAGCGATCCGTCACAATGGCCAAGTCGTAATCGGGGCAGATGGACAGGCGACGCTGGGGAATACAGTAGCTAAAAGTAGTGTTAAGAAATTAAGAGTTTTGCAGGGTGGGAAAATTGTAACTGGTTTTGCAGGATCTACTGCAGATGCTTTTACCCTGCTAGAAAAATTTGAAGAAAAGCTCGGTGCTTTTGGCAACAATATGAAGCGGGCTGCGGTGGAATTGGCTAAGGAATGGAGGACAGACCGCATGCTTTCAAAGCTTGAGGCAATGATGATCGTCGCAGATAAGGATGATATTTTGATCATATCCGGCACGGGTGATGTCATAGAGCCAGATATGGAAATAGCCACCATTGGTTCTGGAAGTATGTATGCCCAGTCAGCTGCCAGAGCAATGAAGCAGTTTGCACCACAAATGAGTGCTGAAGAAATGGTGAGAGAAAGCCTGAATATCGCAGCTGATATTTGCATCTATACCAATCACAACTTGGTGATCGAAAAAGTAGCGGATTAACTTAGCTGCGAGCAAATGAACAGAAACCGGTGAAATTCATCGGTTTTTTTTTGTTTTTCTAAACCTGATGCGCTAATCGCTTGTTACCTAGTTAAATTAAAGCATAAACTATGGAAGCTACAGCAGCAAAAAAGACTATAAAGAAAGATTATAGAAAGATAATTCTAGAAGGCTTTAAAAATCATGTGCTAGAACACGGCACCATGCCTACATCCATTTTTAAATTTGCCAAAGAACTCAAGATGAAAGAGGGTGATTTTTATGTCTACTTCACGTCCTTTGAAGCCATCAAGTCTACGATATTGGTAGATATTTTTGAAGAAACCTTACGCCAGATCCAGACTCAGGGAGTTTTTGAGGAATACACTGCCAGAGAAAAATTCCTGAGTTTTCTCTTTACGTGGATTGAAGTTTTGAAAATGAACAGGTCCTACTTGTTGAGCTTATACGGAAATAAAGCCAAAGCTTTGGTGAGCCTTCCACGGGAGTCAGCTGAATTTAAGGAGAAGTTTAAAGAGTTTGTCAATGAGATCATTTTGCAGGGCAAAGAAACTGAAGAGATTGCGAGTAGGCCTGTGATTTCAGATCGTTATGACGAGGCTCTGTGGCTGCAAGTCGGCTTTGTATTCAGATTCTGGCTGGAAGATCGCTCTGCGGGCTTTGAGAAGACAGACGCTGCTATCGAAAAATCAGTCAATCTAGGCTTTGATCTGATGGGTAAAAGTGCTTTGGATTCATTTCTTGATTTTGCAAAATTCCTTTACCAGTCCAAATAGACCATGTCAGATCTTATGAATGAGCAGCAGCAAATCCCTGTTTCGAAAGTACAGCGAGCTGCCAAATTTATCTCCACTGGAGCAAAGGTGGGAGGGAATTACGTGAAGCATTATGCCAAAAAAATGGTCAATCCTTCACTGGACCGGGAAGAACTTCATCAGAGCAATGCCACTGATATTTATAGCTCCTTGAGCCAGCTGAAGGGCTCTGCCCTAAAAGTAGCGCAGATGATGTCCATGGACAAAAATCTACTGCCCAGAGCCTATCAGGACAAGTTTACCTTGGCGCAATACTCTGCTCCGCCCTTGTCTTACCCACTAGTGGTCAAAACCTTTCAAAAATATTTTGGGAAATCGCCTGAGCAGCTTTACGATAGCTTTACCAAATCGGCCGTAAATGCTGCATCTATAGGGCAGGTGCATCAGGCCACTTTGGATGGTAAAACCCTGGCAGTCAAAATCCAGTACCCAGGAATTGCTAATTCGGTGAGTTCTGATTTGAAACTTGTAAGGCCATTCGCCTTGCGATTACTGAATATGAATGAGCGTGAACTGGATCATTATATGGAGGAAGTGGAAAGCAAGCTTTTGGAAGAAACCGACTACGTGCTGGAAGTGCAGCGTTCTAGGGAGATCTCCGGAGAGTGCAGTCACATTGCAAATTTAAACTTCCCTACTTATTACGATGAGCTCAGTGCAGAACGAATCATTACCATGGACTGGCTGGAAGGCAAGCACATCAAAGAATGGCTAGTGACTAATCCTGATCAACTAGCTAGAAATCAAATTGGCCAGGCACTTTGGGATTTTTATCATCATCAAGTTCATAATCTAAAACAAGTTCATGCGGATCCACATCCAGGGAATTTTATTATCCAGGAAAATAATCAGCTTGGAATTATAGATTTCGGATGTGTGAAGGTGATTCCTGAGGATTTCTATGCAGGTTATTTTGCCTTAATCAAGAAGGATTTGCTGGTCAGGGGGAGTGAGCTAGATCAGGTGTTTTTCGATCTTGAATTCATTTCAGAAAAGGATTCTCCAGAGGAGCAGGAGTATTTTAAGTCTGTTTTCAAGGAAATGATCTCCTTGTTAGGTAAGCCATTTCATGTTGAAAAATTTGATTTCTCAGACGATGGTTTCTTTGAACAGATTTTTAAACTCGGAGATCGGGTTTCCAATGACAAGTTGTTCAAAAAATCCAATCAGGCCCGGGGATCCAGGCATGGCTTGTATGTGAATAGAACCTATTTTGGCTTGTATAATTTACTCAATCAGCTTCAAGCAGAGGTGGTGACCACAAAGCCTGAATGGCTGGAGTAAGAAAAGGGGCTGTCCCAAAAGTTTTCTTGGTGTCTTTCTGAGCGGAGTCGAAGGCTATTTCCTGTAATTTAGGGTACTTTTTGACTTTGCTCTAGGTGCCAAACTATTCTTTTGAGACAGCCTGTTTTGAGATTAATTAGATGCAGCGTAAGATACTCTGTAAATCACGCCTGCCATATCATCGGATATCAGCATACTGCCATCCTTCATTAGTTCAAAATCCACAGGTCTTCCCCAGGCTTCCTGGGAAGCTTCGTCAAGCCATCCGCTTATAAAATCTTTTTCATTTGAGGCATTGCCTCCGTTTATTTCTATGGAAGTGACCACATATCCAGATTTTTTGGATCTGTTCCAAGAGCCATGTTTTGCAATGAAAGCACGATTTTGATAATCAGCCGGAAACATTTCTCCCTCGTAGAAATTAATTCCTAGAGGTGCCACATGCGGGCCCATTTTTGCCGCAGGCGCGATATAGTCACTCGCGGGACCTCCTTGGTCACCAAATTCAGGGTCTTTTACTGTCCCTTCGTGCCAGTAAGGGTAGCCAAAATGCTGGCCGGCTTCACTGACATGGTTCAGTTCACAGTTGGGAATATCGTCACCCATCATATCTCTGCCATTATCAGTAAACCACAAATCTCCGGAATTCGGATCCCAGTCAAATCCCACACTATTTCGGACTCCATGAGCCACTATTTCAGGGCTAGCATTGGGATCTGTAACATCTAAGCGTGTGATGGAAGCGAATATTTCATCTTCAGATTTACAGATATTACAAGGTGCTCCCACAGGAATGTAAAGCAAGTCATCGGGGCCAAAAGCGATGAATTTCCAGCCATGATGCGATTCTGTAGGGTAATCATCATAAACTACCTCATATTTGGGATTGCCTAGATTGTTTAAAATATCATTGAACCGAAGGATTCGGCTTACTTCGGCCACATATAAGTCTCCGTCTTTAAAAGCTACTCCGTTTGGCATGCGTAGCCCCTCGGCCAATACAAACTTGGTATCGGCTTTTCCATCCCCATCTTCATCAATGACAGCATAAACATTGCCTTCCTGCCTGCTCCCTACAAAGAGCACTCCCTCTTCGGTCAGTGCCATCTCACGGGCATTGGGAATATCTGCCGCCCAAACTTCAATATTGAAATTTTCAGGGAGTTGGATCTTATCCAGTTGTACCTCAGCTTTGGCATCCTTGATAGATCTCTTGTTGGAACTATTTGGGGTTTTAAAAGTCTGAGCCTCAGTTTTTTGTTCTTGTTCGCACCCAAAGGAAAGTAAGGTGATGCCCAGACTGAGTGCTATTGATATTTTAGCTATAGGTTTCATAGTAGTTTATTCTTATTTATAGAAATATAAGAAAGATTCAGATTGTTTGGGATTCAAAGGTGTATGAACGGGTTAATGGTTATTTTTGCGCCATGTTATCGATTAGTAATCTTTCTTATTTCATCGGAGGGCGTCCACTTTACGAAAACGCCAATTTACATATCAAGCCAAAAGACAAAATAGGGCTGGTAGGTCAAAATGGAACCGGGAAGTCCACTCTGCTTAAAATCATCAACGGGGATTATCAGCCCAGCTCAGGTGAGGTTCAAAAAGCAAAAGACTGTACCATTGGCTTTCTCAATCAAGACTTACTTTCTTATCAGTCTGACGAAAGTATTCTGGATGTAGCTTTGGCAGCTTTTAAGGAGACATTGGCACTACAGGAAGAAATCGATGAGGTGTTGAAAAAGATGGAGACGGATTACTCTGAGGAGATAATCAATCGCCTCGCTCATCTTCAAGACCGTTTTGAAGCCAATGAAGGCTATACCATAAAAGCAAAAGCAGAGGAAGTTTTGGAAGGAATAGGCTTTAAATCTGCTGATCTTACCAAACCGCTGCGCACTTTTTCCGGTGGCTGGAGAATGCGGGTGATGCTCGCCAAGCTTTTGCTGGAAAAACCTTCATTGCTCATGCTGGATGAACCTACCAACCACCTGGACTTGCCATCCATCCAATGGGTGGAAAATTACATGAAGAATTATGAAGGTGCCGTCATCGTAGTTTCTCACGACCAGACTTTTTTGGACAATTGCATCAGCAGCACCGTAGAGGTGGCAAACCATACGCTCACGCTTTATTCAGGGAATTATTCATTCTATAAAGATGAGAAAAAAGAGCGGATGGAAATCCAGCAAAATGCCTATGAGAATCAGCAGCAGATGATCAAGCAGACAGAAAAATTCATCGAACGATTCCGTGCCAAAGCTACCAAGTCCAATCAAGTTCAGTCAAGGATCAAGGCGCTGGACCGGATGGAGCGGGTACACGAAGTAGTCAATGACGAAGTTTCTGTGAATTTTAAGTTTAAGTTTTCCAAGCAATCGGGTAGGGATGTGGTGGTTTTGGACCATATCTCAAAGGCTTATGGGGATAACGTGATTCTAAAAAACACCTCAGCCAGAATTGAAAGAGGAGATAAGATTGCCCTGATCGGTGCCAACGGAAAGGGGAAATCAACGCTGCTGAGAATCATTGATGGCTCAGAGCCAGGTATCAAAGGAAGAACTGAAGGCTATAATGTGATCAAGTCTTTCTTTGCGCAGCATCAGCTTGAGGCCTTGACTTTGGATAACGAAATTCTTCAGGAAATGACCCAGGCAGGCAGCAACAAAACTGAGATGGAGCTTAGAGGGGTGCTGGGTTGCTTTTTGTTTTCCAATGAAGAGGTGTTCAAAAAGATCAAAGTCCTTTCCGGTGGAGAAAAATCTCGGGTCGCTTTGGCGAAAACACTGATTTCTGAAGCGAATTTTTTGCTTTTGGATGAACCTACCAATCACCTTGATTTTCAATCTGTTAATATTCTGATTCAAGCCCTACAGCAATATGAGGGGACTTTTGTGACGGTGTCCCACGACAGGCATTTCATCAAAGGAGTAGCAAATAAGATCTGGTATATTGAAGATCATGAAATCAAGGAATATCCAGGAACCTATGCTGAATATGAGGAGTGGAGAGCCAGACAAGTAGAGGAAGCTGTCCCGGAAGTGAAAGTAAAGCCTGAGAAAAAGGAATCGCAAAAACCTCGTGTCAACAACCCGGAAACCCAGCAAGCGAAAAAAGAGCTCCGAAAATCAGAAGATGAGCTGCAGCGCATTGAGAAGGATATAGAGAAACTGGAGGAGCAGAAAGCTGTTTTTGAACAAAAAATGGCCGACCCTGGACTTTATGATGACGATGAAAAGGCTCAAAAAACTCAAACCGAGTATCAAAAGCTAATCGATAAACTGGCTGATGCCAATCAAGAATGGGAAGAGTTGGTAGAGAAAATTTCCTCTCTACAGGAAACGCTCGCCTAAGTAACTTGTAATTTGGTCTTCATTTTGCCTATTTTTCAGAATGAAGACCAAATTCCTTTTTTATCTCACATTTGCATTGTTATTCTCCTCGTTTTCTGCTTTTGCGCAGCAGATTAGAGATGAGGTGTACAAAGATCATATCCAGTCGGTCCGGCTTTTTCCCCGGGGAGTGACTTTCGATGCCTCGATAGATGCACCGGTGGTTCCTTTATTTACGGGCAAGCCCTTACTTTTAATGTTTGATGACATCGCTTTTGATCCAGAGATGTACACTGCCAAGCTGATTCATTGTGATGCCAATTGGGAGAAGTCCCAGTTGAAAGACAACGATTTTTTGACGGATTTTAACCTTTTTAATATTCAGGATTATGAATATTCTGTCAATACCCGTATTCCTTACATTCATTACCAGTTTGAACTTCCAAAAGTCACTAAATCCGGAAACTATATCGTGAAAGTTTATAGGCAGCGCGATGAGGAGGATGTGATTTTGACCAGGAGGTTTATGGTTTACGAAGAGACCTTCAAGGTAGGAGCGGCTATAGTGCCTCCTTCCCAGACGACTGACCGAAATGAAGCTCAGCAAATCAATGCGGTAGTAAACTACTCCGCCGGCCAGGTAACCAACCCAGAAGCTCAAATTACTGTGGTGATGCGGCAGAATCAGCGTTGGGACAATGTCAAGGTCCTCGATAGGCCCACATTTATCAATGAAAGTTCTAAGATTCTCAGATATGAATCCTTTGATGGAGCCAATACTTTTGTGGCAGGAAACGAATTCCGTTTTACAGATTTAAGGTTTATGAGGGCGACTGGCGTCAACGTGGACAATATTCGCGTGGAGCCGGACGTAATCTTTGCCGATGGGTTGATCGATAGACCTAGGCCTGGAGTGGCCTATTCCCAATACTTGGATCTGAATGGGCAGTATATCATAGAGACCAAGGACAGGCCCGGAGGAAATCCTGAGATTGAAAGTGAGTATATTTTAATGACCTTTAGATTATCTATACCAAGGCGGGAGGATCCGGTAGTGCTGTTAGGAGCACTGACTCAATGGGGAAATATGAAGGAGTCCCAAATGGAATGGGATGAAGAAATGAACCTGTACCGCACTTCACTATTGCTGAAGCAAGGCTGGTACGATTATCAATATGGATTTAAATCTGGAGATGAAGTAGCAACTCATGAGTTAGAAGGAAGCTACTTCGAAACGGAGAATGAATACGAAGTGTTGGTTTATTTCCGTGATCTTGGATCTAGGTATGACCAGTTGGTAGGTTATGTGTATTTACATCCCAACCGCAGGAGGCTTTAGAAATACGGAAATACTGAACCCTGGCATTATCCTAATTTCCTCTTTTTATTAGGAAGGGAGACCGAAGACCAAAGATACCTTATATTAAAATCCAGCGAGTCCTATATTGCTGAGGCCGTTTTCCAGGCAGAATAGCCTATAGAAATGGCGTAAAAAAATGCCTTCTGATCATTCAGAAGGCATGTAATTATTAATCTTCAGAAGTTGTTTCTTCTTCGGAGTCAGAAGTAGGGGCTACATTTTCCCTCACTCTTTCGCTGGGCTTGTAAGGAACGAAACCTTCACGTTTGAATTTGTAGGTAGAAGTTCTAGGTCCACTAGGATGGTTTGCTAGATCTAGCATGCCGAATCCCTTATGGGTGAATGCTCCAAGGCCACATTTGAATACGAAATCCTGAACTTCAGGAGCTGCATAAAGCGTGATTGGAAGGGTGTATCCACGAACTTCATATTTCACGTCCATATCGTAGACGGCATAAATTCTCGCAAATTTCTTCTGGGCTTCCTTCAGTTTGTTGACATAGGCCATATCCGGCACCACCTGAAACTTGTAGAAAGTCTCCATTTGCTCTGGAGTGTACCAACCCGAACGTTCCATTCTAGTCAGGGTGGACTCATAAAGCAAATCTGAAAACTCATCACTATCAGGACTGATGAATCTTTTGCCTGCTTCTTCATTGAAGGCAGGAGTGATCAGCACTAGTGGTGAAATACACACGAACTTATTGGAAGTTTCCAGTGTAGGCTCGTTTTCAATTTCTGTGTATTCCGGAACCAGGATCAGGTTGCCAAGTTCGATTTTCGGAGTGGCAAACACCTGCTCAAGCAGGTAATCCATAAAATCCTCACTTTGGGAAGATAATACTAGGGTGACCAAGCTGGAGTAATAATGCAATCCACTTCTACTTACTTTCGTCTGACCTTTGAGGCCAGAGAAATTGAAGTAATTGTAGTTATAAAACTCTTCTCGTCCTCCCTTTACAATTACTCCTTTGAGGAATTGTGCCAGAATATACTGGTGGTGAAACGGTAAATAGGACCCTTTGTTTTTTAGGGAAAATATTAGTCTAACTCTCACGGTGAATTAAAAATAAAATGAGACAATTAATAAGCTAAAATGGCAATTCGTTTGGGTGAATAAGCACTTTCAAAATTACCATTTTTTTTGAGAAAATGTTAAACATTAAACCTAAAATGCATAATATCTCCATCTTTGACAACGTAATCCTTGCCTTCAATAGCGATTTTTCCATTTTCTCTGCATCCAGCTTCAGTTTTGAACTGCTGATAATCAGCAAGCTTTATCACTTCAGCTTTGATAAATCCTTTTTCAAAATCCGTATGGATCACTCCAGCTGCTTGCGGTGCTTTCCATCCTTTCTTGATCGTCCAAGCTCTAACTTCCTGCACTCCGGCAGTGAAATAAGTAATCAGGTCTAAGAGAGCGTACGCACCACTGATCAATTTGTTTAACCCGCTTTCCTCCAATCCATACTCCCCGAGGAACATTTCTTTTTCTTCAGGATCTTCAAACTCAGCGATTTGCGACTCTATGGCTGCACACAGTGTGATAACTTCTGCATGCTCCTGCTTGACATTTTCCCGAAGGGTATCCACATACTTGTTTCCATTTTGTAAACTGCCTTCGTCCACATTTGCTACATAAAGAACAGGCTTGATCGTGAGCAGATGAAGGTCTTTCACAGCTTCCAGATCTTCTTTTTCAACGTCCACAGATCGGGCATTATTTCCATCTTTCAGTGCTTTTTTAAAGAGCATTAACGTTTCAAGCTCTTTTTTGGCTATAGCATCCCCTGATTTGGCGATCTTTTCACACTTCTGGATCTTTTTATCTATAGACTCTAAATCCTTCAGTTGAAGCTCGGTATCTATCACTTCTTTGTCAAAAACCGGATCCACACCTCCAGCCACATGGACTACATTGTCATCGTCAAAGCATCTGATTACGTGAATAACTGCATCTACCTCACGAATGTTTGCCAAGAATTTATTTCCTAGTCCTTCGCCTTTACTGGCACCTTTTACTAGGCCGGCAATATCTACAAATTCGATCACCGTTGGCATTACGCGCTGAGGGGAAACCAACTCTTCCAGGATTTGAAGTCTTCTGTCCGGTACAGTGACCACGCCTACGTTTGGTTCAATCGTACAAAAAGGGAAATTAGCTGCTTCAGCTTTTGCACTGGAAAGGGCGTTAAACAGAGTGGATTTCCCTACGTTTGGAAGTCCTACTATGCCACATTGTAAAGCCATTAATTCGAAGTTTTTATGGTAAATATTCTGTATGATTTATACCCTTTGTAGAATTCTAAAATGAATACCCTGAAAATGGTATAAACCGGAATGGCAAAAATCATCCCGACCACGCCGGCGATTTTTGCCCCGGCAAAGATAACAACAAATATTTCAAGAGGATGCGCTTTTACAGATTTAGAAAAAATCATAGGCTGTAGTAGAATGTTGTCTATAATCTGTACTATCCCAAAAACTGAAAGTATTTTGATTATCAGGTAGTTGAAATCAGTATTGGTTTCGAAGTTTCCTGAGGATACCCCGACAATTATTCCAAAAGTGGCACCCAATAAAGGTCCTGCATAGGGGATTAGGTTGGCCACTGCCGCGAAAAGAGCTATGGTAAGGGCATATTCCACCCCAAAAATGCTAAGTCCAAAGCTGGCTATGGAAAAAATAGCGAGCATTTGGAGCAGTAGGCCAGAAAGATAATTGGAGAGCAGTTTTTCTACCTTGGTGAAAGTAGCCACTGATAGTTCGAAATAGGGGTTGGGAATTAGATTTAAAAGGTTTCTCCTGAGTAAGCCATTTTCCAGTAATAAGAAGAAACTGATAAAGGCAATAGCCATAGTGCCTATGAATAAGCTACTGGTGGTATTGATGACCCCGCCGATAAAACTGGTGAAGTCAAATCCAGCTATGGTTTCTATCATGCTGCCTTTTAAGCGTTCAAATAGATAGCCAGGCTGGGATTCGATGAGTTCGTGCCGCAGTAGAAAAGTCTCCATCCGCGCGACGGGCAGCTGAATTTGCTCATAAATTCCATTCAGATCCAGTTCACTGAGAATGAGGATTTGATTATTGATAAGTGGGAAAAAGAGCAAGCTTAGAGATACCAGCAAAAGAATAATCGCTGAGTATGAGAGTAAAATCGCTCCCCATCTGGGAATATGCTGTCCCAGCAGGTGAAAGTCGTTCAGCCTGTTGGTGAGGGGACGAAGCAAGGCAGCCAGAATCAGTGATATCACCAGATAAATGGTGATATTGGAAAAGTACCACCCGAATAAAAGGAATCCGAGTACAACTAGGATCAGATAAATAAAAAATCGTTGCATAGCTAATACGAGAAAAGGAGACATCTCTGTCTCCTCCAATTTACTATTTCTATAATTAGAAACCAGTAGAAAAACTTTTTCTACCTAATCCCATTTTAATTCGTCCTTGTACTCTGACTCTTCATCCTCTCTTTCGTACTGTTCAAAATCCACCTCAGGCATCAGCTCCGTCTTCACGTGATCTACAGCTACATTAAGTGCCTCTGCGAATTTGTGAAAGTCTTCCTTGTATAAGAAGATTTTGTGCTTTTCGTAGGTGAAGCTATCACCATTCGGTCTTCTTTTACTTTCTGTAATAGTCAGGTAGTAATCGTTTGCTCGTGTTGCCTTCACATCAAAGAAATATGTTCTCTTACCAGCTTTTACTTTTTGTGAGAATATTTCTTCTCTATCATAGCCTCTTTGATCGTCCACAGTCGTTCTGTTATTAGTGTAAGGTTGGTTTAAATACGGTCTAAGATAAAACAATTAGATGCGAGAATTCAAATCCAACTCTCTAAAATTTAATCTTTAGCTTAAATTTTATCTCTAATTCCTTTAGAACCAGCCCTAAAAATAAGGGTGCTAATCAACCGACAGCATATTTATTCGTTGTGCAAAAAGGCCTTTTTGGCTAGTAATTCTTCCTCAGTTTCTCTGTGATCTGGGTCATCTACACAGCAGTCCACCGGGCATACAGCCGCACATTGAGGCTCCTCGTGAAAGCCGTTGCATTCTGTACACTTATCGGTTACTATATAATAGAACTCATCGGAAAGTGGCTCTTGGCTTGCGTTGCCATCCACTACTTCGCCGTTTTCCTTGGTCACCTTATCTAAACTAGTACCTCCAGCCCAGGTCCATTCTACTCCACCTTCATAGATGGCTGTGTTTGGGCATTCTGGTTCGCATGCACCGCAGTTGATGCATTCGTCGGTAATCATTATAGCCATAACATCATTTTATTTATTACACAAAAGTAACAACCTTAAAACTGAGAGACAATAAAAAAGTTGTCATGCTAACTAATTTAATTTGATTCTAATTCAGCTTCGACTCAAAAAGTCTAAATTTGCCTGTTCAAACGAAACAATATGCTACCTACTGAACGAATTGCCGCTTTTGTAAAATTAGGTGAAGCCCTGCAGAATATTCCTCCAGAAGAAAAGGAATCCCTGACCCGACGTGCGGAAAACCAGAACAATTGGTTTACTCCTGAGTCCGTGGATTCAGCTTTGGCCGGAATTGCGTACATGCTCACACCGGAGAAGCTACAAAAATGGCTTTCTGCCTATGAGCTCGCTGCGGTGAAGCAGCCCAAAGCTGTGGGACTGATGCTGGCAGGCAATATTCCGGCAGTAGGGTTTCATGATTTGATGTGTGTGTTACTGGCTGGCCACAAAGCTTGCCTGAAACTGAGCTCATCAGATGAAGTACTGATGAAATGGATAGTTGCGAAGTTGATCGAAATAGACCAGCGATTTGAATCCCAGATCAGCTTGGAGGAAATGCTGAAAGCTAAGGATGCTTACATCGCCACTGGCAGTGACAATTCATCCAGGTACTTTAATTACTATTTTGGGAAATATCCTCATGTGATCCGTCAGAATAGAACATCTGTGGCTGTGCTATCCGGTGCTGAAACAGTAGAGGATTTTCAGAACCTGGGCAAAGATATTTTTAAGTTTTATGGCTTGGGATGTAGAAATGTCTCCAAACTTTATGTCAAAAGCGAGGAAAATCTTCAGCTACTTCTTCATGCCCTCGAAATGTACTCCGGTATTGCCGCACATCATAAGTATCATAATAATTACGATTACAATAAGTCAATTTATTTAGTAAATGGTGAAAAACACCTCGACAATGGATTTCTGCTCCTGAGAGAAAGCGAAGACCTGGTGTCACCCATTTCTGTGCTGAATTATGAGCTCTATCAGGACTTAGACCAGCTGTATAAAAGCCTTGATGCTAATGCGAGTAAAATTCAGTGCATGGTAGGTAACCCTGACTATATAAAAGGAGCTGTACCCTTTGGTGCTGCACAGCATCCAGAGCCTTGGGACTATGCAGATGGCGTGGATACGCTTGCGTTTTTGCTGAAGCTTTAATCAAAAATCAGGACTTCGGTAAGCTGATGCAAAAAGTGGATCCTTTGCCCGGAACAGATTCAATGTCCAGTTGGCCTCTGTTTTTCTCTATGTACTCTTTCGTCAAAATCAACCCAAGGCCGGTTCCTTTTTCTTGATTTTCACCCAGGGTAGTAAAGGAGACACCTTCTTTGATTCTGGCTAGATTTTCAGGGCTGATTCCCTTTCCGAAATCCTGAATACAGGTTTTGGCCATGCCATTTTCTTCAGAGGTTCTCACTAGAATCTTGCTTCCTGATGTGGAGAACTTCAAGGCATTATTCATGAGGTTTCTCAGGACCAATTCCATCATGTTCTTATCTGCTTTGACCTTTAGTTCAGTCTGACAAGCTGATTCGATTTGTATATTTTTTCCATCTGCCACGCGCTGCAGGAGTTCTATTTGCTGCTCTATGACTTCATTTAGCGTAAACTCCTTCAGCTGCATATGTTCTCCTCCTCTGATTTGAGAGCTTGTCCAGGCCAGTAGGTTTTCCAAAAGCATGGTTACATCTTCCATGTTTTTGCTGACTTCGGGCAGTAGCTCCATAAATTCCTCCTGCGAAATCAAGCCAGTATCTGTGTAGTGCAGCAGGTCTTTGATGCTGGTGATGGGACCTTTGAGGTCATGGGATATAATGCTGAAATATTTATCCTTCAGGTTGTTGAGTTTCAGTAGTTCGCTGGCTTGATTACTGAGCTTTTCATTGATTTGCTTTTGATTGGTAATGTCCTCAAACATAAGAATCGAACCATAGCTTTGGTCTTTTTTGTCCAGGAGTGGAATCAACTCTACGCTGAAGTATTTCGTGTTTTGGCTTTCTCTATCTGCCAGTTCAACGGTCTTGGCTTGCTGGTCATGCAGCAGTTTGAGCAATTCAGGTTTGGCAGCAAAAAGTTCATCTACATTCAGTCCGGTTTTTACTTTTTTGGACTTTAGAAAGAAGTTTTGAAAAGCAGGATTGAAGTCGACCACCATATGATTCACATCTAATACGAGCACGCCTTTGGTGATTGCCTCCATAATCTTAGTGAGGGCAATGGGTTTGATGCTGAATAGATTATACTTGATTATGGCAAAGCCGATGACCAAATAGGTGAGCAAAAATGCATAAGGAGTGAGGTCTATGGTCTCGAAGGGGATGAATAGTTTGGATTGGTATAAGACATTAAAAATCAATGGGAAAAGCCCTGCTACAATAATAAGATTGGTTTGTGTTCGGTATAATTGATCCGCAAATCGAAACCTTTTCCAAAGTATAATATTGCCAAGCGCAAAACTCAGATAGGAATAAATCATATGGACAAAATACCAAGGCCCTACCTGAAGTTTGAGGGTAGGGAAAGGACCGGAATAGGATACCTGCATTCGCTCGTAATGGAGGTAATGCATTTCATTGGTCAGAACTAAGAAAAAAGTGAAGGTAGGGATGAGCAAAATTAGAAATAGTATAAGTTCCTCATTTTTAAACTTAATGCCCGTGTATTTCAATGTGAAGATCAGCCAAAATGCAGAGACATAGGAAATCCCGATGTACTCTAATTTGATGAAAGTCATCATTTGATTTAACTGCGACATCCCCAGTTCTAAGCCATAGAAAAACCCCCAGATAGCAGCGCAAAACATGGTAAGGGCTATCCAACGGGTGGAGCCTTTTACCTTAAAGAAAATATATCCCGAGAGAACTCCTACCAAGAGTCCGGAAACCATTAAAGTGATAGCAAAAGGATTCAGCGAAAAAGGCATTAGTGGCAGTAAGGGGATTCTGAGTTTTGATGGTATATGCCCAGAGCGCTAATATAGGAATTAGTTGTGAATGCAGAGAAATCCACCCACTTCAGTTTGGCGATTCTTGTCTGTAACCAGGGGGTTTTTGTCACTTTAGATCATAGGATCAGTAGCAGTACTCTAAAATGGTTTTAAATAAGGATCAAGGATGTCTTACTGTTGATGTTAGGTACTAGAATATTGGGCTATATTTCTATATTTGCAGACGAAAAATTGAACCTTTTACCTAACAAAAATCCCTATATAATGGCTTTTGATATTGAAATGATCAAGGAAGTGTATGACAGATACCCAGAGCGTATCGCTGCAGCCCGCAAGGCAGTAGGTCGCCCTCTGGCCTTGACAGAAAAGATTCTTTATGCACACCTTAGTGAAGGAGTAGCGTCTCAGGCATACGATAGAGGTGTCTCCTATGTTGATTTTAAGCCAGATAGGGTTGCGATGCAAGATGCGACTGCCCAGATGGCTCTTTTGCAATTTATGCAAGCCGGTAAAAGCCAGGTGGCAGTTCCGTCTACTGTGCATTGCGATCACCTGATCCAGGCAGAGGTAGGGGCTGAGAAAGACCTGAGCCAAGCCAAAGACAAAAACAGAGAAGTTTATGACTTCCTTTCTTCAGTTTCTAATAAGTACGGCATAGGCTTTTGGAAGCCTGGTGCTGGTATCATACATCAGGTAGTTTTGGAAAATTATGCATTCCCAGGCGGAATGATGATCGGTACAGATTCGCATACCCCAAATGCCGGTGGACTCGGTATGGTCGCGATTGGTGTGGGTGGTGCTGATGCTTGTGATGTGATGGCTGGGCTTCCTTGGGAGCTGAAATTTCCTAAACTGATAGGGGTAAAACTGACCGGGAAACTTTCTGGTTGGACTTCTGCAAAAGACGTGATCTTGAAAGTGGCTGGTATTCTCACTGTAAAAGGTGGAACCGGTGCTATCGTAGAATATTTCGGAGAAGGAGCCAATTCTCTTTCTGCCACCGGAAAAGGTACCATCTGTAACATGGGTGCTGAAATCGGGGCTACGACCTCGATTTTCGGATACGATGAAAAATCTGCCGCATACCTAAGTGGTACAGGAAGAGCGGATGTGGCTGAACTTGCCAATGGTATAGCTGAGCACTTGACCGGCGACCCTGAAGTTTATGCAGATCCAGCCAAATACTTTGATGAAGTTATCGAGATTAACCTTTCTGAACTGGAGCCTCATGTAAATGGCCCGTTCACCCCAGACCTAGCTTGGCCTATTTCTAAGTTTGCTGCTGCCGTGAAAGAAAACGACTGGCCGGCAAAACTAGAAGTGGGTTTGATCGGATCTTGTACCAACTCTTCCTACGAAGATATCTCACGAGCTGCTTCTCTCGCTCAACAGGCTGTGGACAAAAAGCTTATCGCTAAATCTGAATATACCATTACTCCAGGATCGGAGCAGGTAAGATATACGGTAGACCGCGATGGATTTTTGGATACCTTCGGCAAAATGGGCGGTGTAGTGCTGGCCAATGCCTGTGGACCTTGTATCGGGCAGTGGGCTAGACATGGGGCTGAAAAGCAAGAAAAGAACTCCATCATCACTTCCTTCAACAGAAACTTTGCGAAGCGTGCAGATGGAAACCCTAATACCCACGCTTTTGTAGCTTCTCCGGAAATTGTAACTGCATTGGCTATCGCAGGTGATCTTACTTTCAACCCTCTGACAGACGCTTTGGTGAACGAAGAAGGTAAACAAGTGAAACTGGATGAACCAGCTGGCCTAGAGCTTCCTACCAAAGGATTTGCAGTGGAAGATGCTGGCTATCAAAAACCTGCTGAGGACGGTTCAAGCGTAGTGGTTTCAGTAAGTGAGACTTCTGACCGTTTGCAGCTTTTGGAATCTTTCCAACCATGGGAAGGTACCGACCTCAAAGGCTTAAAGCTGCTGATCAAAGCTAAAGGAAAATGTACTACAGATCATATCTCTATGGCAGGTCCATGGCTGAGGTTCAGAGGCCACTTGGATAACATTTCTAATAATATGCTGATCGGGGCTGTAAATGCCTATAACGACCAGACCAATTCCGTTAAAAATCAGTTGACTGGAGCGTACGGTGAAGTACCAGCCACTCAGCGTGATTACAAAGCAAATGGAATCGGATCAATCGTAGTTGGTGATGAGAATTACGGAGAAGGATCTTCCCGTGAGCATGCCGCTATGGAGCCTCGTTTCTTGGGAGTTCGTGCCATCCTAGTGAAATCCTTTGCTAGAATCCATGAAACAAACCTGAAGAAGCAGGGGATGCTAGCCTTAACTTTTGTCAATCCTTCAGACTATGAACTGATTCAGGAGGACGATAGCATTGATATTCTTGGACTCACAGACTTTGCTCCAGGTAAGCAACTGCAAGTGGTCTTGAATCATGCTGATGGGTCATACGATACCATTCAGGTGAATCATACTTATAATGAAGGTCAAATTGATTGGTTTAAAGCAGGTTCTGCACTAAACCTAATCAAAGCGAAATCATAACAACTAGGTTTAATTCAGTGAAAAAGCCGTGGTCATCCCACGGTTTTTTTTTGTCCTGAAATTTGGTAAAACTACCCCTTCACCCGGCTTGGTCGTTTGCTTTTTGTCAAATATTCTTCCAAAAAATATATTTGTAAGGCAAAAAGCTTGATATGAAATGCATATTGGTGTATGTTTGTGTTATTGTAAAATGCAATTCACCAAGGGGGATTCACATTCCCTAAAAAATCCATCATGCAGGGAAATAGTATCAACAACATTTTCAAAAAGATCATCCTAGAATCCTCTGAGATGGTTTTTTTGGCAAATGATTTTTACCCTTATGAGATTTTTTATACGAATGAATCATTTGAAGAAAATATTGGGCATAGCCTGAAAGACAAAACGCTGATTCAACTTGGCATTGATGTGAATTCCTTTCTCTTCAAAGAGCAGATTTTATTTGAATTTGAGGGAAGTAAATATGAATTCAGCTTTGAACAGCCACAGGACAATTCTTCCAATTACTACCTATTCTATAAAGGCAAAACCATCACCACCAATGGCCTGCCTACCCAGGAAGAGTTGCTTCAATTACTCAATGATGCTCAAGAAGCCTATGTGGTGGCCAAGCCAGATGGAGAAGTGTGCTTTTCTAATAAAAAGGCACTTTCCTTGTTCGGGTTTTCTCAGGACGAAAAACTCTATCATTTGAGAGAAACAGGGTTCCTGTTTAGCGATAGGAATCTGTGGAGGGAATGGCTGAAGCTCGGAAAAGAGCAATTGAAAACTGCTTCACTAGTAAGTGGAAAGGAGAATGAACTTATCCTGGAAATAAATGCCACTCCCGCTGACTTGGACAATAATGAACTTATTCTGCTGAGTTTTAAGGATATTTCTGACAAGGTAGCCCTTGAAAAAAACCTGGAAGAAAGCAGCCAATTTTTGAAAAATCTAACCGATCAGGTGCCTGGAGGCTTATACCAGATGGTATTGGATCAGGAAGGGAAGATGAGTTTTTCCTTTTTGTCCAAAGGAATAGCCACGATTTTGGGAATGAGTCCAGAGGAAATCACCAGCTTTTCTGATATTTCCAGTGCTATAGCCAAAGTCCACCCAATGGATTTGGGGCAGGTAGTTATGAGTTCTGTGAGCTCCGCAAAAACCCTACAGCCATGGCAATGCCAGTTCAGGGTCAAAAGAGGCGATTCAGAAGATTATCATTGGGTATTGGGTGCTGCTAGACCAGAAGTGTTGTCCAATGGAGATATGGTTTGGTATGGGTATTTGACAGATATCACTGCCCAAAAAGAATTTGAGACCCAGCTGGATGATTCCAGAAAAGCGGCAGAAAAAGCCAATCAGGTTAAATCGGAATTTCTATCCATGATCAGTCATGAGTTGAGAACACCATTGAACGCAATATCGGGATCTACCTACTCCTTGATGCAGGATAATCCTCAGCATCACCAAAAAGACGCCCTCACTACGATCAACTTTGCGGTAGAAAACCTGATCACCATGATCAATGATCTACTTGATTTTCAAAAAATAGAAGCCGGTAAGCTTAAGATTGAAAAGGCTCCATTATTACTTGATTCTCTGGTGAATCAAATCATACAGGGCTTATCATTCCATGCCAAGGATACCAAAAATACCCTAGCTCTAGAGATGGATGAAGGCTTGGATATCCTAGTGAATGCAGACAAAACCCGATTGGCACAGGTTCTCAATAATTTAATTACCAATGCCCTGAAATTTACCAGAGATGGGAAAGTAGAAGTGAAAGTGAAGCTGATCGATAAAATGGACTCGAGAGCTAAAGTTTACTTCCAAGTGAAAGACTCAGGAATAGGTATAGCTCCAGAAGATCAAGAAAGGATTTTTAATGACTTTGATCAGGTAAAACCCACTTTCAGTACCAAATATGGAGGAACAGGCTTAGGACTATCGATTACCAGAAAGCTACTAAACCTTATGGGAAGTGAAATCCACCTGAAGTCTAAAGTGGGAGAGGGAAGTGAGTTTTCTTTTGAGTTGGAGTTGGATGTCATGAATCAGCCACTTTCTGACCCGGGTAAAGTAGGTTTGATCCCTAGCACTATTTCCTCTTTGCATTTACTCCTGGCAGAAGATAACGATGTCAACGCACTCGTACTGGGTAAGATCATCAAGAAGTGGGGGTATAGTTTTGAACGTGTGCACAATGGCAGAGAAGCCGTAGAAGCTGTAAAGAAAACTGATTTTGATTGTATTTTGATGGATATTCAGATGCCTGAAATGGATGGATTTGAAGCCACAGCGGCCATCAAAAAGTTTTCAGACCTGCCGGTAATTGCCCTGACTGCCGCCGCGAAGCTGGAGATCATGGACCGCATCAACGAGTATGGGTTTGATGGGTTCGTAGCCAAGCCGATCGATGCCTCGGAATTGTTGAAAGTGATTCGGGAGGCTATTTTAGAGCGGAATCAAAGCGCCTGAGCTTTTTCAAGATACTCAGTTACCAGTTCCATTTCTGGATAGTTATTATTCAGTTCTTCTAAGTACTGTAGCGCAGTGGTTTTTTCTCCTTGCATCACATAGTAAATCCCCTTGTTTCGGAGCGCATATGGATTGTTTGAGTCCATTCTGATGCTTTGGTTAATTAACTCCAAACCTTGCTCTGTATCGCCTAAGAACAGCAGGTATAAGCCCTTATTATTATAGAAATAGGCTTGGCCATTATTTAATGTTATGGCCTTTTCCACTTCTTCCAGCGCCTTTTTATACTGGTCCTGGTCAAAGTAAATCATGGATCGTAGATTGAAAAGATTGGCTTCCATAGGATTGTTGAGCTCAGCTTTTTCCAGAATTTCTAATGCTGAGTCAAAATCCTTCAAGTAGTACAGCATGGTCGCCTGGTTTACCTGCAGGTCAGAATTATCAGGGTTGAGATCCGAAGCCTTTTTAAAGGAGTCCAGCGCGGCAGAATATTCCTTTAGCTTCTCCAAAACCAAGCCGTTCAGGAAGTGACTTTTCCAGTTGTCCCCATCATTGTTGAGAAGAAATGCAGCATCTTCCCTGGCTTTGTAAAACTCCCCGTTATCCAGGTAATTCAGGCCTCTTTGGAAGTATGCGTCTCGGTAAGCAGGCTTGTAAGTTATGGCCAAAGTCAAATCCGCAATACTTTCCTGAAGTTGGTTGAGCTGCAGATGCGCCACTGCTTTATTGTAATAGGCATCTGCATACGTGGAGTCAATTTCTATGGCTTCCGCATAAAACTCCATTGCTCCTTTTGGATCATTCTCATCCAGTTTCTCGTTTCCTTTCAGGAGAAAACGGCCTTTTTTGTTTTCCTCCGTGTCGCAGGATATCAATAGGCCACATAGAGCGATGCCAATAACTATTTTACTTTTCATTTTCGTTTTCTACTTCTTCGGCTTCTTGTTCCTCTTCAGAATTCTGGTTTTCAACTTTTTCCTCTCCCAATAGTAAAGCAAAGGGTCTGGTAGCATCAGAAAGATCAAATATTTCCCGCAAAATGGCCATCATAGGAATCACCAGGATCATCCCTGCCACTCCCCATATCGTACCTCCTATAATCAAACCTAGGAAGGTGATGAATGCATTTAGATTGACATTTCCTCCTACAATCTTTGGTGTGAGAATATTACCTTCTATCATTTGGATAATCTGATAGCTGACTAATACCCCTGCAGGATAGAATAAACTATCCTTGGTCAGGAAGGAATAGACCATTGGGAGCATGGCACCAAAGAAGGGGCCTACATAAGGAATGATATTCAGTATAGCCCCCAAAGTCCCAAAAAACACCGCATGCTTGATGCCTAAGATGGAGAATGCAGTGATGTTCAGAATCGCCAAAATCCCCATTACCTTCACCACGCCTACTATGTAATTTAGGATTACTTTTCTCAGGCTGGTGATCCGCATTTTGACCAGTTCGGGATCTTTATCTCTATAGATCTGAATTATTACCTGAGTGAGATGATCCCTATACAGGAGGAAAAAGAACATGAAAACAGGAATCAGTACCAAACCGGTCATCGAACCCACGGTTTTCAGTGCGAAGTCTGATATGCTGGAGCTGTTTTCAGTGAGGATATTTTTCAGATAATCTGTATTGGCTTTGTCCCGAAGTGCCGCGTCGTAAGCAAACGTTTCCTGGGTCCAATCATCAAACTCCCTGGCATATTCCGTAATCCTACCGGAGACATTATCAAAATCTTTGGTAAAACTAGCCACATTACTGATCACGAAAGTCAACAGTCCACCTACAAGCGCGGTCATCATCAGAAGTGAAATCACACAAGATAGGATTCTCGGTACTTTTTTGGACTCCAGCCACATTGCTAGCGGAGTGAATAATATGGCAAAGAATCCCCCCATGAATAAAGGTACCAGCAGGCTTTTGCCTACAATGAGGAAAAACACTAATACAATGATGAAAATCATCACTGTCAGCGCTTTAAGGTATGGCGGCATTTTATAACCTGTGGAAGTCATGGGAAAACAAGTTCAGTTGATTGAAGATAAGGCTTATTTCGAAATTAATCCGGCACGCTTCAGTAAGGCATCCTGCTTCGGTTCCCTGCCTCTGAACCTCTTGTAGAGTATGGACGGATGCTCAGTACCGCCGGCAGAAAGAATATTTTTCACAAAGGATTTGGCTGTTTCTTGATCAAAAACACCCTTCTCCTGGAATAGCTCAAAAGCATCAGCATCCAGCACTTCAGCCCATTTATAGCTGTAATATCCGGCGGCATACCCACCCTGGAAAATATGTCCGAAAGAAGTACTCATTACTGTACCTGGTACCTTGGGCAGTAGGTCTGTAGGTTCCATTATTTCTCTTTCAAATGCGGGAACATCCTGAATCTGAACTGGGTCCTGACTATGGAAAGCCATATCCAATAACCCAAAACTAAGCTGTCTCAGGGTTTGGTAGCCTTGCTGGAAGTTTGCAGCTTTTTTGATTTTTTCTATCAGGTCTTCAGGGATTTTCTCACCGGTCTCGTAGTGTTTAGCAAAGAGATCCAGACATTCCTTTTCGTAACACCAGTTTTCAAAAATCTGCGAGGGAAGCTCCACAAAATCCCAGTAAACACTGGTTCCCGAAAGAGATTCGTAACTACCCTTTGCCATCATTCCATGCAGCGCATGTCCGAATTCATGGAACAGAGTGGTCACCTCATTGAATGTCAATAGGCTGGGTTTGGACTTGGTAGGTTTGGTGAAGTTACACACAATGGACACATGCGGACGCACTTCCTGTCCGTTTTTCAGGCTTTGCCCACGATAGCTGGTCATCCAGGCACCGTTTCTTTTGCCAGGTCTTGGGAAAAAGTCCGCATAGAATACTGCGAGGAAATTTCCATTGCTGTCCTTGGCTTCATAGGCGGTGACGTCTTTGTGATAAACCGGGATGTCCGGGTTTGCAGTGAAGGTGATTCCGTAGAGTTTTTCTGCCGTTAGGAATACGCCATCAATGGCCTTTTCCAGTTGGAAAAATGGGCGTAGCAGCTCATCGTCAATTTCGTATTTCTGTTTTTTGAGCAATTCGGAATAATAGGCAAAGTCCCATCTTTCCAATTGATCCAAGCCGTCAAGCTTCTGGGCATAGGCAGCTAGTTCGGCTACTTCTTCTTTCCCCTTAGGCTTGGCCTTTACCAGCAGTTCATCCAAAAAGGACATCACCTGGGCAGGACTTTTTGCCATTCTTTCTTCCAGCACGAAATCCGCGTGGCTTTTGTAGCCTAAAAGTTTTGCACGTTGATGCCGGAGATTCAGGATTTCTTTGATTATTTCCTGGTTGTCCAGTTCATCACCCTTTGCGCAGCGCGTGCCAAAGGCCATAAACAGGGTTTTTCTGAGTTCCCGGTTTTTGGCGTAGGTCATGGCTGGAATATAGCTTGGATATTCAAGTGTGAAAGCCCAGTTGCCAGGTTTGCCTTTTTCTTCTGCTATTTGCGCAGCAGCTTCTTTGATGCCCTCAGGCAATCCATCCAGATCCTTTTCTTCCGAAACGAAGTGCACATATTTGTTGGTTTCGGCCAGTACATTTTCGCCAAATTGCAGGGAGGCTTTGGCCAGGCTTTGGTCCAGTTGCCTTAATTCTTTTGCTTTCTCAGTATCTAATTTTGCGCCATTTCTGACGAATGATTTATAGGTCTTTTCTAATAGCGTTGTCTGTTCCGGGCTGAGTTTCAGGGTTTCCTTTATTTCAAAAACCTGAGCTACGCGCTGAAATAACTCCTGGTCTAGCAAGATGTCATTGCTATGCTCTGTCAATAGAGGGGAGATTTCTCTTGCCAATGCTTGAATCTCATCATTGGTTTCGGCAGAATTCAAATTGAAAAATATGCCTGAGATGATTCCTAGTCGCTTACCTGATGCATCCAAGGCCTCAATTGTATTTTCAAATGTAGGCAGTTCTTGGCTTTTTATGTTTGCTATGTCCTGCTTTGCTTCGCTGATAGCTGCTTTAATCGCAGGGAGGAAATGATCTGGGGTGATTTTATCAAAAGGGGCAGTTTCAAAAGGAGTGGTGAAATCCACCAATAATGGGTTGCTCATACAATCAAAGTAGTTTGGATAGTTTAACAGGGAGTGGAAAAGAAAGTTTCTTTTTCCGCACCTATATGAATCAATCTGCCAGCAAATTTATCAAAATACTAGAGATTGGTCCCATCACTTGGCATTGCAGTCGGTCAATTGTACCTCAGGATGAATCAAACTTATGGCTTATACTAAAAAAACCTGCTGTGCGGCAGGTTTTAAATCTATTTGTTCAGCTAATTTCTTTAATAATCGAAATCACAGCTCATGATATCCATCCCAATGGGGGAACCGTCTGGTGCTTTAAGGGTTTCCTGAACCGTAAGCTCCTCTGGCAGTTCCAAAAAGCTTTGGATTTTTTCGCCGAGGTACATGGCGTGCTGGTCTGCGGGATTCCAACTTTCATTTGGACGGCCATGGCGATTGGAAATGGAGTGTAACCTTCCTCTTGCTATTGCTCTGACGGTATTGGACACCTCAGCGTTTTTTGCTAAAGCGATCAGGTGATCCACATATTTGGATTGGGTCATTAGGCTTATCTCTAGGCTGAGATCTCCAGTTTTGTTGCTCCCAAAAACCTGCTCCTCCATTTGTGTAAGCATTTCATTCAGACCAAACAATCTGCTGTCCTGCAAATGCTGCAGGTATACCCTGTTCACTCTTGCACCATTGAGCATAAAATCAAAAGTAAGGTCCACTATGGCTTCTGCCGGTGCTATAGGGTCAAATATCGGACTTACTCTGGATACAAATGTTTCCCGATTGCTGCCATAGCCAAAGGGTCTAGGTGGAATTAACTTCAGGATATGGTCTGGCACAAGTAGGTTTTCGGTAGAGATGGTTTTGAGTAGGGTTTCCAGAGCAGCCTCCTGATCAGCCAGGTGTACTAAACCATGATTGGGCTGATTGTCGCCTTTTATTTTGTATCTATAGTCTACACCTCCAATAAGCTTGGCTGTAGCTTCAATCTGATACCGGTGCATGAGGTACAGTGGTACAAATATCTCTTCCAAAAGCGCATGCGGCTGGCCTTCAGGGATGGCATTCAGTCCAAATGTCTCCATTCTATTAGCTCTTAGACTTAGCATTCTTTCCAGTTCTTCAGGGGCACTGCTGCCATTGTCCCAAAGGTGAGACTGAGGATGCGCACCACTTGTAGCTCTGGAGTCTGAGTCTGTGATAAACTGATGTCCGGCAGCATAGGTGTCGGTAAGGGTTTTTTCAATAAATTCTTCCTCACTCACTCCCGGGGCAGGTACACCGTACCCGTAGGTGATGGCCCATTTGTCCCAAGCGCCGATCTTGTCATCGTAAGCATTACTGAGGTCTAGTTCACCAGAGGCAGTTTCAGTAATCAATGGGTAAGGGTAGTCCATCACAGAGGATCTACCGTCTGCTGAAGTAGCGTAGCTATGGGCCAGACCTATGGTGTGACCGATTTCGTGTGCAGATAATTGTTTTAACCTGGCCACTGCCAATTTCAGCATCTCTGGATTTGCCGGTGCTCCTTCCTCAAAGGGCTGTAACAGTCCCTGAGCGATCAGGTAATCCTGCCTTACCCGTAGCGATCCCAAAGAAACATGTCCTTTGAGAATTTCCCCAGTCCTGGGATCACGTACACTAGCCCCATAGGACCAACCTCTGGTAGAGCGATGAACCCACTGGATTACATTGTAGCGAATATCCATTAGATCCATGCCTTCTGGAGCAAGCTCTACCCGGAAAGCATCTTTAAACCCAGCGGCTTCAAAGGCCTGACTCCACCAGTTTCCTCCCTCGATAAGGGCTGAAGCTACTGGCTCTGGAGTGCCCCGGTCTAAGTAATAAATGATAGGTTCCACTACTTCTGAAACAGCAGCGCTTGGGTCTTTTTTGACTAACCTATGTCTGGCGATAAACCGCTTCATGATGGGTTCAGCTATAGGAGTGGTGAAATCCATGTAGGAAATACTTCCAAATCCGCCGCGCGGGTCAAATTCCCTAGGCTGATATTCATCATCAGGAAGCTGTATAAAGGAATGCCGCTGCCTTACAGTCACCGCATCCGGACTAGGCGTGACCGACCTTAGGTAAGATCCGGTGGCCTGACCAGTCAAAGTAATAGTAGCTTCCACTTCTGTGTTTTCCGGAAAGTTTTTGGTCATGGGGAGATAAAGAGCGGAGCGACTTGCATCTGTTCGAAATGAACCTTGTCTGCCTCTGCTCAGTCGATCAGCGACTCCATGGGCATCCTGAAGGTAAAAGCTAGTGGCGTCTACTATGATTTTTTCACCTTCAACTTGCGTGATTTCGAAGCCCCACAAGACGGATTCAGCAAAGGCATCTTTGATAGATTGTACCTCCGCAGGATTGTCAGAGTAAGCTCTGAAGTCGTAATTTAAATGTACCAAAAAGACCTTGTTTCCGGTCTTTCTGAATTCCACGATTCTGGTGTTCCCTAACTGCCCACGGTCCAGACCGATGTCATTGGATCCTATTCCGGCTGTCAGGGAGTTGACGTATAAAAACTCCTCATCTAGCTTGTCTATTTCTAGATATATTTTCCCTTTTTCTTCATCCAGATAAAAAGGAACGAATCCATCCTGCTTGTTCATTTCGGATAGATTTAGGCTTTGTCCATAGGCTAGTTTTAGCGAAAACAGCAAAAATGCACCGAGTAGTAGTTTTTTATTCATAGGGTTTGGTGGTTTGATGACAAATTATCAAAAATCTAAGGCCAGATGAATACCATTGATGGAAATTTAAGGATGAAGCATGTACCTGAGCATAAAAGTAGTTTCAGTCTGGGCGGAACCTTCTATAGTCTGTAAGCCTGAGCTTATGCTTTCCCGGTCGGTGTAGTTGGTTTTGGCAAAGCGGAAATACGCAGTGAGCTGGGGAGTAAGTTGATGCTGAGCTACCACATAATAGCGCATCCCCTGGCCAAAGTACGGAGGGATGGAAAAGGTCCAGAGTACATTGTTTTCATAAGCATAAAGTCTAGAATCGTAATCATCTGTGTCGAATAGTGCAATTCTTCCCGTGATTCTGGATTTTCCAAATTGATACTGCGCATCTTGAAACATCAGAAAGCCTGTACTTTTTTTCTCATTAAAGTTGATCCTGGAAAATAAAATCCTTGACCTGATGAAAAAGGCTTTGTTGACCTGATATTGAAAACTCAGCGTACCATTGACCTTGTTTACCGGCTTCACTTGGTAGGTCAGGGCAGGCTCACCCGAGTCTGCTAGATTTCTGTCTTTTTGTTCTTCCCGGATCTGAAAAAATGCACTGAGGGACCGGTTTGGGCTGAAGGTAATTCTGCCTAACCATTCATACCCTACCGATGGTGCATACACCCGGTACCGCAACCAAGGGAACTTGAAGAAATCGTAATAGGCATTGATTTTCCACTTCGAAATAGGCTTGATCTCAACCCCCAAATACACGCCCTGCTCATTTGCAGGCCGTGTCGCTTCTGCAAATGCATTGGCATAAAAACTGTGAAAGTCGCGCGAGTATTTCCTCCAAAGCAAAGAAAAGTCAATCTGCCTACTAAGACTGGAAACCAGGCCTAAAATGGTGCCTGTTCCTCCAGATGCAGATTGCGCGCTTTCTCCAAAAAAGAAGAAATTCTTCCAATTGTAATTCAGGTAAAGACTTGCGACTGAGTTTTGTTTACCTGCAAAATCAAATTGATTGTAAGGAGTGGGCGTTTTTACCCAAGGGTGATCAAAACGGGTAAACAGGTAATTTGTGCCTACTTGCAGTTTGGAATTGGGAGCAAACTGTACGTTTCCACCCAGACTAAATTCACGGAATTGATTTTTGGTGCTCAATTCACTCTCTGTTCTGTGCAGGCCACTCTGGTTAAATGAACTTATGGTCAAATCTTCATTTTCTAAGGTGTCCCGCTCCGCTGCAATCCTTCCATCCCTTGGCGCAAAAGAAGCAATGAGGCTGGCCTGCCATTTTCCGCTTTGGTAGGTGATCCCCGTGCCCCTAAAAAAGCCAAATTCCAGCGCTGCAGTGTAGGGGAGGATTCCCACACTGCTTTTTCTCACTGTAGGCACAGTTTCAGCACCTTTGCCCAAGCCATAGCCGGCACCAAAAACCAGCCCTTGACCAAATTGAGCCTGAAAATCACCTAAAGCAATGGTTTTCCATTTGCCGATATAATATTTCACCAGATGAAATGACAGAAAGTTAAAGCCATAACGGGCAGATTTTGTTTCCCATTTAAACTGCTCTCCGGGATCTTTGTCCAGTGTGATTCCAATACTGAAGTCTCTGGGATGTTGGATTCTAAACCTGAGGTATAAATCATTGGGATCGCCCAGATAGCGACTGGAAACTTTACCCGTGGAACTGGTATCAGCAGGCGTAAAACCCCGCCGCTTTTCCCATACCCTTCGGTGTCGGAATAGGAGGTAGGCTTGATCTTCGGTGACTATTCTCTTCCACAGCGGTTGTGTTTGGGTATTTAGCCCTGCGGAAATACTGAGAAAAGGCAGGATTCGCTGGATGGTGTTGAGGTCAAAACCAGGAACTGCCTGCAACTCATACAGGGAAATCAGTGGGCCATTATTCTCCCGATACGCAATGAGGTTGTTGATTTGATCTGGTGCCAAAAGGTAACTTGCTGCGAGCACCTCTGCACTGGCTTGGTTAATGGCTATTGGGTTTTGGTACAACTGAAAAAGTACCTCGTAAATGGATTCGAAATCCAGATCATCATCCTGAACCGGGAACAGCCGTTCAATAAAATCTTCAATGTCTATTTCTTCCCGCGGAGGATTTTGGGCCAAAACCCATGGAAGTGAAAGTACTATAAACCAAAACACCAGCGCAATCCTCAACATCACTTTCCCAATTTGAGCCCTAAACTAATATGATGTGTGGTACCCAGAGGTTGGTTTTGCCCATATGCATAGTCAAAACTCAGTTGATCCAGCTTAATTCCTAGTCCAAAGAACATCCTCGAAGGATTGCTGTTGATGCCTGTGCGGAGTAAAACCCAATCACGAAGGACATACTCAATCCCCAGCTTGACTACTGGCTTTACCTCAATATCTTTTTCCACCTCGGCCTGAAGCTGAAGTTGTGGTACGGGTTGGTAGTTGATGCCCATGGAAATCCCAGTAGGCAATCTTTCCTCTGTTGCCTGACTTAGTTTTGCCCGGTTTAAATTGAAAAAGCTCGCTCCAATTGAAAACTCAGGGCTTAGCTCGGCGATACCTCCCAGGCTAAGAATTAGATTATTGCCGGTTCCGAAGCCTTCCATTTGGGTTTGAAACCACTCCGCCTTCCCTCCGATGGCCACAATGCCCAGCTTATTGGCAAAGGCGATTCCGAGACTTTGTTGATTGAATAGCTTTCCTCCAAAGCGTGAAACGCCAAGGGCTAGTACTCCGTGTTCGGTAGGGAAACTGCCAGTGAGATCCAAAGTGCTCAGCTCTTTGAGCCCATACCTATGGTCAAATCCCGTGGAGATCTGCGCTTGCTCTAGATAGGCTAAGCCACCAGGGTTATTGAAATAGCTCCAGGCATCCTTGCCGTGCACACGCATATTTCCCATGGCTTGAGCCCTGGCACCATGAACCTGTGTAATGGGGCTGATCTGCGCCATTACGCTAGTCTGAATTAAAAGCAGGAAGCTTAGAAAAATCAGATGCTTCATGATAGCTGAAAAAAAGTGCTTAACTAATTTAGTTAAAAACTTGGTTTTCAGATAATTTTGGCCTGCTTTATTTTTTAAGTTTTAGCAGAAGGTAGAGAAGCAAGATTAGAAGGGAGCATTAAAATTGAAGAAGAAATTCCCCTCTCCACTGTTGTTGAAAGAGTATTCAAACCTCAATACAGCATCATAGAATCCTACCAGATCTATCCCGGTTCCATACCCCATCAAGTACTTGTTGGCGAGTCTGGAGTTTTCAGGGATATGATTTCTATCCTTCACATAGCCATGATCAAAATTGGCGCTGAGGTATAGGCGAATAGGAATGGTATTGAACTGCTCCAGGCTGATCATGTCAGATAGGTCGATTTTCCAGTCTACAAATTTCCACCTAAAACTGTTTTTGTGAACATACAGCTGCTGCCCTTCGACTACATTTAACTCATAGCCTCGAATGAAATTTGGGCGATAGCCAATTCCTCTCACTAAAGTATAAGGCTGGCTTTGACTCAGAAACCAATCTGCAGTAAGCCCGGTGTTGAAGTGAAACTTATCAGATATTTTGAAATATTTATTGGCAGTCAGATTGACCTCTACTTCATCGAGTTCCTCGGTGTAGATGATGCCGTACTTGGTCACCGAAGCCTGAAGGAACTCCCCACTGGTAGCATAGGATACATTGTCCCTGCGGTCGTGTCTGAAGGTGTAGGTGGCGTAGGCATACCGCAGTTTATTGCTACCATGCTGAAAGTAATCGGGGTTGACTTCCAGCACCTCCGGATCCACCCAGGTATTGCTATAGCCCAAGGTCAGAAAATGGTAATTGTAGTAACTCCTTCTGTAGGTGTACCGAAGTGCTGCCGCAAAGCTTTTCTTGATGATATCCTCATTTTCATCCGTGTAAAAGACCTGCTTGTTGTATTCGGATTTGAGCGGAATAGTTTTGTTTTCACGGAAATTGATCTGAGCGGCCAATCCATGCTTTTGTTTTTTATCAATGTATGGAATGCTGTACTGTAGGTCTAAGGCTTTGGTGAAACCCAGCTGACCTGCAAACTTCAGTTTTTCATTTCTTCCACCCACATTGCTATGGCTGAGGCGTAGGCCAAAGTTGACTCGGGAAAAATCCCTGCCCTGATTGGTCCACCATTCGGCAAAGTTTCTATCTGCCAACTCAAAAATAATCTGCGGTAAAATGTACCAACGCTCCTTGACGGTGATCAAAATCTCTACTTCACTGTCCCCGGTGATCAGAGGTGTGATGTCCACAGAAGTAAAGAGCTGCAGGTTATAAATTTTCTTTTCGTCGGCAAGGAGAATTTCCAGGAAGGTGTTCCAATCGTAGTAAAACCCGGTGCTGAAATCCAGTTCGCGGAGTATCACGCTCTTTCTGGTTTTCTCATTTCCTATGATGAAAATATTATTGACCTTCACACTATCCGGGGTAGAGGATAGTTGGGCTGGTGCCAAAGATGTATCTCCCTGCGCCTGAGCAGTAGGTCCCCAGCTAAGCCAGAGAAATGCAAAAGCAATGAAAGCGAAGTAAATGCTATTTTTATTCTTGAGGATCAAGAGGGAATTCTGATTGGTGATATTTGGTTACTTTTGAATCCGCCTGCAACATACGTTTACTTATGGCAAAATCCATACTTCGAAAGATAGCTATATTTCCAGTCTTGGTCTATCAATATACCATTTCCCCACTGTTTCCTTCAAGTTGCCGTTTTACACCTACTTGCAGCCAATATACTAAGGAAGCGATACTGAAGCATGGTGTATTTCGTGGGGGCTGGATGGGCATCAAAAGGATTGCCCGTTGCCATCCCTGGGGAGGGCACGGACATGATCCTGTCCCTTAAATTTTTTCTGGCTTTAAGCCACTTTTTAGCGCTCTTCCTACCAGAATGATGCCGGCTATTACTAATGGAATACTGAGTAACTGCCCCATGTTAAAGGCCATGGAATCTTCAAAATCCACTTGGCTTACTTTGAAGAATTCCCAGATAAAGCGCATCCCAAAGACAGAAATCAGAAATAATCCTAGCAATATGCCTTCAGGAAGGCGTTCCTTGTACTTGTTCCAAATGGAGAATAGAACCAGGGAAATCACGAAATAGGAGATGGATTCATAGATTTGGGTTGGGTGCTTAGTTCTCCCAAAAGTTCTGACCGTGACCAAATAGTGGTCCCCCTTGTCTTTGATAGCCATATCAAGAGGAGATTCCACTGGCTCAGCTAGGTATTCTTGACTGCTGGCAAACTGGGTCAATGCATATTTAATGTCCCGAGTAAGTGTGTTTTGCAGATCTTCCAGCTCATACTGTCCCTTGTTGATTTTCAGGTCAATATTTACTGGCACTATTCCATTGTCCACCTGCTCGCTTGCTCGGTCATCTGGCTTGTAGGGGTCAATGGACTCTACGGGTACTTTCAGGGTAGAGAGTAGCTCTTCAGTATCCCAGGCATATACGATTCCATAATCGGTTCCGGTATCCTTTCCTCCAATTTCGGAGTTCATCAGATTTCCAAATCGAATCAGTGCACCGGTCATGGCTGTCACGATCACTATCCGGTCCACTACCCATAAGTAGCTCTGCCCTGGAGTTCTTTTGGCGTAAAGCCAAAGTGCAAATAAGATCGCAAAGGCTGCACCATGACTGGCCAATCCACCTTCCCAGACTTTTAATATTTCTATAGGATTGCTGAGGTACTTGGCCGGTTCATAGAACAGCACATGGCCAAGTCTGGCACCTATGATAGTGGCCAATACCATGTAGATGGTCAGTTTATCGACCAGCTCAGGGTTTTGTCCTTCCTTCTTGAAGAAATGAACCATGAACTGCTGCGAGATGACAAAGCCTGCTGCAAACAAAATACTATACCATGGAGGTCTGGACCAGCCAGGAATTACAGATGGGTTTGGATCCCAAACGATATAGTTCATGATTAATTCTAGCATAGTTTCTTTTTTAGAGTTGGTCTAATAGTTCTAATTCTTCAGTAAACCCACCGGAAAGAATAGGGAATCTGTACCAGGTTTTTGGGTCCACATTAAATTCATCCAAGTGGAAAGAAGGAGCCAGGCGTTCCCGCTTCCATTGGTTTCGGGACCAAAGTTGGAAGAATTTTTTGATATAACTTTTTAATACCACCGGTTCTATATCGATCTCCTCGATTAGAATCTGATATACGTCCATAGGGGATCTACGGTCGCGAATGGCATTTTTTTCTATTTCCACGATGATGGAGTAAGGCATAAGGTCTTTCTCATCGGTCTGGGTACGGTCCAGAGGCCTCAGTTCAGCGGTAGGTTGTAGGGAGTTGACCTTGGATAGCCCTTCCCGACCCAGTTCCTTTTCTGCCCATTGCAGCCACTGCAGGACAAAATACTTGTCCACTGCAGCAATAGGTGAAATACTTCCTGAAGTGTCTCCATCCATAGTGGCATAACCTACGTCGCCTTCGCTTCTGTTGGAGGTGGCTAGGAGCAGGGCATTGTTCAGATTTGCGAGCATCCAGATGATAGGGGCACGGCTTCTGGCCTGAATATTCTGAAGGGTAATGTCGTCGTGTTCCCAGGTTAATTTTCTACCTATGGCTTTCTCTATTTTTGAAGTGTAGGACTTGACCTCCTCATCGATTTCCCAGTGGTAGAAAGTTGCACCTAGGCTTTTAGCTAGATATGCTGCGCTTTCAAAGGTATCAAGGGAAGAGTTCTTTGTGCCCTGATAAGCAGTAGTAAGAATTTTCCCTACTAAATCTGTTTCAGAATTGTTAGAATAATCAAGCCCTGCTTTTTGGCAGAACTTCTCCAGGCCTAGTTCTTTGACCCCTCGATTGACCATTTCTGCTACCAGAACTGCTATAGTCGAGGAATCAGCCCCTCCTGAGAGTGAGAGCACAAAGCCCTTGCTTTTGCTTTTGCGCATGTAGTCATATAAAGCTAGGGAAGATGCTGCTGCAAACTCCTCGTTTTTACTTTGGATCGGAGCGATCTCTTGCACCTTGGGTTCCAAGTAGAAGCTTTTGACCTGTACGTCTTCAAATGAAAGTAATTGGTTTCTAAACAGGAGTTCGCCTGATTTAGCAAGCATGATTTCTCCGTCAAATATCATCCTGCCTGCTTCATTTCCTAAAAGGTTGGCATAGCAATAATAACAGTCAAAGATCCCGGAACTTTCTTCCAGCAATTCTTTGCGAAGCTGGCTTTTTCCCATCGCAAAATGACTGGCGCTGGGATTGAATATCAAATCTACCTTGCGGTCCTGAAGTCTATATCCCGGGCGCATTTTTCCCCGCCAGGCATCTTCACAGATTTCAAACCCATAATGCATGCCTTTGTGATGAAAAGTCAGATCCCCAAAAGGAACTTGCTTGCCCAGAAAGTCTATCTGGGTAACTTCATTGGCTGGCCAGGGCGTAAACCAGCGGAACTCATAATGAACTCCATCAATGGCCAAAAATTGCTTGGCTACAAAGCCTTTTACCACTCCGTTTTCAATTACTGCCACCGCATTATAGACCTTCTCTTTGATCCTAATGGGAAGTCCTACAGCTACGGTGATATGCTGGCAGTGTGGGAGCAAGCTTTCTAGCTGGGCCAGTGCTTTTTTGGGATACCAATAGCTCAAAAAGAGATCTTCAGAACCATAGCCTGTAATAGCCAGTTCTGGGAGGCAAAGGACCTCCACCTCTTGCCTTTTAGCCTCTTCTATGGCCTGTATGATCCGGTTGAGATTTCCTTTCCAGTCTAGGGGAGTCTGGTTGACAGTGGCACCTGCTATTTTGATTGGAGTCATGTAGCGTAATTAATGAAGCTCAAAAGTACTCAGCTAAGTGGCAATATTTAAGGTTTCGCAGGCATTTTTGGAGGCTTCCTGTTCAGCTTTCTTTTTGGTACTGCCTTTTCCTTGCGCTACTTCACCACCTTCGACCATCAGTGCCACGATAAACTCTTTAAACCTCTGATTGCCATTTACCCGAAGTACTACGTACTCTACTTCCTTGTTTTCCTTTTGCGACCACTCTATGATTTTACTTTTATAGTTCGTCGTGGTGGAGATCATACTTTCCACATCGAAGTGCAGAAGGATGCGTTGCAGGATGAATTTTTTGGTAAAATGATAGCCTTTGTCCAGGTATATGGCGCCTAGAAATGCCTCCAGCATATCACCGAAAAGTGATTTGTTTGCGGTGAAGTTTCTATCGCCTATTTCTAGGTCTAAAGCTTTTCTGAGCCCGATTTTTATTCCTGTGGAATTAAGGGTCTCCCGGTTGACCAGTTTGGATCTGGTTTCTGTAAGAAAACCCTCATCTCTGTAGGGGAATTTGAGAAAGAGATACTCGGCAATGACGGCTCCCAAGATGGCATCGCCTAGAAACTCCAGTCGTTCATTTGAAATCCGAAATCCTTGGGAGGTTTCTTCGCCCAAGCTTGAAGGGGTGAGTGCCAGCTTGTATAGGGATAAATTAAAAGGCCTGCTCCCCGTCATCAGTTTGATGGAGGCAGCAAGCCTTTTATCTTTTTTACTCAAGAAGAGATTAGTAATTCCGAGGTTTTGAAGCAATTTCAAAATCGGGCTTAATTATACTTCTTGAAAATGACAGAACAGTTGTGTCCTCCAAATCCAAAAGTATTGCTTAACACATAATTAAGATCTCTCTTTTGAGCTTTGTTGAAAGTCAAATTAAGCCTAGGATCAAAGCTTTCATCATCTGTGAAGTGATTGATCGTAGGAGGCACCATGCCTTTATTCAATGCATGAATACACGCGATAGCTTCTATAGCACCAGCTGCTCCGAGCAGGTGACCAGTCATGGACTTGGTACTGCTAATGTTCAGCTTGTAAGCATGCTCTCCGAAAATCTGCTGGATGGCTTTGATTTCTCCTACATCACCTAGTGGTGTAGAAGTACCGTGGACATTGATGTAATCAATCTCTTCAGGTTTCAAATTGGCATCTTCCAAAGCGATTTTCATCACATTGCTGGCACCCAGTCCTTCCGGATGTGGTGCAGTGATGTGGTAAGCATCGGCAGTCATTCCGCCACCGACTAGCTCAGCATAGATTTTGGCTCCGCGTGCTTTTGCGTGCTCATATTCTTCCAGAACCAATGCTCCAGCTCCTTCACCCAATACAAAACCGTCTCTGTCCTTATCAAAAGGTCTGGAGGCAGTCTCAGGAGAATCATTTCTCTGGGAGAGGGCTTTCATGGCATTGAATCCACCAATACCCGCTTCAGTCACTGCCGCTTCGGATCCGCCGCTGATGAAAACATCTGCTTTGCCCATTCTGATGTAAGTAAATGCATCAATCAGGGCATTGGTGGCGGAGGCGCAGGCAGAAACTGTTACAAAGTTTGGACCGCGAAAACCATATTTAATAGATATAAAACCGGCGCTGATATCAGCGATCATCTTGGGGATAAAGAAAGGATTGAACCGCGGTGTGCCATCTCCCTGGGCAAAGTAGGTCACTTCGTCCTGGAAGGTTTTTAACCCGCCGATTCCTGATCCCCAGATCACTCCGGCTCTGGATGTATCGATTTTTTCAAGATCCAGTCCAGAATCTGCCATAGCTTGATCTGCAGAGATCATGGCATACTGAGTGAATGGATCCATTTTTCGAGCTTCCTTTCGATCAATAAATTGCTCTATGTCGAGATTTTTTAGCTCGCAGGCAAATTGGGTTTTGAAAAGGGATGCGTCGAATTTGGTAATCGGCGCAGCACCGCTCACACCATTAGCCAGTCCCGTCCAGAATTCATCTGCGGTATTGCCTATTGGTGTGAGGGCACCTATACCTGTTACAACAACTCTTTTTAAATTCATGGAATGAATTTAGGAATTATTATTTTACGTTAGCTTCCAAGTAGGTTACTGCTTGTCCAACAGTACCGATCTGCTCCGCCTGATCATCTGGAATAGAGATGTTGAATTCTTTTTCGAATTCCATAATCAATTCTACAGTATCAAGAGAATCAGCACCAAGGTCATTGGTGAAGCTTGCTTCTAGAGTTACTTCAGACTCTTCTACGCCAAGTTTGTCAACAATGATGGCTTTTACTTTTTGTGCAATTTCAGACATTTTGTGATCAGTTTAGTTAATAACACTTCGCAAAGAAATATATTTAATGCCTAATTGACAAAGAAAAGAACGAAGTAAATTTTTATGCAATTAGTCATTCCTCCAAGTTGGAATATAATTTCTAACTTTGTTTTCATTCATTTTCTTCCTCAATGAAGAAGACCAAACTACTAGTAGAACATACGTATGACTTTGAGCTTTTAGGGCTTGTATCCCCTGTAAAGGACTATAAAATGGCCTGGCTGATCAATAGGGATTTACAGCTGGATTTGGTGCAATGGGAAGATCTTGAACTGGAATTTATGACCGCTCCTACGCTGAAAATCTCCCAATATTTCCTTTCTTTACCCCATGGATTTGTTCAGCTGCTGAAAAATAAAGCCCTAAACTCCACCAATCAGGTAGCCTACCTGGTGCCCGAATTGAAATCAATGGACTATTTCCTTTTACTGCAGGACGAGACCTTTCAAATAAGTATTAATACATTTGCCAACCAGCTGGCGAAAAACCCATTCATTCAAAACGTGATGAAGCTGGATGTAAACAAACTAAAATCAAAAGAAAACCTATTAACATATTAATTCTCTAATGAGCAATTTCAATAAAACCAAGATTCTCGCTACTATAGGCCCTGCTTCCAATAATTATGAGACGATAAAAAGTTTGGCTGCCGCTGGAGCTAATGTGTTTCGTCTTAATTTTTCGCACGGTACTCATGACATCCATGCTGAGGTCGTGAAAATCATCCGTAGGATCAACAAGGAAGAAAATTTAAATCTTGGGATTTTGCAAGATTTGCAAGGCCCGAAAATCAGAGTAGGAGAGGTTGAAAATAATGGGGTGGAAATAAAACCGGGAGAGACCATTACCATTACCAATGACCCTGTGGTAGGGAGCAGTAGCCTGGTAAGTACCGTCTATCAAAATCTCCCCAATGATGTGCAGACCGGTGATAGAATCCTGATTGATGATGGGAATCTGGAAGTGGTAGTGATAGATACTGACGGTAAAAATGTAAACTGTACTGTGGTGCATGGGGGGATCCTGAAGTCTAGAAAAGGAATCAACCTGCCCAATACCAAGGTAAGCGCGCCTTCACTGACTGAAAAAGATATAGAAGACCTGGCCTTTGGCCTGGAAATGGAAGTGGATTGGATTGCACTTTCTTTCGTAAGATCTGCAGAGGACATAGAAGACCTGAGAGAGCGAATCGAAGCGCAAGGTAAAGTATGTAAGATCGTGGCAAAAATCGAAAAGCCTGAGGCTTTGGAAAATATCGACGCGATCATAGCAGCTACCGATGCCATCATGGTGGCTCGTGGAGACCTGGGAGTGGAAGTTCCTATGGAGATAGTTCCATTATGGCAAAAGAGAATCGTAGAGAAGTGTAAACTGGCCTGCAAGCCGGTGATCATCGCTACTCAAATGATGGAGAGCATGATCGTGAATCCTCGTCCTACCCGCGCAGAGACCAATGATGTGGCTACAGCTGTACTCGATGGAGCTGATGCAGTGATGCTTTCAGCAGAAACAGCCTCTGGAAAATACCCGGTAAATGCGGTTAAAGCCATGAGCAGCATCATCAGCTACCTGGAAGAAAATGCAGATATCTATCACAACCTTTATAAAATAGCTGAAGATGACGACACCTTCCTCAGCAATAATTTGATTTTGATGGCTTCTAGACTTTCTAGAAATGTGAAAGCCAAAGCCATAGTGGGAATTACCGCATCCGGTTTCACTGGCTTTAGAATAGCATCCCACAGACCTTCTGCCGATGTATTCGTATTCACTAAGAATAAGCCTTTGATTACGCAGATGAGCCTGGTATGGGGAGTAAGAGCGTACTTCTACGAAGACCAGGTATCCACTGATGCCACCTTCAAAGACATTGAGAACACGCTGAAAAAGGACGACCACGTGAATTCTGGCGATGTCATTGTCAATACGGGTAGCATGCCCCTGAAAGCAAATGGTAAAACCAATATGCTAAAAATCCACATTGTGGAATAAGAAAACCATACCTCCAAAAAAAAGGCCTCAGTGATGAGGCTTTTTTTTGGAGGATTTTTCAAGCATCCTCCGGTCAGATGAGTCGCTAGCAACTCATGCGAAGCTTTGGCATCAATTAATCTCCTTTGCCAAAAAGCTCTTCTGGGCCTTTGGGAACCACCATCAGTACTTTTTCTTTCTCTACTACCACTGATCCTGCTGGTGAGCCTTTCACTTTCCTTACAAATTTTGCTTCGGTATAGATCACAGGAGCCAGGGATTCATTTTTGTTTTTCGAGTAAAAGGCTGCGAGCTGAGCTGCTGTTTCCAAAACTCCTGCGGGAATGATTTTCATGCCCGAAGCTTTGATCAAAACATGAGAGCCGGGGACCATACGGGCATGCAGCCAGAGGTCATCTTTTTTGCTGTATCCGCGGAGCATTTCATCATTTGCCTGGGCGGACTTGCCCACCCAAATCGAAAAGCCTTCAAATTCAAAAGCTTTGAACGGCAGGATGACACTTTCCTTTTGCAATGCTTTGTCCTCACCATTTTGTTTTTTGAAGGCTTTCAGTCCTCTAAAATCCCCTATGTTATCCAGTTCTTCTATTTTAAGCTCAAATAAAAGTTGCTGCTCCTTTTTGGCGGAGATGGTCTTTTCCAGCTGCTGCCATTCCAGTTTTCTGTTTTTGCTTTTGCGGTACAGGGATGCGGCCAGATCTTGGGGTTTTTGATTGGGCTTTAGTTTCACTTTGACTTGCTCTCCACTGTAAAAATCCAGCAATTCAGCCTCTAAATTTCCATTTTGAAAGGCATGTAAGTTTGCCATGATCACATCCGCAAGCTGGGAGGGAGGGGCTGAATTCCTAAGTTCTTCCAGTTTCTTGGTGGATTTTTCTACGTAGGATTTGCTGCGCTTTACTTGCTCTTGGTATTTTTTGAGCAGAGACTTTTTTTCTCGTTCAAAGTTCCCTCTGACCAAAGCCAGATAGAAAAGCTCATTGACTGCTTTTATGGGGCTGGAGAAGCTTTTGATTACCTCCTCCTCAGGTAGCAAAGACAGCTGCACTTCTTCATTTTTCTCTACCAAAGAAAAAAGCGGTGTGTCCAGCATGTCCAATAACTCCTGCATCAAGTTCCATTTGGTCTCCAGGTCTGTGTAGGGATAATTTCTCTCTTTTAGCCATTTTCTAGGCAAGGCTCCCAAAGTCGGCAAAAACCTGGACGCATTGCCTTCTAATTCGATAAAAGCACTTTTGCTTAAATCAAAATTCTTGTTTAGACTACTGAATCCCAGTTCTTTATCTTCTGAAATATTGTTTCTGAACAAAGTGCTGGGGAGGCTAGAATTTTCCGGATAAAGCAGCACATTACTGCGGTTGGCATGCAGTTTAAAGACCAATCTATTGCCGGATTTCAAGAGAAAGCAAAAGGCTCTTTCAAAATCAAAAACGCTGCACTCCAGGATGACATCATGGATGATTTCAGGGAACAGATTGATGCTGTTTCTCTTTGCCCGCTGAAAATTCTGTGGAAAGGAAAAGTAAATTTGAGGAGCTAGGAAATGCGCACGGATAAACCTGCTTTCCCCCTCATCTTCAGTTTCGATGAGGAGTTCATCCTTATTTTGCGAAAAGCAAGAAACTATGGTTTTGCCCTTGAAAGCCAGCTGCAATTCCGGGCAAAGGAATTTGAGGAAATGGTAATTGAGATGCATCAGTCCAAAGTTAGCTGAAGACCATCATAGGCCAAGGCTATTCCCTCCGGCAATTCCTGATCCACGCTACGATGAAGGCCCAGCTTGTGCGAAATATGTGTGAAATAGGTCTCCTCTGCTCCGATTTTCTGAGCCATTTCTATAGCTTCTTCCAGCGTGAAATGTGAAATGTGCGGGTCTTTTTGCAAGGCATTTAGTACCAGGGTCTTGGTGCCTTCCAGTAGTTTCAATGATTCCTCAGGAATGTAGTTTGTATCTGTGATGTAGGTGAAATCTCCTATTCTAAATCCGAAAATCGGCAATTTATAATGAAAAACCGGGATAGGAGTGATGGTGATTCCGGCCAGGGTGAATGGCCTATCTGAAATCTCCACGGTCTCCACCTGGGGCACTCCGGGATATCTTTTGCCGGTGAAAATGTAAGAGAATTCCCGTTGGATTTGCTCCAGCACCTGTTTTTTGGCGAAAATGGGCATGTCTTTTTGCTGACGGAAATTGAAAGGCCTGATGTCATCCAGGCCAGCGGTGTGGTCCTTGTGCTCGTGGGTGTAGAGCACCGCATCCAAGTGGGTAATTCCTGCTCTCAGCATCTGAGTGCGGAAATCCGGCCCGGTATCGATTACCAGACTGGTATCGCCGATTTGGATATGGATGGAAGAGCGAAATCTTTTATCTCTAAAGTCTAAGGATTGACAGACGGGGCAGGCACAGCCTATGACGGGTACGCCTTGCGATGTGCCGGTGCCTAGAAAGGTTACTCTCAAAATTTAAGTTTGGTTTGTCTCAGCTCGGTCAGAAAATCATGATTGGACTTGTCCTGAAAATCTTTTGGGTCCAGGTTTAGCTCCATGAGTATGTCTATGAGTGCATTGATTTTTCCTTCGAGCGGGAAATATTTATTTACGATTACAATTTTGGCGTCATTCAATACACAGTAGCCGGATTTGAAATTACCCTTCTCGTACCGCAGCATGTAGTCAGATGATGCAAAGAGGTTTTCAAGTTTGTCCAAAAAATGCTTGGTGTATTTTACTGCCATATCAGCTGAGGTGTTTTTTTACTAATGCCAATACCTGATCGTAATCCAGGGGTTTTTGCAGGAAATCAGAGAAACCCAAATTGCGAAACTCGTCTAGGGTGTAGTTTTTTAGATTTCCGGAAATAGCAATAATGGGAAGGTTTGATTTGACCGGATCTTCCAGTTTCCTGATGGCCTGAGTGCAGCTTACTCCATCCATAACAGGCATATTGATGTCCATTAGGATCAGGTCTATGTCATCTTTTTCCAATTGCTCCAAGACCTGCTTGCCGTTTCGAGCAGACTTGATTTCAAAATTTTCAAAGGCAAGTATACTTTTTGTCAAGTTGATGATTACAGAGCTGTCTTCAGCAACGAGTATTTTAGGGGAATTACTCATGGTTCAAAAGTTTTTTCATCTTTTATGTATTCTTCAAAAATTTTCTTTTCGCAGTTTAGCATTTGAATCGCCTCTTCAAGTTGGGGCCAGTTATGGTCTAAAGCAAATTGCTCGGCTTCAGAAGAGATCTTATAAATGGTATTCGCACCTAAAGTTCCAGAATTCCCCTTAATTGTGTGCAGGTTTTTCGCAATTTCTTCCAGATTTCCTTCCTGTAGCAGTTGATGGATCAATTTAGTCAATGTATCCATCTCCAGGACAAAATCATCATAAACAGCTTTGACTGCCTGGGTATTATTGAATTTGCTGAGCTGACTGAAGGTGTCCCTGTCTAAAATAAGGTCTGCCTGGTTAGTTGGGTTTTGATCCGATGAATTTCCGCATTGCTCATGAAGGAAATTTTCTATGAAAAGTAGAAAATCCTTGGGTTTTATAGGTTTCAAGAGGAATTCGTCAAAGCCTATGTTGATAAACTTCGCCCTGTCCTGAGGCTTCGCAAAGGCACTGATAGCAATGATGGGGCAGTTTTGGGGCGTCTCTTTTCGAATCCTTCTCATGGTGGTGATTCCGTCTATTTGGGGCAGCTGAATATCCATGAGGATCAAGTCAAATTTGCTTTCCAAACAATAGCTCAAGGCCTGAATTCCATTTTTCGCAGACACGCAGGGAGTTACCTGTGCGATCAGACTTTCATATAGCTTTCGATTGAGATTATTATCCTCTACTATTAATACGGTTTTGGTTTTCATGCCAATACTTTGGATTTTTGGGCAAAGTCATACCTAGCCTCTATTTTGATTGATCAAGCAATTTTACTTCTGGTAGTAGGGCCGACTGCGGTAGGAAAAACCGAAGTCTGTCTAAATCTAGCCAAAAAATTCAAAACAGAGATTGTCTCCTGCGATAGCCGGCAATTTTACCGGGAATTGGAGCTGGGTACGGCAAAACCAAGCCCTGAAGAATTAGCCGAAGTGCCACATCACTTTATCAATAGCTTGTCTATTCAGGATCCCTACGATGTGCGGCAGTTTGAGCAAGAGGCCATAGCCTTGCTAGGCCGGCTGTTTGCAAAGCACCGCGTGGTAATCATGACTGGCGGTTCTGGGTTGTTTGCCGATGCAGTAGTGAACGGTTTGGATGAAATGCCGGAGGTACCGCCAGCAATCAGGCTACAAATCATCCAGGAATATGAGGAAAAAGGCCTGGAATTTTTACAAAATGAAGTGCAGGCAAAGGATCCGGAATATTACGCAGTGGTGGACCAAAAAAATCCTCAACGACTCATGAGGGCATTGGAAATCTGGAAGGGTACGGGAAAAAAATTCAGTTCGTTCCGGGTGAAAAAAAAGAAGGAACGTCCCTTCAAGGTGGTTAAAATAGGACTGGAAAGATCCAGAGATGAATTGTATAGCCGGATAGATCTCAGGATGGATAGGATGATAGAAAAGGGGCTTTTTGAGGAAGCTAAGCTTTTTTATCCACAGCGGGATCTGAATGCGCTGCAGACCGTGGGCTATTCGGAGATTTTCGGGTTTCTGGCTGGTGAATACGATCAAGAGGAGGCCATCCGTCTGTTAAAAAGAAATTCCAGACGCTACGCCAAACGCCAATTGACCTGGTTTAAAAAAGACCATGAGATTAATTGGTTTTCCCCGGAGGATCAGGAGGGGATTATGAGCTTTTTGGCTACTCAGATGGACTGAAAACCAGCGATTTTGCCTACCCAGTTATAAGGAGCCTTGCGTAGAAGGGTATTATATTGATTGCGGTTAAGCTTCATTTCCCGGATGATTTTGAGGGCTTTTTTAGCTACACTTTCTTTGAGCGGTCTTTGCTTGAGTGCTTGTACCAGCGAATCAGGGTCAGCTTGATCCTGAACCACGAAGCCCAGTTCGGGGTTGAGTGAATTCAATTTGAAAAGTAACTCTTTTTGCAGGTTGAGTTTTCGCTGGAGGGAGTTTTTCACCGTGAGATAAAACAGCACGCAAGCTCCCCCCAGCATAACAAATAGTGGAATGTATCCCATTTTATATACTTAGGATTTCTACCAGTTTCAGATGGTCCTGGATTAGTGGTTTTGATTTGCCAATGCAGTCTGCAAATGGCGTGTAGACAACTTCTTGATTGATGACACCGGCCATGTGGAATTGGTAACCTTCCAGTAATCCCTCTACAGCAGCCATTCCGCATCTACTTGCAAGCACTCGATCTCTAGCTGTGGGGCTTCCGCCCCGCTGAATATGGCCTAGTGTGGTCACCTTGAAGTCCTTGGTTGAATCTTGTAATTTATCTTTGACGATCTCCATGACCGTCTGGGCATTTCCGGCATCGTCACCCTCAGCCACTACTATGATACTAGAGGTTTTTGATTTACGAAGGTGCTTGAGTGATTTGACCACCGCATCCAGGTCAGTTTTGGTCTCGGGCACCATTACAAATTCCGCTCCTCCGCCTATGGCTGACTCCACTGCGATAAAACCTGCATCTCTTCCCATCACTTCTATAAAGAAGATCCGGTCATGCGCAGCCGCGGTATCCCTGATTTTATCTATGGCTTCTAAAGCCGTATTGACGGCAGTATCGAAGCCGATGGTGTAGTCTGTACCATAGAGGTCATTATCTATAGTTCCGGGACATCCTACGGTAGGAATTCCGAATTCTTCGTAAAACAATTTTGCTCCGGTAAAGGTCCCGTCACCACCAATGGCCACTAAGCCTTCTATGCCATGAAGCATCAGATTGTCATAAGCTTTCTTTCTGCCTTCTGGAGTACGGAATTCCTGCGATCTTGCAGACTTGAGTTTGGTGCCACCACGCTGTACAATATTACTCACGGAGTGAGACTGCATGCGCTTGATGTCACCATCTATCATCCCCTCATATCCTCTATGTATTGCATATACTTCTATTCCTTTAAAAATTGCCGTTCTCACGACCGCCCTGATACAGGCATTCATGCCAGGACTATCCCCTCCGGAGGTAAATACAGCTATTCTCTTCATGTTTCTAGGTTTAAGAATTCAAAAATAGAGATTAAAGAAAGAATGCATCTAATTTCTTCAATTATTAACTATTTAATAAACAGAGATCAATCAAAGTGTTTGAATTATAGATTTAAAAATCACTATTTGAATACATGGAAAAAAGAAAAATACCTGGCCTGTCCATGCAGATCAGCCCGATTTCCCTGGGATGCATGTCTCTGCCAGCCAAGCCAAAGGAATCCCAAGCCATCCTGGAAAGGGCGATTGCAGCCGGGATCAACCTGCTGGATACAGCAGACCTGTATCAGCAGGGACTGAATGAGGAACTGGTAGGAGCGGCTATACGAACCCAAAGAGATCGCTTGACCATCGCGACTAAGGTGGGAAACCAATGGAGGCCGGATGGGAACGGTTGGGACTGGAACCCCAGAAAGGATTATATCCTAAAAGCTGTGGAAGATAGCTTGAAGCGGCTGAATACCGACTATATCGATTTGTACCAATTGCACGGGGGGACTTTAGAAGACCCTTTAGAAGAGGTTTTTGAAGCCTTCGAAAGTTTGAAAACCCAGGGTAAAATCAGGGCATACGGGATTTCTTCTATACGTCCCAATGTCATCAGGAAGGTGCTGCAAATTGCAAATCCAGCTACCATCATGATGCAGTACAGCCCCCTGGACAGAAGACCGGAGGAAGAAGTTTTTCCGCTTTTGTCCAAGTCGCAGACCCGGGTTTTGGTACGCGGAGCTTTTGCCAAAGGCCAGTTGATCGATAAGCCAGCTTCAAATTATTTAGATTATTCACCTACTGAGGTGGATGCGGTGGGGCAAATGATCAAGGAAACCGGGTATTCCCCCGAAGGCATTTTGATCAAGTTTGGGCTAAGTCAGGAGGCGGTGGGTTCCTTAGTGATAGGCGCCAGTTCCACAGAGCAGATCGAGAAAATTGCCAGAGGCTACCGGGAGGCTCAGCAGATCCCGGAGGAGTTGATCACTGATCTAATGGCCAAATTCCCCATCAATCACTACCAACAGCACCGTTAAATAATTCAAGTCCTGACTATCAGGAAAATTGAATTAATTTAGAAAAGTATATGCTTATCCGCAATGATGCCAGTAGTTAAAGAATGTGTCTGGATAGTAACGGACAATCGTCTACCGACGACAGTCCACTGCCCACAGCGCGTTGAAAGAAACCTTAACCCTTAACTTCTCTCGCTCCTGGTAAGCAAGCGGATATACCTAAAAAAGCAAATACTTGGGCATCCGCAAAACAGCTGGTCTGCCTACAAAAGTTAAGGAGTTCCATATTTTTTAGGCTAAATAGGGCCTAGACCTATATGGATACTCTAAGAAGAATATAACCCAACTACTTTATGCAAAGAGCTTTACTACTCCTTCTTTTACCTCTATTCTTTTTTGCCTGCCAGCCTCAGACCGAACAGGAACGCTGGGAGGAAATAGCCGAGCGTGTAGAGATCATCAGGGATGATTTTGGGATTCCCCATATCTATGGCGAAACCGATGCTGATGCTGTTTTTGGAATGCTATACGCTCAGTGCGAAGATGATTTTCGCAGGGTGGAGAGAAACTATATCTGGGCTACAGGAAGATTAGCCGAACTGGAAGGGGAGGAGGCGATCTACTCTGACCTGCGCGCCAATCTCTACATGACAGAAGCAGAGGCCAAAGCTGCCTATGAATCAGCACCAGACTGGCTTAAAGAACTTTGCGTAGCCTTCGCAGATGGAGTGAATTATTACTTGGCCACGCATCCAGAGGTGAAGGCTCAGGTGATTACGCGATACGAACCATGGATGCCTATGTTTTTCAGTGAAGGCTCCATAGGCGGAGATATTGAGCAGATTCCCACCAGAAGAATTGCTGCTTTTTATGGGGAGGATAAGTCCTTGGCTTTGAATGAATATGGCGCCGGTATAGCTCCGGTGGATCTGACTGAGGAGCCCAAAGGCTCTAATGGAATTGCGATCTCGGGTTCCCGAACAGCTTCTGGTAATGCCATGCTTTTGATCAATCCGCACACTTCCTTCTACTTTCGGCCTGAAGTCCATGTGGTGAGTGAAGAGGGATTAAATGCTTACGGAGCGGTGACCTGGGGACAGTTTTTTGTGTATCAGGGATTCAATGAAAAGACAGGCTGGATGCATACCTCCACCGGGGTGGATTTTATAGATGAGTTTGTGGAGGAAGTGAGTGAGGCAGGAGGTAAATTAACTTATAAATACGGAGAGGAAAATCGGGAAGTTGAAGAACTGCCGATTACCCTGAAATATAAGGATGCTGGAGAATTGAAGGAAAAGAGCTTCACCATGTACAGAACCCATCATGGTCCGGTCACCCATAAGCTAGAAGATAAGTGGGTGGTGACTAAGATCAATTGGGACCCGGTGAATGCGCTTACGCAAAGCTTCACCCGCACCAAACTCAGCAATCATGCAGCGTTTAAAGAGATGATGAACATTCGAACCAACTCTTCAAATAACACCGTATATGCCGACTCGGAGGGGAATATCGCCTATTTTCATGGAAACTTTATCCCAAAAAGAAACCAAGATTTTGATTTTTCCAAACCAGTAGATGGTTCAGATCCAGCTTCCGACTGGCAGGGATTGCACACAGTGGATGAAAGCATCACCTTACTCAATCCTGCCAATGGCTGGATCCAAAACTGTAACTCTACCCCATATACTTCAGCCGGAAAATTCAGTCCCAAGCCGGAGGATTATCCGGTTTATATGGCACCTGAGGCTGAAAATTACAGAGCGCTCCATGCGATTAGTGTTTTGGAAGATGCAGATGACCTGACTTTGGATAAGCTAATTGACCTGGCTTACGATCCCTATCTGCCAGCTTTTGAAAAGTTGATTCCTATGCTTTTGAATGCTTATGACCAAAAAGGAGTGGCCGATCCTGAATTGACCCAGGCTATGGCTGTTTTGGAAGCTTGGGATTATCGCACCGGAGAGGAGTCTGTGGCCATGTCCATCGCACATTTCTTTGGATGGAATTTTATGAGAAATCATGGAAGTATTAACAACCTGATAGAATTTAATGCGGGTAGGGGAGAGCAGCCTGCCCCTATAGCTACCGAACTTCTGGAAACATTCCGAAGTACACTGGCCCAGATGGATGCTGACTTTGGCACATGGAATACGCCTTGGTCTGAAATCAATAGGTTTCAGCGGCTGACAGGTGCTATTGATTTGAAGTTTGATGATAGTAAGCCCTATGTGCCGGTAGGTTTGGCTTCAGGAACCTGGGGAGCTTTGGCGGCATACGGTGCCAGAGCTACTGAGGAGACCAAGCGCTTGTATGGTTACCGGGGCAATAGCTTTGTGGCAGTAGTGGAATTTGGAGAAAAGGTAAAAGCCAAATCATTGCTTGCCGGAGGGCAAAGCGCAGATCCTGATTCCCCGCATTTCGACGATCAGGCGCAGCGCTATGCAGATGCTGATTTTAAGGAGGTGGCATACTATAGAGAAGATGTAGAGAAGAGGATGGAAGAAAGCTACAGTCCTGGAAAAAGGAGTAAATAAACCAAGATTCTCTGCAATCAAGGGACAATGGTTTTAAGCTTCATGGTTGCGGATACTAGTCGCTAGTTCTTTCCTTTGCGAAATATTAGCCGAATTAGACCTCAATTTGCTTGATTGCTCATCTCCAAAAGTAACTCTCCCCCATGGATGATCTGGGAATGTCTCAGATCCAAAGCTGGTAATGGTTGACTTTTCCAGTTTGCCCTTTTTATATAAACATGCTCCGGTGAATTCCCGAGGGTTTTGATGATAAACTCCTTTCCCGGGTAGTACTTTGGATTCAGCTTGATACTGACTTGGTCAAAAATAGGACTGCCGATTTGATAGGCCGGATCTGCTTCAGTTCCACCGTTCATTTGGAACAAACCTATTTTCATCAGCACAGCTAGGCTTCCCATCAACCCCTGATCCTCATCTCCATTGTAACCATTCTCATGACTCAGTCCTGAATAGATTCTATTCACTATTGCTCTGGACCAGTACTGGGTCAGTGCAGGTTTTCCGAGTTTGTGGAAGATAAAGGAGGTCTGAATGGAAGGCTGGTTGCCATAGTTTATGGGGATTCTTCGGTATTCGGGGTGGGTTTCTTGCGCATGGGAGGTGCCCGAAGTGAATCCCAGTTTCTCGGACTCCACAAACGATTGATTCAGTCTTTCTATAGCTTTTTCTGTTCCTCCCATTAACTCTGCCAAGCCTTCTAAGTCATGAGGAACAAACCAAGTGCCTTGGCTTCCATTTGCCTCGTTGAAACCAGCATTGTACTCATAGGGATCGAAAGGCGTTTTCCAACTGCCATCCACATGCCTGGGGCGCATCCAGCTAGATTCTTTGTCGTAGGTGTTTTGATAGTTTTTGGATCTTTGTAAAAACTCCTGTTCCGCAGATTTATCCCCTAAGGCTTTGGCCAGCTGTGCTAAGGTCCAGTCCTGATAAGCGTATTCCAAAGTCAGGCTCGGTCCGTCCTGGTGATACCCGAAATTCCCCTCCGGAATAGGCCAGGGCACAAACCCGTTTTTCAAATAATAAGAAAATCCCCCTCCCAATGCGGTTTTATGTTCGTAGCCAGCTTTTTCCATAATTCCTCCGGCTCTATGGTTTTTCTTCAGCCCTTCATAAGCCAGGTCCACGTCAAACCCCCGAATTCCTTTTTGGTAGGCACTGACGATAAAAGGAGTGCTGGAAGCCCCTGTCATCACATAAGTGTAGTTTCCGCCTGAAGGTCCTCTGGGAATCAAGCCCCCGTCCTGGTAGTAGCGGAGCATGGAGTTCACAAACTCCTCGGTGATTTCAGGGTAAACCAAATGCCAAAGTGTATTGATGGTCCACTGAGCTCCCCAAAAGGAATCCGAATTGAAGTGTCTGAATTTTGGATTCCCAGCTTCATCCAGGGGGATTTGCTTGACCTGATGCGTTCCGCTGGTCAGGTCAGCATATTTGCCATTGACATCGGAGATCGTTCTTCTGCCCTGTAGTGCATGAAATAAATCGGTGTAAAAGCGTCTACGGTCTTTTTCTGTGGCACCCTTTACTTCTATCCTTCCCAGATAGCTGTTCCACTCTTCAGTAGATTCTTTGACCACCTGATCAAAATCCCAGTGAGGGAGTTCTGAGTTCAGGTTCAGCATGGCCTGTGCTTCGCTGACGTAAGAAATCCCAACTTTCATGAGTAGTTCCTGTTTTCCTCCGTCAACTCCCAGGAGCACGCCAGAATCTTCCCCATGGATATTGCTCAGTTTCTTACTCAACCCTTCTGCTCCCCAGCCATTGATGTCGGAGATGTTTTGGTTCAGTTTGATGGCAAAAAACACCGGTGTATTATAAGGTCGCCTCACAGTGGGTCCATTGATTACATGCCCTTGCAGGGTCTTGCTGTCCAGCTGGATAAGTTCTCCGTCGGTGATTTGGGAAGGCCCCAGTAAGCCGCCTATTCGGATGAGTACCTGTTTGCTGGCATTTCGTGGGAAAGTATACCGATGAAATCCCGTGCGTAAGGTGGAGGTGAGTTCTACTTTGATAGTATACCGATCCAGCCACAACCGGTGGTAACCGGGCTGCACGATTTCTGTCTCATGAGAAAATGGCGAACCAAAGTTCCTTTCTGTACCTAGTGTAAACTCCGAAACAGGAAGTACTGAAAGGGCTGAAAGCTGCCAGGCATGAACATGGCTGAGGCCCTTGATAGAATCACTCTCATAGCGGTATCCCGACCCCCAGGCACCGCCCATATCAGTATCCGGACTCAGGTTGACCATCCCAAAAGGGCGTGTGGCCGAATTAAAAAAGAACCATCGGGAATTCTTACTGTCTACATAAGGATTCACCAAACTGGCAGGGTCAGCATCAGTCTGGGACAAAGCCAGAAAGGAAAATGGAAGGATTAAAAAAGTGAGGCAAATGCGGAGGTTCATCTTGGGTTAGCTTTTTTTCATAAATGAAATCGAGCATGTCGGAAGCGACACACAGAGGGATGATTATCTCCCAGGCGAGATTCCATATGGCCTTTAAAAGACAAATTATAATCATATGAAATAAATAGTAAAATGTTCAGTATACAACTCTTACAAATAAGGTATTTATGCAATGCATTTCGGTGTTTGGAAAATTCTTGTGTACATTTTTCCTAAATGATATATATGATTTTCCGCAATGATGCCAGTTATCTTAGACCCTTTGCTAATGTGGTCGGAAAACAGATGACCGAAGAAGAAATGACCTTACCTGACTTTGGTTGTCACATTCTTGTCTTCTGGACGGTTAAGTTAAGTGATTGTTTTACGATTCTCATTCTAGGTTGTTCAGGGGTACGCAGTTTTAACATTAAGGTGTGAGCAATAGTAGGTTCGCTCTTCAGTTTTGTTTTGAATTCAAGGGGGTAGAAGGGAAGGTCATCCTCTTCGCTAGCTCCAGCGGGTACTGCGGCCTTGAGTTCGCCCATCTGTAGGATGTTCTGTACCACCACTTCTGAGATGTAGCGCTTGTTTCCTTTCTTGTCTTCGTAGGATCGCTTGCTGATTTTGCCTTCTATGGCGATTGCCAATCCCTTTTCGGTGTACTTATCCGGGGGTTCGGCCTGCTTGCCCAAGTTTACCAGATTGTGCCGGGTGGTCTCTTCTACGCGTTCACTTTTTTGGTTTTTGTAATACCCATTAGTGACGATGAATACCTTGCCTAGGGTTTTGTCCCCGTCCAGGTTTTTGATTTCAACTTTGGATTCTAGACGTCCGATCAGCAGTACTTTGTTTCCTGTGGTAATAATTGTTTTTTAGCGGGTATATGGAATCTCGCTTAAATTCTATTTATCCCATTGTCTGGCTATTCAAATAAAGCTCGATTTCTTAGCGTGTTTATGATTTTGCTGTTTTTGGTTAGCAAACTTGTTCTTCGTTTTCGCCGGAGGAAATCGATAAGCCAAAGTTATGGGATAGCAGGTTTCGGAATTGGGATTTAGTCGCTTGTATCCGTTTGTAGTCGGATAAACTGTGTTTAGAAGCTACGAAGGGTACTGGAGTTTAAAAAAAGATGAGTAGGTTTAGGGGGAAATAAAGCGTCACGGATATGTGATTGTTGTGGTGCATTTTAAGAACGACACATTATGCCAATATTTAAGCTAGAAGGACAGAAAATAGTGGACCATGCCGATCCGAGATTGGGGCATGATCCTAAACCAATTTATGATTATGTTTGAAAACCGTCTAAAATTCTAACCAACCCTAAAATCTACTTACACACTTTTCGGGATAGTGTCGAAATAAAGAAAAATGAGCCATAATAGCACCTGTCTCAAAGTTGCTGTTCAGTGATTAAATCAAACCTTGTGCATCTCTTCTATAAATACTTGGGCTTGGACACATTAATTTGCCTTGAAACTTCGTGCTTTAGCCATCGGCAAACCGATAGCACACATTAATATGAAGCAATCTTATCTTATCATAATCTACACAATTGTCGGAACAGCCATGCTATTAGGTTGTCGCGAGGCGGCTTACAACTATAACTGCGGACTGGCTGCCTCTACACCAACAGACTTAAGGATAACAAATAATACCACTCGTGAAGTAGAGGTGACGCTAAAAGTGAAAGAGACACGATTATTTGAGTTCAAACAGTTAACTCTTTTACCCTATAAAAGTGAATTATTGTGCATAGAATATGAAGGGTCGATAACAGATGGAATTCATATCGAATTTGAAAATCAAACTACAATAATTAAGCTTAAACCGCAGCAGTTGAATGAGTTTGACATGAAAGAAAGAAAATTAAAATAGATATTACGTAGATCCGGTTTTCTGCCAGTAAGCAGACAAAAGCAGCATAGGATATGTTAAACTTAAGAATTGAAGCCACTACAGTCTTCCGGCCGGTTGAGGAGAGAAATATTGGTTACTGGCAGCATTCCGAATATCCATGTAAGTTAAAAAACTGCGCCAGCATCCAGTTTTCCACCGTCTGCCTAGCACGGACAAAGATTCTTCAATTAAACCAAGATCATAAATGGACATAGAAATTTCGGAGACCAGGGACTTAGCACCTGATCAAGTTTTAGCACTTTACACAGCGAATCATTGGAGCGCTGCCAAAAAGCCCATCGAATTGCTACAAGCACTCAGGAATTCACATTCCCTGGTCACAGCTTGGGCTCATGATAGCTTGGTGGGGCTAGGGAATTCCATCTCAGATGGATACCTGGTAGTGTATTACCCTCATTTGTTGGTTCATCCCGATTTTCAGGGCACCGGAATTGGTAAAATGATCCTGGCAAGGATGCAGGAGAAATATGCCGGTTTTCACATGCAATTATTGACTGCAGATGGCAAAGCCATTGACTTTTATAAAAAAGCAGGATTTGTTAAAGCAGGAGAAACACAATCCATGTGGATTTACCAAGGGGATGAGCATTGAGATAAAACCTTTAAATGGGAACCAATGTATAGCTTATTATTAACTAGGCCCAGTATATCGATTATTTAGATGGTACTAGCATTTTTTCTTTTTCGCCCATTTCAGTAATTTCCTCTCAGCTATGAAAACTACCCCAGAACATGACGAACGGATGGCAAAAATGACCTTTGCCTCAGTGTATCCGCACTATGTGACCAAAGTAGAAAAGAAAGGAAGAACCAAGGAGGAACTTCATGAAGTGATCCATTGGCTTTGCGGTTTCGATGATTCGGAAATTCAAAAGCTGATAGCAAGTAAGGTCACTTTTGAGGCCTTTTTTCAGCAAGCTAGCTTAAACTCCAATGCGAACTTGATCAAGGGGCTGATCTGTGGCTATAGAGTGGAGGAACTGGAAAATCCCCTCACTCAAAAGGTACGGTATCTGGACAAACTCGTGGATGAACTGGCCAAGGGGAAGAAGATGGAAAAGATTCTGCGTAAGGCCTGAAAAATGCTTTTTTAATCCTCCAGCTCATACCATTCTATTTCCCTCAAGGGAGCCCTTCTTCCCAGATAGGGCGCCGGAGCATAGTGCTCGGCCAGGTAATCCAATATAGCCTCCTCGCTTTCTCCCAAAGGCCAAAGTCCTTGGGTTTCCTGCATCCACACGATCTTTTCCTTCCAGCCTTCCCGGGTAAATCTATTTTGTATAATCAGTGCGCTGGAGTGACAGTTGGTACAGTTCGCTTTTATCAACTCCAATCCTGCAGAAGCTACCAAGCCGGTTTCTGCATCGATTCCATCCCCCGGTGCCAAAGCACTCTGCTCACTGCTGCCGGACGTTTCTGAAAGCAGCTGTTCCGGCTTCGTCTCCTTTTCTGCTGAGAAATCAGGTCTGAAAATCATAAAAAGCATAACACCGATCAGGAGCAGAATAAGCACCAGCACGCCTAAAATTGGCTTAAGCAGTTGGGAGAATACTTTTTCCCTTTCCGGGTAAGGGTTTCTATCAGAGTTTTTCATAATTAACCTACTTTGACGGCTATGCGGTGACAGGCATTGTTCAGGTAGCCTTTAGGGTTCCAGCCGGGGATTACCATAGGTTGCGCCACTCCTTGCTCATCGGTGGCTTTGGCCCAAATCTCATAATAGCCCACTTCAGTAAAATCCAATTGTATGGACCACTGCTGCCAAGCAAGCCGGTTGACAGGTTTGCTTAACGAACAGGTTTTCCAAGTAGCGCCAAAATCTGTGGAGACCTCCACACGTGCCACTTCGTTTTCCCCGGCCCAAGCATGGCCACGGACCTGCAGTTTCTTGGATTTGCCAAACATCGCCCCGGTCTTGGGGTAGGTGATAAGTGACTTTACCGGCATAGATTCTATGATTTTCATATCCTCGTCCGGCACATTTTCTCCGGGAGCTACGGGGTTTTTAGGAACCCGGTAGGAGGTTCCGGTCATTTTTGGACCATCATGTTCTTGGTTTCTTACCACCAGCTTGTGAACCCACTTGCCGGAAGCAGAGGCTGGCCAACCTCCGCATACCAATCTCAAGGGATAGCCATGTGCCAAAGGAATTTCCTCCTCGTTCATGGACCAGGCCAGCAATGTCTCATCTTGCATTGCCTTGGAGATAGGCACCCCGCGGGAAATCACCACCTTGCTTGGGTCTCCATTGAGGTGCTTGTCCTTCCCGTAATAGCCAATGTATACCGCATCTGATTTGATGCCCACGGCTTCCAGTACGTCCCTGAGTCTTGCACCTGTCCACTTGGCGCAGTAAACAGCCCCTTCTTCCCATTGGTTGCCGGAGGCTGGAGGATAAAATCCTGCTCTTCCATTACCTCCACATTCCAGCACCAACTGATAGGTATAGGCTTTGAAGTTTTGTTTCAGTTCCTGCAGGGTAAAAGTTTTCTCCTGCTTCACAGATTCCCCGCCGAAAGTCAAAGTCCATTTTTCTGCATCCACATCTTCGGGAATCAAGCCATTATTTCTAATGAAAATACTGCCAAAAGGAGTGATAGCGTCATCCAAAAGATGGGGGACTGCTTCCACATTCCAAGGTTTTTCATTTCGGATGACCATTCCTTGGTTTTTACCTTTCATGGGGTCAAAATCAGCTTCAAGCATGACAGGAATATATCCTGAAGGCATGCTCACGGCATGGACTATATCGGCTCCTAGTAAAGCAGATAGCGTGGCAAGACTGCTTTTTTGTAAAAAAGCCCTTCTATTTTGGGTTTTGAGATCTTTTTTCATGGGGTTTGCGGCTGCTGAGTGCTCCGTGGAGTTAGGCTACACATTAATTTTAATCTAAACCGCTTCAATTTAAAAGTCTTCTCCTGTAGCTGCAATCATTGCTGGCTCTTTTACGCGAGTGGAAAAGGAAATCAAAACAGGATAGCAAGATTCGGGTTTTGTGATTATATGAATCAATTTACTTTTGAGCAAATAAGCTGAATTCCCATGAGCGAAACTCAAGACCTCAATTACCTACGAATCGCCAAGGCCATTGAATATATTCGGGCAAATTTCCGCACCCAGCCTGCTCTAGAGGAAATAGCCGCGCAGGTGCATTTGAGTCCCTTTCACTTTCAGCGCCTGTTTACCGATTGGGCAGGTGTGAGCCCCAAGAAGTTTATGCAGTTCCTAAGCCTGGAGTATGCCAAGCAGCTGCTAAAAGGGAAAGAAGCTACCTTATTTGAAGCGGCTGAGCAGACCGGACTGAGCGGCACGGGCAGACTTCATGATTTGTTTGTGAAAATAGAAGGTATGACACCGGGGGAATTCAAAAATGGCGGTGAAAACCTAGAGATCAAGTACAGTTTTGCGGATAGCCCATTCGGACAAATCATCGTAGCATCCACTTCAAAAGGTATTTGTCACCTGGCTTTTTTCACAACTCTGCACGAAGGGGAAACTAGTCTGAAAGCCCGCTTTCCGAATGCAAATTATAAGCAGATGGTAGATAGTATTCAGCAGGAAGCCTTGTGTGTTTTCCGGCAGGATTGGAGTAGGATTTCCCAGGTCAAACTTCACCTGCAAGGCACAGCATTCCAACTCAAAGTTTGGGATGCCTTGTTGAAAATCCCTTTGGGAAAGCTTACTACCTATGGGAGCATAGCCTCAGAAATAGAAAAGCCTAAAGCTTCCCGGGCCATAGGAACTGCGATAGGCAGTAACCCTGTTGCATTCTTGATTCCTTGCCATCGCGTGATCCAATCCAGCGGAAATATCGGCGGCTACATGTGGGGACCTACCCGCAAATCAGCGATTATAGCATGGGAAGCGGCAACAATACACAGAGATCACTAAACTCATAATGGACTTATTCAATCAAGATTTGCCTGAAACCATCAACCTGCTGCCGAAAGACGGAGTTGTAAATTATTATGGTAAAATCATGCCTAGTCCTCAGGCTATGCGATACACGGACTACTTGTTGAATGAGATTCAATGGAAAAATGATGTTGCCGTTATTTTTGGTAAACGCATAGAGACCAAGCGGAAAGTAGCCTGGTATGCTGAAAAGCCTTTCGAATACACCTATTCCAATAACACGAAGACGGCTTTGCCCTGGACCAAAGAATTGCTGGAGCTAAAAGAGTTAGTAGAAAGTAGAACGGGCGAAACATTCAATTCCTGTTTACTGAATCTCTATCACAATGGTAGCGAAGGCATGGCCTGGCATAGCGATGGGGAAACAGATCTGAAAAAAGACGGCGCCATAGCTTCGGTGAGTTTTGGTGCCGAACGCAAGTTCGCCTTCAAACATAAGGCTTCCAAAGAGACCGTTTCTCAGATTTTGGAGAATGGAAGCCTGCTTGTGATGAAAGGAACTACCCAGACGCATTGGCTGCATAGACTTCCCCCGACCAAGTTGGTTTCAAAGCCTAGGGTGAATTTGACTTTTCGGACTATCGTTGGTTGACTTTGGTTCAAAGCTATAGTCTTGGATCTATTTCAATGCAGTCTCTTGACTGCCAACAAAGCAGAATCCTGTTATTCTGCTTCTCCGGAAGCTGTATTAATTTGAGACTTCATCCCAGTTTAAGCGCGGTAGGCGCAGAGAGTTTCGCAGAGCGCGTAGGTCATGGGTAATTTTGAGTAACTGGCTTATTTAACAGTCTAGATCTAAGCCTCCCGATTTATTGATCTTTTTGAATCATAGGGTCAAAAATCAAAGCATCTTCACTTGTCAAAAGGCAATTTCCAATTTGCACCCTGATATTTTACCGAGTTTGTATTTTTTCTTTGCTTAATCCAAGGATAGCAGTACTTTGATAGGAATATTAAACCCAATAGACCAGTAAAAATATAAACCTTAAACTTTAACCAGAGATAAATTGAAGAGAAGAGATTTTATCCACCTTTCCGGAATGGGACTAGGTGCCCTCGTCACTCCCGGGCTTTTAATGATGGGGAATCCGGTCTCAGCAGAGCAGTTGCTTGAGCCGGGAATCGATGTAGCCGCCAAAAAAGTGCTTGCTGATACTGCACTGAATGCAGCCCGAGCAAAGGGAGCCACTTACAGCGATGTAAGAATCGGAAGATACCTTAGACAAAACGTCTTTACCCGCGACAAAAACGTGCAGAATATCTCCAATGGAGAGACTTTCGGAGTCGGAATCCGGGTCATAGCCAATGGCACCTGGGGTTTTTCCTCCACCTCTGACGTCACGCCAGACGGGATCAAGCTTTGCGCAGAAACTGCAGTTGCTATCGCAAAGGCAAATTCAAAACTTCAGAAAGAACCCGTGGAGCTAGCTCCGGAGCCAGGCCACGGTGAAGTGACCTGGAATACGCCTATCAAGAAAAATGCCCTGGAAATTCCTGTAAAAGAGAAAATTGATCTTTTGCTGAAGGCTAATAATGCAGCCATAGACAATGGTGCTGCTTTTGTTAATTCAGCGCTCTTTATGATCAATGAGCAAAAGTACTTTGCTTCCACCGATGGGTCTTATATCGATCAGGACATTCACAGAATATGGCCCACATTTACTGTCACTGCCGTAAACAAAGAGTCCGGTGGGTTCAGAACCCGGCAGGCACTGAGTGCACCTATGGGAATGGGCTATGAGTACATGGATGGCTTGGCAGAGGACAAGATGATGAACCCTGCAGGTTTCAATAGCTACAGAAACAGCTATGATATAGTGGAGGATGCTACAGAAGCGGCAAAACATGCCAAAGCAAAAATCTCCGCAAAATCTGTGATTCCGGGCAAATATGATTTGGTGTTGGATCCGGATCACTTGGGATTGACCATTCACGAATCTGTAGGTCACCCACTCGAGCTGGATCGTGTGCTAGGCTATGAGGCCAATTACGCCGGTACCAGCTTCGCAACGCTTGACAAGTGGAAATCAGGTGATTTTAAATACGGTTCAGATTTAGTCAATATCGTCGCTGACAAGACTCAGCCTTTTACCCTGGGCAATACCGGCTACGATGATGAAGGGGTGAAAACAAAAGAGTGGGATCTGATCAAGAATGGTGTTTTGGTGAATTACCAGGCGATCCGTGATCAGGTGGGCATTTTGGGAGAAAAGGAATCTCATGGATGCTGCTTTGCGGACAACTGGAGTTCTGTGCAGTTCCAGCGCATGCCGAATGTTTCTTTGCGTCCAGGCACAGAGAAACTCAGTCCTGCAGAAATGATCAAGAATGTGGAGAAAGGGATTTACATACTCGGCAGAGGTTCATACTCTATAGATCAGCAGCGGTACAACTTCCAGTTTGGAGGTCAATTATTCTACGAGATCAAAAATGGCGAAATCGTAGGTATGCTTGAGGATGTGGCTTACCAGTCCAATACGCAGGAATTCTGGAATTCTTGTTCCCAAATTTGCGATGAGGATGATTACAGATTTTTCGGTTCTTTCTTTGATGGGAAAGGCCAGCCATCGCAGATATCAGCGGTATCACACGGTAGCTCTACCACCCGTTTTGATGGGGTGAATGTGATCAATACGGGAAGAAATATTTAACCTCAACACGAGAATTATGGCCATTTTGACTAAAGAACAAGCAAAGCAAATTATAGATAAAGTACTTTCCTACGCAAAAGCTGATGAAACTGAAGTATCGATTTTCGGTGGAAGAACCGGTAACATCCGTTACGCTAGAAATTCAGTAAGCACCAGTGGAGAGACTAACGAAATAGGATTGAACGTTACCTCGGTTTTTGGTAAAAAATCTGGTTCATCCAGCATCAATGAATTGGATGACGAGTCGCTCCAGAAGGCAGTCGCTAGAGCAGAGGAAATCGCCCAACTGGCACCGGAAAACCCGGAATACATGCCGATGTTAGGTCCTCAGGAATATTTGGAAAGCAAAACTTTCGTAAGTGCCACCGATCAGATAGATCCTGAACAGCGTGCACAAATCGCTGCGGACAGTATAGGCCCGAGCTCTGAAGCGAATCTCACGGCAGCAGGATACTTGGAGGATTTCTCCGGTTTTGTGGCTCAGGGTAATAGCAAAGGGCTTTTTGGCTATAACAAAAGAACCTCAGTGGATTTTTCCATTACCGTTCGGACTGCAGATGGAACAGGTTCAGGTTATGCCATCCGCGACTACAACGATATCAATCTTCTGAACTCCAAAGACGTCACCAATATTGCCATGCAAAAAGCACAGGCATCACAGAATGCCCAAGCCATAGAACCTGGTAAATACACGGTGATTCTGGAACCTACCGCTGCAGGGAATTTGATGGGATTATTAACCGGTAGTTTGGATGCTCGTGGAGCAGATGAAGGCAGGAGTTTCCTCAGCAAAAAAGGTGGTGGAACCCGTTTGGGTGAAAAACTCTTCGATGAGCGTGTGAATATCTATTCGGATCCGCTTAATCCCCAGATACCAGCTTCGCCTTGGGACAATGAAGGCTTTCCTCAGAAGCCTATGACTTGGGTGGAAAACGGAGTGGTGAAAAACATGTTCTATTCCCGCTACTGGGCAGAGAAGCAAGGTGTACAGCCTACCGGACGACCAAGTGGGATGATTATAGCGGGCGGTGATCAATCTATCGCAGACATGGTGAAAAGTACCGAAAGGGGGATTCTGGTCACCAGATTCTGGTACATCCGAGCGGTAGATCCCCAAACTTTACTTTACACAGGTCTTACCCGTGACGGTACTTTCTATATTGAAAACGGTCAGATCAAGTTCCCTGTGAAAAACTTCCGATTCAACGAAAGTCCGATCATCATGCTAAACAATATCGAAGCACTCGGTCAGCAGCAGCGGGTAGGAGGGGATTTGATTCCGGCCATGAAGATCCGGGACTTTACCTTCACCAGTTTGTCAGACGCAGTGTAGCAGAATCATAGTTTTTAGACCATAGTCCATAGTAATTGCTATCGACTATGGTCTATTAGCTACTAACTTATTTTATTTCCAGATGCCTTTCTTCTTCACCAGAATCAAATACAATTCCGGCAATTGGGATACGGATCAGCGCATGCCGATCAACCTGCTCAATTCCCTGGTAGAATACACCACCATTCCGGTGGACGAAAAGGAAAAAGTAGTAGAGCTGAGTAGCAAGGAGATTTTCAAAAGTCCTTTTTGCTACATCAGTGGCCACAAGCTGGTGGAGTTCTCCTCTGCAGAGCGCCAGAACTTCAAGACTTATGTAGAAAACGGGGGCTTTGTCTTTGCTGATGATTGCAATCATGACATTGATGGGCTGTTCGCAAAATCCTTTGAGGCCGAGATGGCCAAGACTTTTGGAGAAAATGCCCTCCAGAAAATCCCCAATACCCACCCAATTTATTCCTCCTTCTTTGAATTCGAAGATGGGCCACCTGCTACCTCCTTTGAGCTAAATGGCTGGGGAGATGATCTGATACATGATTACTTGAAGGCAATCGTCATAAATGGCAGAATCGGAGTTCTTTATAGTAATAAAGATTACGGCTGCGAATGGGATTATGACTTCAGAAACAAACGCTTTTTGAAAGTCGATAATACCAAGTTTGGAGTCAACATAGTGGTTTACGCATTAACACATTGACATTGGAAAACACAGAATTAACAGCCTATAAAGAGTTGGTGGCGAAGATCCCCCAACTCAAAAAAGAAATAGCTAAAGTCATCGTCGGTCAGGAATCTGTGATTGAAGAAATCATCATTACGCTTCTGGCAGGAGGACATTGCCTGTTGGAAGGTGTGCCGGGCTTGGCAAAGACCCTGATGGTAAATTCCCTTTCGCAGGGAATGGAGCTGAACTTTAAGCGAATTCAATTTACGCCGGATTTGATGCCTGGAGATATTTTGGGTACCGAAATCCTGGAAGAAGACCACGAGACAGGGAAGAAGTTCTTCCAGTTCAACCGGGGACCAATCTTCGCCAATATGGTGCTGGCTGATGAGATCAACAGAACTCCTCCTAAAACTCAGGCAGCACTTCTGGAAGCCATGCAGGAGAAGGTGGTGACCTATGGAGGACAGCATCATCCGCTACCAGCTCCATTTTTGATCATAGCGACGCAAAACCCCATAGAACAAGCCGGAACTTACCCACTGCCCGAAGCACAGCTGGATCGCTTTCTTTTGTACATCAAACTAGGCTATCCCTCCGAGCAGGAGGAGCTGGATGTGTTGGAAAAGACGACGGGCACTTACAAGGGGAAACCAGACGTAGTATTCACCAGTGCGGATATCCAGCACTTACAAAAGCTGACTAGAGAGGTTCACATAGATTCTCAATTGCTGGTTTACATCAATAAGTTAATTCGAGCTACACGGCCTAATCATTCAGAAATACAGTCAGTTATAGATTATGTAGAATGGGGTGCGGGAACCCGGGCCGGACAAGCATTGATACTTTGTGCCAAAGCCAGAGCCTTGGTGAAAGGTCGCTATGCTGTCACTCCTGATGACATCAAAACACTTGCTTTTCCAGTCTTAAGACATAGACTTTCCCTGCACTTCCGGGCAGAGGCAGAGAATATTCAGCCGGACGCAGTCATCACGAAAATCCTCGAAGCACTCCCGATCCATGCAGGCAAGTAATCTGGAAATCATCAAACTCAATAACCTCAAGCTGGCCGCCAAGATCATCAGCGAGCAGCTCAAGAATGGTATTCACCTGGGCAAGCGGGTGGGTGCAGGTTCTGAGTTTGAGCAATACAGGTACTACGAGCCGGGAGACGATCCCAAACGGATCGACTGGAAGTACTTTTCCAGATCTGGTAAACACATGATCAAAGAGGCCCAAACCGAGAGTCATTTGCATATCCGTATGATGCTTGATCTGTCTGGATCGATGAACTATGAGGAGAATGGAATCAAGCGCTTAGCATACGCTAAAAACCTGCTTGCCTCCCTTGCTTACCTGGCACATCAACAGGGCGATTCTTTGAGCTACTTCACCTGCCAGGATGGAAGGGTGGAACAAAAGGTCTCAGCAACTCCCAAAGCATTTCAACGCATACTTTATTTTTTGGAAGGGGAGACTGCTGCAGGTTCTTGGCCTGTGACCAAGCAGGTGTTCCCGGTTTTGAAAAGTAAGCAGAAGGAATTGATAATTCTGGTTTCTGACTTTTTGCAAAAGGACAATGAGTGGCTGCACATAGTAGAGCAAATGCGCCATCCCAAGAAGGAAATCGTATTGTTCCAAATCTTAGGAGAGCAGGAGGAAAAGTTTAACCTGAGGGGGAGTTTTAGGTTTCAGGATTTGGAGTCCGATAGGTCCATTATATTAGATGGAAAAGCGATAGAAAAAAACTATAATGATTCTATAAATAACTATTTATCAGAATTTAAAAAGTCTTTACTTCTACCTCAGGTTCATTTGATTCAAGTGCGATTGTCAGACTCAATCGCTGGGGTACTCAGTGCATTTTTGTCCCAAAGATCCCTATCCTGATGCAGTTTCTTCAGCCTATATTGCTCTGGGGATTACTCGGAATCAGCATCCCAATTCTTATCCACTTGTGGCGGGGAAGAAGAGGTCAGCTTATTCACTGGGCAGCCATGCACTGGCTGACTTCCCAAGAAAGTAGCGTGACAAAAGGCTTTAGGTTAGAGAATTTACTCGTATTATTTCTGAGGATCTTAGCCTTGACCTTGCTGGTTTTACTGCTGAGTCAAGTGTTTTTGCCGGCCCTTAATCAGCAAACTGCCGAGCGGGTGGTTCATCTGGTGCAACCGGATAAACTTCTGGCAGAGGAATTCAGATTTGAACTTCAGCAGGCCCTGAATAATGGAGATGAGGTCTATTGGGCAGATGGGGATCTAACAGCGCTTTCACTTGGGCAATTGAACCCTGAGAATAAGGATTTTAAACTCCAGGCTTCGCTTGATTTGCTACCTCAGGAGGTTAGCAAGCTGGTTTTGTATTTAGGTAATTCCCAGCAGACAGTAGGCGAGAGCTTCTATAGGTCCCCGATACAGCCAAATTTGGTATTGGGTACTTTTGCTTTGCAAGGCAGTGGCAATGAGCAAATCCAGTTTTCCGAAGAGGTGTTTTTTCAGGTGAATGAGGAAGGAATTTTAGATTCAATTTCTGGAGAATCCAGTGGAAATGTAAGGGCAATTCAAATGGATCAGTTGAGTTATTATTTCGCTGATATTGAGGATTCAGAAGCTGAAGCAATTGAAGCGTCACTAGAAGCAATTCAGGATGTATATGGATTGGAATTTCAGGAAGTGGATACGGAGGAGTCCGCAAAGCTTATTTTTGCCCAAAGCCTACCCAAAGAAACGGCCACTTCCAAGCTATATTTTGTTACTACCGAATTCTCATTTCCTACCCGGAAAAACCTGCTGATATTTTCGGATACCCTGGATTTTGAGCATGCAGAGCTGGTGCAAAATGGTCGTTTGCCGGAGTTGATTTTGGAGAAGTTATTGGAGTTTTATGACATTGAACAGCAGGATGCTCCCTGGAGCTTATCCCAGCTTTCCAGGAGGTTTCTGGTGGCGCAGGATAAGTGGCAGGAGCAGAAGCCGAATCTAAATCTATTGCTCCTGGGATTGCTGTTGCTTTGCCTGGCATTGGAGCGATACTTTGCAAATCGTCAAGGAGTATGAGTACCATTGAAAAACATATTGCCAAAATCAACTTTCAATTGCAGGTTCAAGCGGTTTTGAAAGCACTCTTGGCAGCCATAGCTGTAGGTATTTTTTCAAGGGTTTTTCTGGACTCGATTTTGGCTATCACGCTGACAGGTTTACTGGTGTTTGGGAGCGCTGCTTACCTGTTGGGCTTGTTCAATAGCTTTAGAACTGAAGCCATACAAATTCTCCATCAGCACTTCCCGGACCTGGAGTTTAGCCTGGAGTTGCTGGATAAAACTCCCAGAAATAGCGCTGAAAAACTGCAATGGGAGCGTGTGAATTCATCTTTCAAAGGCGGAGAGATAGGGATTTGGTATCAAATCACCTGGCCATTTTTACTCGCTTTGGCTTTGGCATCCGGGGTTTTTGTGTTGTCACAGTATATTCCTGTACAGCAGTCTAAGGGAGAATTGACGGAGAACATTAAGGACAATTTTCAGCCTAGTTCTACCCTGGAAGATCTCCCGGTAAACTTGTTAGATGTGAAAGTGAGCATTACTCCTCCGGCTTATACTGCGCTGCCAATAGTAAACCAAGCTAAACTGGAAATATCCACCATTAAAGCTGCAGAAATAGAATGGAGACTGAAGTTTAGTAATTCGGCAGATGTTGCTTTTGAACTGGTAAGTTCCGCTGTGAACTCTCTTTCATTTAGCCAAGACAAGGGTGATTTTTTTCTGAAAGACCAGGTGAAGAACTCGGGAATTTATGCCATTCGAGGGCATAGAAATGATGAGCTGGTGTATGAATCAGGCTATTTTCCCCTGGAGGCAAAGGACGATCTGGCTCCGGTGATTCAGCCAGCAGACCGGGAACTATACAGCTATCATTTTACCAATGACCCCAAAGTAATGGAAGTGAAGGCGAGGGTCTCTGATGATTTCAAAGTCAGGGAGGTTTACCTGGTGGCTACTTTGGCACGGGGCTCGGGGGAGAATGTGAAGTTTAGGGAAAATAGAATTCCGGTTTCCAGGAGTAATTTCAAAGCTGAAGACCTCTCGGTACAACTTGACTTGAATGCCTTGGACTTTAAGCATGGAGATGAGCTGTATTACTATTGGGCGGCAATTGACAACAAAATGCCTGAGCCAAATTTTTCGCGCAGCGACACTTATTTCATCAACTATGTGGATTCGGCTGGGCTGAGTGAGGAGGAGCTGGTAGGGATGGCCATTCATGTGATGCCGGATTATTTCCGTAGTCAGCGGCAGATTATCATCGACACTGAAAAGCTCTTGGCTGCGCAAAAAAACCTGTCTGAAAGGGAGTTCAATGCCACTTCTAATGAAATAGGCTACGACCAAAAGATGCTAAGATTGCGCTATGGACAATACCTGGGCGAGGAGTTTGAAGAGACTGCCGGAGGGGGGCCTACAGCCACCGGGGATACAGAGAATCTGCTCGAAGGATATGAGCACAGACATGATGAAGAAAGCGAGGCGGGAATCACTGCGAATGTGCTTTTGCCAAGTGAACATGAAGAGCAACACTCAGAAGAGTCGCATAGCCAGGAGGAAGGGGGGATAGAGAGTGTCCTGGATTCTTACCTGCACAACCATGAGGATCCGGAGGCCAATACTTACTTTGAGGAATCCACCAAAGGCACTTTGAAGGCAGCTCTGGAAGAAATGTGGGAAGCTGAACTGTATATGCGGCTTTTCGAACCGGAGAAAGCTTTGCCCTACCAGGAAAAGGCTTTGAAACTTCTCAAAAAAGTGCAGCAGAAATCCAGAGTGTATGTGAAGCGTACAGGCTTTGATCCGCCTCCTATCAAGCCTGAAGAAAAGCGCCTGAGCGGAGATTTGGAGGAGGTGAAAAACCGGATTGAAAGAGAGCAAAAAGAGATTTCCAGGCGATTGGAGCCACTTGCCGCTGAAATTTTAGGATTATTAAATAAGGATGCGCTGGACGAGCAAGATCAGCTATTGATCCAGAATTTCGGGGAGCTTTGGACCGTAAGGATGAATTACTCTGGCATGGATGATTGGTCGGTTTTATTGCTTTTGCAGGAATTGAAATCCGGCAAAATCAGGGAAGAGGGCAAGCTGGAAATGTTTGAAAAAATTTATCCCCTAATCCCAAAAAGTGAGGGGCTGAATGCTTCCTATTTGAAACAAAGAAAACTGGAAAAAGCCTTTTGGAGCAGACTAAAATGATTCAATTCGAACCTTTGATTTCTTGGCCCTGGGCTTACCTGTTCATCCTATTGATAGCATGCATTCTGGGGATTCAGCTGTATTGGATATACAGATCCAAGGATTCCTCACTCAAAAAATGGGTTAAAACTGTTTTGAACAGCCTCTTTTTTCTGGCCTTAATAGCATTCATTTTGCAGCCCAGCTGGAGGTACAGCAATCCAGGTAACGGCCTGCTGCTGTATTCTGAGGATGTTTCCAAGGAGCAAATCAGGTTCTGGAAGGATAGTTTGAACCTTAAGAAAGAGCTAAAAATAAATACGTATCATGGGGAACCGGGGCCCATTTACCTTTTAGGGGCTGACTTTTCCCGTCTTGATTTATTGAAATTCTCTGGGGAAAAGGTGAATTGGATACCATTTTCTGATCATCAAGGGCTTTCGTTTTTAAACTGGAAAGCCATCCTGAAGCAGGGGGAAAACCAAATGATTTACGGTTACTTAAATGTCAGAGATTCGGCTCATCTGAAGCTTATCCAGGGTGAAGAAGTGCTGGCTGAGCAGCACCTAAAGAATGGGAAGGCTGAGTTTAAGCTTGAATTTCCTGTGCAGTTGATCGGCAGAAATGAGCTGGATTTTCTTGTCAACGATACTTTGAAGGGAAAAATCCGGTTTTACTCCACGGCTCCCAGCCCCGTACAGTATAGCTTGAAGTTTGGGTTTCCGGATCCTGAACTCCGATTTTTAAGCCAATACTTAACCCAAACTGGTCAGTCTGTGAGCGAGGAAATCAAGGTTTCCAAAAGTGCATTTATTCAGTCCGGAGCTAGGAATTCCGATGCTGTCCAGTTTTTGATCATTGACCCAAGCCAACTGGAAAAGCAGGAAGTGAAGGCGGCTATTGAAGCAGGTGCGGCTGTGCTACTGCTGAACTTGAACGATGTTCAGTCAGAAGTCAAACGTATAAATAGTGCCCTGAATACAGATTTTGAAGCGGAAAGGCTGAGTAGTGAATCGTCCAGGGAACTAGAGGAGGAGCTTTATGCGGCTCCGTTTGAATGGAAAGCTAAACCTGCCCAGATACGAAATTTTGGAAATTCCTTAGCGGTTCAAAGAGTTGGTAATGCTAAGGTTGGCGTGAGTTTGCTGGGGCAGACCTTTCCCATCAAGCTAGCCGGTGACAGCCTGCGGTACCGGAAAATCTGGAGCGAGATTTTAGGTGCTCTGCTTCCGGAAGAGCCCGCCTCTGTAGTTTTGGAAGCACCGGTTTTCCAAGGGGGTACAGCAGGCCTGACTTTGAATCAGGAGCGTTTTGATCAGGATTTTGCCAGGGTGGGTAGCGACACACTTTATTCCAGGCCATCTTTGGTCAATCCTTTTTCCAAGGCTGTTGAATTGATCAGTCCGGATTCTGGCTGGGTTTCCCTGGGCGATACCCTGGAATACTATGCTTATGGTAGGGAGGAATGGTTAGGTGTTTTCAGAACGAAGCTTTTTGCAGATTTTTTGAAGCAAAACCAGAATGCCTCTTCTATTTCTTCTGAGGCGAAAAGCGGTCAAAAGCCCTCGGACTGGATTTGGTATGCTTTGCTCCTGGTTTTACTGACTTTGCTATGGGTAGAGCCGAAAATCCTGGACTAGGTTTACTTGAAAATTTACTTCGTAAAAGAATTTTTACCTGAAAGTCAAGGTAAATACTGTACGTTCATTGGGGATGGAAGTCACCTGTAAGCTGCCTCGGTGGAGGTTCATGATCTGTCTGGAAATGGCCAATCCTATGCCACTCCCTGTTTTTTTGGTAGAGTAAAACGGCACGAAGATTCTTTCCAATGCTTCTGGTACAATCCCTGGACCGGAGTCTTCCACCTGAATACTCATTCCCAGATCTCCTTGGCTGATAGCAGTCAGCCCGATGACCCGGTCTGCCTGCGACTGCATGGATTCTGAAGCGTTTTTCACCAGGTTGATCAAGATCATGGTGATCAGGTCCGGGTCACAGTGGATCTGAAGATCCTCTGGTTTTATCGCGGTTTCGATCTTCACTTCAGCATTTTTCAGGTCCTCCTTCATCAGATTAAGTACATTTTCAAAAAGCTGACTGACCGGCATCAAAACCTTTTTAGGGGTAGGAATATTGGTGTAGTCCCGGTAGGCATTTACGAAGCTTACCAGTCCCTTACTTCGGTTTGCAATGGTGTCCAGCCCTTCCTGCATGTCCTGGAACCCGTCTCTTTTGATCAGAAAACCTTCCTGCTGCACGTAGCTGTCCTCATCCAAAATAGTCCGGAGGGAATCCACCAGGCTGGATATAGGAGTGATGGAGTTCATGATCTCATGTCGGAGTACTTTGGTCAGATTTTGCCAGGCTTCCAGTTCATTGGACTGTAGCTCGGCATTGATGTTTTGTAGGGAAAGCAAGGTCCAGCTTTGGCCTCCCATTTTCAGGGAAGTGGACTGGATGATCAGGTGAAGGGAAGAATTGACCTTTTTCGAAATTCTCTGCCCGGGTTTCATTTCCAGCACCTTTTCCAATAGTTCCTTGGATAGCTTAGCCAAATCCGAAATGTCACGAAACTGGGGAATCTGCAGCAGGTGCTTGGCGGCATTATTGATGACACCGATTTTGCCTTCAGCATTGAAGGAAATGATGCCGGTATTGATGTGCTGTATGATGACCTGCAGAAAAAGCATCTGCTCTTCCTTCTCTGCCCGGGTTTGCTTGAACACCTCCATCACCTCATTGAAGGACATGTTCACTTCCTTAAAAGATTCCCCCATTTTGCTGTCAGAAGTAAATGAACTGGAAAAATCCGCATACCGGATGGAGTCCAGAAAACGCGCCAGTTTGTGGTTTACAGAATTGACATAATAGATCAGTTCTAAAACCTGGGCCAGAGCTAGTATCCCCAGAATGGCGGGAGCGAGCCATAAGCCTTGTCGGAAATACATCCAAAGCCCAATGAAAAGTGAGACAATGATCCCCAGAATCCGGAGCGTGACTCCTATGGAAAACCGCTTATAGACCATATTTTTCTAATCTTCTATAAAGGGATGATCGTGTAAGTCCCAGTTCCTCTGCTGCACGGGTAATGTGTCCATTATGCTTCTGAAGTGCCTTTCTGATCAAAATACGTTCTACATCCTCTATGTTCAGGTGCTCCAGACTCACCGATTCCTCTTGTTTTTCAGGCTGGGACATTTTCTGTAAAAAGAGATCCTCAGGCTGCAGTACATTATGATTGCTCATGATCACAGCCCGTTCTACACTATGCTGAAGCTCCCGGATGTTGCCGGGCCAGTGGTACTTGCTCATGCGTTTTATGAGGGGCTCCGAAGCTTTGCGGATGTCTTTGTTGTATTTTTTGGAGTAAAAGGCGATAAAATGATCTGCCAAAAGCGGTATGTCTTCCACTCGTTCCCGAAGAGGCGGTAGCTGAATTTCTATGGTGTTGATTCTGTAAAGTAAATCCTGGCGAAAGCCATTTTCATAGACCATATTGTGTATAGGCATATTGGTGGCTGAGATCAGTCGGATGTTCACATCCACCGGACGGTTAGCCCCCACACGGGTCACTTGCCGATTTTGCAGTGCTGCCAGTAACTTGCTCTGCAAGGGCAGGGGGAGGTTACCGATTTCATCCAAAAACAAAGTGCCCTTATGTGCCTGCTCAAACCTACCGGCCCTGTCATCCTTAGCATCGGTAAAGGAGCCTTTTTTGTGGCCAAAAAGCTCTGATTCAAAAAGGGTTTGTGTTATTGACCCTAGGTCAACCCCTACGAATGCTTCTTTGGAGCGTCTTGAATTTCTGTGTATAGCTCTGGCAATTAGTTCTTTTCCTGTTCCGTTTTCTCCCAGAATCAATACATTGGCATCGGTCACCGCCACTCGCTCTATGGTTTCGAAGACTTTTTGCATGGCTTCACTTTGCCCTATGATATCCTTGAACTTATTGTCCATATCCTGCTGCAATGTCTGTTTTTGATCCCGAAGTAGGTCTACTTCCATTTTCTTTTTGCGCAGCTGCAGGGCAGAATTCAAGGTGGCTAGCAGGCGTTCATTTTCCCAAGGCTTCAAGACGAAATCGGTAGCTCCTTCTTTGATGGCTTTCACAGCTAAGTTCACATCTCCATAGGCAGTAATGAGCACCACCACAGCCGAAGGATCCAGTTCCAGAATCCTATCCAGCCAGTAAAAACCCTCCTGTCCCGAACTCACATCTTTGGTGAAGTTCATGTCCAGCATGATCACATCATAAGACTCATTATGGGTGAGAATGGGAAGCAGATCCGGGTTGGTCTCGGTATCCACCTGGGCAAAATGCCTTTTGAGAAAAATCTTCGCTGCTTTTAGCAGATCTTCATTATCATCTACGATTAGGATTTTGCCGGTTTTGTGCTCGCTCATTATGCTAAAGAGTTTAGACTGGGGTATAAAAGTTTTCCAGGTTACTTCTCCCTTGTTCCAAAAGCATACCGAAATGCTGACAGCGCAGAATTAATCAGAAAACGTTTGATTTCGGACGTTTTGGGCATGTTTTCCGCATTGGGAGCCTACCTTCAAATTAGTCAAAAATAATCCGACTTTGAATTCTTTTGTTCGCCTGCGGACGAAAATGTTCGCGATCCTAAGGTTGATTTTCTAAGAAAACAAGCCAAAAAGCCAGTAGGGGCGATATTTTGCATGGCATGCCATTTGGCATAAAGGGAGTAGCCGAAAATGGCAGATACACACAATGGATAGAAAAATACAAAAGAAGACCTGGACACCCAGGAAGATTGCATGGATTATCGGCGGAGTAGTATTAGTGGCCGGGATTATATACCAAATCGGGTTTGCTGACCATAGATCCACCATGAATGTGGAGAAAGATCGTCTCAGCATAGCCACAGTGAGCAAGGGTGAATTTACCGACTACATCTTGGTGTCCGGACAGATAGAACCGGCTCAGACTTTTTACCTGGATGCGGTAGAAGGTGGCATGGTAGCCCAGCTGGTACGTGAATCCGGTGCATTGGTGGAAGTAGGAGATACCATTTTGATCATGAACAATTCGAATCTCCAACTGGATGTGATGCAGCGGGAAACTATGCTGTACGAACAAATCAACAATCTCCGTCAGACCCGTCTGTTTCTGGATCAAAACGACCTGAGTCAGCAAGGTCAACTGGCAGAGATCGATTACCAGATCAGTTTGCTTGAGCCCCAATACAAGCGTTTTAAGGAGCTACACGAAAAGAAACTGGTATCAGATAGGGAGTTTGAGGAAGTGGCGGAGCAGTACGAGTACAATCTTAAAAGGAGAGAATTGACTTATGCCTCTTATAAAAGTGACTCCATAGCCAGATCTTATCAACTGCAGCAGCTGCGGCAATCCGAGAATAGAATGAATGCTTCCTTGGAAGGGGTGGGGCAGATTTTGAATAATCTGGTGATCAAAGCTCCTATCGCAGGGCAGCTTGCCATGGAGCAGATAGAAGTAGGTCAGGCGATCAATTCAGGTGAGCGGTATGGGCAGATCGATGTGCTGGATGAATTTAAAGTACGAGTACCCATAGACGAATTGTATCTGCCGAGAATCGGACAGGGCCTGAGGGGAAAGTTTACGCTGAGCGGTGTGGATCATGAACTGGAAATCATGAAAATCTACCCTACCATTACCAATGGTCGCTTCGAAGTGGACATGAAGTTCACCGGTGAAAGTCCCCGAGGCATACGTCGTGGGCAAAGTGTACGGATCCGACTCGAGCTGGGTGACAGTGAGCAAAGTCTGCTATTGCCAACTGGAGGTTTCTTTAAGGACACCGGAGGAAATTGGGTTTTTGTGATCAATTCCGCAGGAAACGCAGAAAAGAGAAACATCAGATTGGGAAGAAAAAATCCCGAGTATTACGAAGTACTGGAAGGACTGGTCGAGGGAGAAAAAGTCATCATCAGCGGTTACGAAAACTTTGGGGATAATGAGGTGCTGGAGATGAGGTAGAGAGACGGAAGACCGGAGACAGAAGAAGATTTAGGATAAATAAGAGCGATTGTAGTCAAAATTTAAGCTGATCGGATAGGAGTTTCAAGTTTGAAAAATTGATCATTTGGCACAAGGCGATGGATCTGGCTGAAGAAATTCATGAGTTGTCAAAGGAATATCCAAAAGAGGAGATTTACAATTTGACCAGCTATTCGAAGAGCTGTAGATTCAATAGCACTTAATATCGCTGAAGGTTCAATTGGTCAGACTAACCCAGAACAAGGAAGATTTGTTGGCTATTCTTTAAGGTCTTTGGCGGAGGTAGTTACATGTTTATATAAAGCAAAAAGAAGAAAATATACAGGAGAAACAGAGTTCAAAAAACACTATTCTGAATGCTATAATCTCATGAACATGATTATAGGGTTTAAGAATGCCATTAAATAAATTAGCTGGAAGTCCGAGGAGAGGAGACCGAGGTGGTCTATGCTAGTTTTAGGAACCTTCTTTAGGATAAAAAAAATATAGTATCAAAATATTACAAACAAAGTTGGAGGATCCCATGACTTCGGTCTTCGGTCTTCCGTCTTCAAACTTAACTCACATGAACGTCATCAAAACCGTCAATCTCAGAAAAATGTACGCTACCGAGGAGGTGGAAACCACTGCATTGGACAGCATACAGATCGAAATCAAAAAAGGTGAATTCGTCGCTATTATGGGGCCCTCAGGCTGTGGGAAATCCACCTTGCTGAATATCCTGGGCCTACTCGATAATCCTGACGATGGGGAATACCATTTCTTGGATCAGGAAGTAGCCAAATTCTCGGAGCGCAAAAGGTCATCCCTTAGAAAAGGTAACATTGGCTTTGTATTCCAGAGCTTTAACCTGATCGATGAACTGACGGTATTCGAAAATGTGGAACTTCCACTTTTGTACTTAAAAATCCCAACTGATGAGCGCAAAAAACGAGTGGAAGAGGTGCTTACCCGAATGAACATCATGCACAGAAGAAACCACTTCCCGCAGCAGCTTTCCGGTGGTCAGCAGCAGCGTGTGGCTATCGCCAGAGCTATTGTAGCGAAGCCTTCTGTGATCCTTGCCGATGAACCTACAGGTAACCTGGATTCTACCAATGGCGAAGAGGTGATGCGTCTTCTCGAAGAACTGAATAACGAAGGAACAACCATCGTAATGGTAACTCACTCTCCCCATGATGCCAACTACGCTCACCGAATCATCAATCTCTTCGATGGTAAAGTGGTGACAGAGAATATCCGGGAGCAGTTTCACGTGTAGAAGTTGGGAAGTCGGAAGACCGGAGACCGAAGTGAGCAACGTCACTGCGAGGAACGAAGCAGTCTGGTAAAAAGGGATTAGAGATTACTTCGCTCCTCGCAAAGACGCACATGGGATAACGGATGTTGGGTGACAGATGATGGGATCCTCCTACGGCATAGGTAAATCTTAACCGGAGTATTCGGTAGTTGAAATCTCAGCAAGATTGAAGCAATCTGTTTTAATCGGGGAGATTGCTTCGCTCGTTCCTCGCTCGCAATGACGGTCATGGTAATTTCAGGTCATTTCCTTGCTCCTTACTAATCCCGTGAGACTCATCACATGAAGCAATACAATCCAGGTCAGAGGTTCAAGTAGATCTCGTAAATCAAAAATCGTAAATCAAAAATCTATTATGCTCCGCCACCAGATCTTACTTGCCTTTAGAAGTTTTATAAAGTCGAAAAGCATTTTCGCCATCAATCTTTTTGGATTGACCATAGGGCTATGTACCGTGATCCTGATTATGCTTTGGGTCAAGGATGAATTGAGTGTAAACCGCTACCATACCCAGATAGACCAGATCTACCAGGTGATGACTAATCACCACAATTCCACCGGAATAGTGACCATTCCCTATACTCCCGCCGAAATGGCTGAGGCGATGAGTGAAGAACTTGCACCAGTGGAGGCTGCTTCGGCATTTTCCCCGCTGATTGAAGGCGTAGCCCTGGAGCAGGGGGACACCAAAATGAATGGGAGTGGCTTTTTTGTGGATCAGGAGTACTTCCAGATTTTCGACCATGAATTTCTAGCAGGAAATCCAGAAAGAGCGCTAACTGAAATCAATGCCATCACAATTTCAGAGACTTTAGCTACCAAACTCTTTGGAAGTCCTCAGTTGGCTTTGGGCAAGTCATTGAAATGGCAGGTTTTTGATTTTCAGAATGAAGTGGAAGTGACAGGTGTTTACAAGGATTTTGGGCAGCTGGATGTGGACAAACCTGATTTCCTCATGGCATTTCCCTTTTTTAAGCAAATGCTCGGAGATGGTGCCCACTGGGATAATTACAATGCGACAGCAGCAGTCCTTCTCAAGGAAGGTACAGATGTAGCTGCATTCAATAATCAGATAAGCGATTTTATTAAAAAGAAAGAAGAGTTCACCAACGTTACCGTTTTTCTTCAGCCCTATGCTGACACTTATCTTTATAATACTTATGAGGATGGAAAAATTGCTGGAGGGAGAATCAGTTATGTGAAAATATTTTCAGCTATTGCTGTTTTCATTTTGATTATCGCCTGTATCAATTTCATGAATTTGACCACAGCCAAATCCATGAGCAGACTGAAGGAAATAGGGGTTAAGAAAACTATGGGGGCTAGTCGTGGAGGACTTTTTACACAGTTTATCACTGAATCACTTGTGCTGTCCTTCTTTGCATTGCTCTTTGCCCTAGTGGCAGCCTTTGTCCTACAGCCATTTTTCAACCAAGTGACTTCCAAATCGCTGGCCTTGTCTTTTCAACCGGATGTGGTTTTCTTATTGCTGGCTGCTTGGCTTTTTACCGGCTTGCTGGCTGGGATTTATCCGGCCATTTACCTGTCCAAGTTTAAACCGGTAGAAGTGATGAAATCTAATCTCAAAGGCAGTTTTGGTGAACTGTTGGCGAGGAAAGGTCTGGTAGTATTTCAGTTTTCCATTTCACTTCTGCTGATTATTGGTATCACAGTGCTGAGCAAGCAGATGAATTATATCCAAAGCCAAAACCTAGGCTATGAGCAATCTCATTTATTGGAATTGAATGCTTCTGGAATCCAGCCCAATCAAATGCAGGCATTTCTGGATCAGACTAAAAAAATATCAGGAGTTGCGAATGCTTCCAGTTTGTCTCACCCATTGGTAGGCTTAGCAAGTTCTACCATAGGCCTGGAATGGGAAGGGAAAAATCCTGATGAAGAAGTGAAGTTTGAGAATATTTCGGTCAACATGGGATTGATTGAAACCATGGGATTTGAGATGTTGGAAGGAAGGGCTTTTTCTCCTGAGTATGGAGAGGAGGAGAATAAAATAGTTCTAAATGAGGCAGCAGTGCAAACTATTGGTTTCCGAGATGCTGTAGGACAGATCGTAAACCTATGGGGAGAGGATATGGAGGTGATAGGAGTGGTAAAAGACTTCCATTTTGAATCTTTGAAGGAAACGGTAAAACCTGCTTTTATCAAATATAGTCCGGGTTTTGCCCAGAAAGTCATGGTGCGCTTAGCTTCAAATGATCAGCGGGCAACCATTGCAGGGATTTCGGATGTCTTCCAGCAATTTACCGGTCAACCTCTCAGCTATTCCTTTATGGATGAGGATTATCAGTCGCTTTATGCTTCTGAACAGAGAGCATCTGATCTGGCTATATATTTTGGGACTACAGCCATTTTTCTTTCCTGCTTGGGTCTGTTTGGTTTGGCAGCCTTCACTGCTGAGAAGCGTAAAAAGGAAATCGGGGTAAGGAAAGTGATGGGAGCTACCTTGACGAGTGTTCTGACTTTGGTTTCCAAAGATTTCATGGCTTTGATAGTCGTAGCTATTCTGATTGCAGTGCCGGTGGCCTGGTATCTGTCCAATAGCTGGCTACAGACTTATGCCTTCCAGACGGATTTGAGCTGGTGGATATTTGCCGGATCTGGAGTGCTTTTGATTCTGATTTCTTTAATCACGGTAGGGTATCAGGCATTCAAAGCGGCCTCTGCCAATCCGGTTGAGTCTCTTCGTTCAGAGTAGCTAGAATTCTGATTTCGGATGGTTGATTTCGGATTTTGGTCGATAACACCTGAAGAGTACGTCATCGGTAGAAGGAGGTAGGACGACAGCCTGTCCCGATTCTACGGGAAAGCAATCTCGTTTTAAAATGTAAAATTTGTTGCTTCGCCTCAGGTCTTGTCCTCACGGATTGCTAAAAAAATGGCCCGTGACGACACGGACCAGGGCAGACAAGCGTCCTCGATCCCCGTGGCTATGCGGGACGCTCGGACTGAAGTTAGTTTAATCATGGCACAAATCGCTAGTAGAATTGCCCGAAAGCGAACGATACTGTACGAAGGTAAATCGATAATAAATTGAAAATGGGCTTTCCTGCATTTGGAAGGCTTTGGTTAAAATGGCATAAATCCTGAATAGCTTTTATACAGCTCTTCGCCTCTATACCTGTCTAGATGGAATGAAATTGAATGGGTTGTGAAGACCTGCCTACCGGTAAGCCAGGCACCAACCAAGACAGTGGAAAGCCAGGAAGAATGCGTCATAGGTGGGAGGAGAGAGGACGACAAAGCCAGCTCAATCTAATTGTATAGAGTAGGGGTTGCTTCCTGCCTCTACTCCGCTAGGACTGACGCACGCTCTATTGCCATGCCGAAGCAGATATAAACCATGGCGGGAACAGTAATGAAAATCAATATAGGGTAGAGGTTCCGCTAAATCCCGTAAATCTCAATTCATAAATCGTAAATGTAATCATGCTTAAAAACTACTTTAAAATCGCCATCAGGAACTTAAAGAAGCATAAGTTCTATACATTTATCAATGTATTAGGTCTGTCCGTAGGCGTGGCTGTATGTATGATCATCTCGCTTTTTGTGATCAATGAATTGTCCTACGATAAGCACTTTAAGGATGCAGATCAGATTTATAGGATTCATGCCGATATTATTTTTGGGGGCAATCACTGGGATATGATCCAGGCTCCTGCACCTATGGCTGAGGCTCTCCCCAGGGAATTTCCAGAAGTGGAATACGCAGTCAATTTCAGACAGCGTGGCTCTTACCTGGTCAAAAAAACAGAAGAAAACATCAAAGAGCAAGGAGTAATATGGGCTAGCAAGGATTTTTTCAATGTATTTGGTACCAACCTGATTGAAGGAAATAAAGACGGGGTTTTGGCCGAACCCAATACCATGGCCATCAGCAAAAGCATGGCTGAGAAATATTTTCCTGGAGAAAGTGCGGTAGGGAAATCCCTGATTTTGGATAATGACATGGATTTTAGGATCACTGGAGTTTATGAAGATATCCCTCAGAATAGTCATTTTCATTTCCACTTTTTACTGGCTATGGCAGGCTTGCCCGAGGCCCAAAGAACTTCCTGGCTCAGCAATAATTTCCAAACTTATCTGAAAGTCAGGGCTGATGCTGATCCGCAAAATCTCAATCAAAAATTACAAACCCTGGTTGAGAAGAATGTGGAACCGGAACTGGGTAAATTATTTGGGGAAGGAGCCACCCTGGCCGGCATGCTGGCTGATGGCAGCAAAATGGAATATATGCTGCAGCCCCTACTGGATATCCACCTGAAAAGCGACCTGATGGGAGAGTTTGAGCCAAATTTTAACATCACCTACATCTACCTATTTATCGCAGTGGCACTTTTCATCCTCGTCATTGCCTGTATCAATTTTATGAATTTGTCCACGGCCAGATCGGCTAACCGTGCCAAGGAAGTAGGGATCCGAAAAGTGATGGGGTCATTTCGTACCCATTTGATCCGACAGTTTCTCATGGAGTCCATCTTGCTGAGTTTTATCTCCTTTTTGATTGCCATGCCCCTGGTTTCCCTGCTCTTGCCTTTTTTTAATGATTTGGCTGGCAGAGAGTTGCAGCTTCCATTTTCCCATTTTAGCTTTTATGGTATTTTCCTCTTGGGAGCGGTTATTACAGGACTATTGGCAGGAATCTACCCGGCTTTTTTCCTATCTGGCTTTAAGCCGATCAGCATTCTAAAAGGTAATGTATCCATGGGAATGAGATCAGGAATGATCCGCAGCTCCTTGGTGGTTTTCCAGTTTGCGATTTCTATTATTTTGATCATCGCAACCATTGCTGTTTTCAATCAACTGAACTTCATTCAGAATAAGAAGATTGGCTTTGACAAGGAGCAAATCATTACTGTAGAAGATGTCTATGCACTAGGAGATCAAGCCGAGACTTTCAAGCGAGAGGTTTTAGCCAATAGCATGATGGAGTCCGGAACCATTACCGGGTATTTGCCGGTGGCTGGTACATGGAGATCTGATACGCCATGGTGGGCCGAAGGAAAGGACCCCAAGCAAACGGAGAATATGGTGAGTTTGCAAAACTGGCAGGTGGATTACGATTACATCCAGACTATGGGAATGGAAATCGCCGAAGGGAGGGACTTTTCACTGGATTTCCCATCCGATTCTTCAGCAGTTATTTTGAATGAATCTGCTGCCAAGCAATTTAACTTTGAGGGAAATCCCATAGGTCAAAAAATATACTCCATGGCCGGTGAAAACGAGACTGCAAACTTGGACAACCTGAACAGTAAGACTGTGGTAGGAGTGGTGAAAAACTTCAATTTCGAATCACTGAAAGAAAATATAGGATCGGTGATGATCTTTCTGAGCGAAAGACCAAGTGGAATCGCTTCCTTTCGGTTCAATTCAGAAAATACAGACGAGGTCATAAACTTTATAGAAGCAAAATGGAAAGAAATGGCTCCTGGTCAACCTTTTACTTATTCATTTTTGGATGATAGATTCGGTCAGATGTATGCCTCCGAAACCAGGCTGGGCAAAGTCTTCGGTATCTTTGCAGGATTTGCCATTGTGATAGCCTGCTTGGGATTGTTTGCGCTCACGGCATTTACTGCGGAGCAAAGAACCAAGGAGATCGGTATCCGAAAAGTACTGGGGTCTAGTATTGGGAGTATAGTAGTTTTGCTGTCCAAGGAGTTTGCGAAGCTGGTGCTCATCGCTTTTCTGATCGCCTCGCCCATAGCCTGGTGGGCGATGAGAAAATGGTTGGAAGACTATCAGTACAAGCAGGACTTAAGTTGGCAAGTATTCCTGGGAGCAGGGCTTTTTGCCATTGTCATTGCCCTGCTGACCACCAGCTACCAATCGATCAAAGCGGCAATGACCAATCCGGTAAACTCCCTAAAAAGCGAGTAAGGTGAGCGTAGCGTCATGGGTAGTGAGGCATGGACAAAACTATCTCCAGACAGAAGGGGAAAGTCTGAAAGCTGAATAGTACTGTAACCTTTGAGGTATATCCTGACCATAGGGAAGGATCCCCTCGAAGGTTTTTTTGTATTCCCCTTGGTACGTGTTCGACTTGCTCCTAGGCAGGATTTCACGCAAGGAAATAATGATGGCCTCCGGGTCAAGACTACGGTGCCAGGAGTTATTTGACTAAGTCTACTGAGTCCTAATAGTCGGAGGTACACCTATGGTAGTTTTTATGCAATAGCTTTTCATTCCCCTAAGCTCATCATCCTTTACTTTATAGTGAAGTACTATTTTTGAAATAGAAATGCTAGCTAAGGTAATTTCTTGTGCTGATCGTAATTACCTTTGATTTACAGACCTTGCCTTTAGCAGGTAAGAGCATCTTGCGGTAAATCAGAAATTGTCTTTAAGTTGTGCAAATTTTGCACAAATGCTTGCGCAATCGATTGAAAAGTGAGCATTTTTATCCCCTAAAACTTCAGGATTAGTTAGCTTTTGTTAGTTTTAATAACTTCATGATTCCGATAAAAATGCCCAAATCGAGGTGTTTTTGTCAAGAAACAGTATTTTTTCGATTTAATACAGTTTGTTTTTACAGTTCTAAAGAGAGAAATTAGAGTGTTGCTGTTTTAGTATAAAACTCTTTTATGCAAAGAGCCGGAAAAAAGGAAAAACTCTAAAAAATAGATTTTGAACTTTGACTGGATCGTATGTAAATATATAGAGAAATCTAATTAGCATAATTTCCTATGTGTCTGTTGTATGGCGCAGGAAGAACGAATAACTAACAAAACCCATTGAGCCAATGAATTATTATCATCTCCTTTATTTCAGTAGGGATCCAGCAAATTAAAGTTGGGTTTTCTAATGCTTTAATTAAAAAGCAGAATATAAACTGTCTCGTAAATAATTGATAGACAGTTTGATCTGATCACTTTCAATTTCTGAATAGTGCTTGGTGCTGATTTGCTAAAAAATCATCACCCTGATATACTATTGTGTAACCGGTACTTACATATTTTATGTAAGGTGGAATACTATTGTGTTTTATGTAATGTTAATTATCAATCAAACCCATAATAAATATGAAATGTAATTCTTTACCAAAGAATGCCCTTTTCGTCTGTATGGTGTTGTCATTGAATGCTTCTTTTATTACAGACTCGAAAGCTTTTATTATAAATAAGGCTTCCAATATAGCTGTACAAAAAGAGGTGGAAGTGACAGGTACTGTACTGGATGCTCAAGGACTGCCCCTTCCTGGGGTTTCTGTGATTTTGAAAGGCACCACTACGGGTGTCGCCACGGACTTGGATGGTAGATACTCTCTTACTGTCCCCGGTCCGGAAAGTGTCCTGGTGTTTTCCTTTATAGGATTCAACACCCAGGAAGTGACTGTAGGAAACCAATCTTCTATTAATATCACCTTGACTGAGAATCTTGCCAATCTGGATGAGGTATTGGTAGTAGGTTATGGTGTTCAAAAAAGAGGGACAATTACCGGTGCGGTAGGTGAAGTTAAAGCCGATGACCTGATCCGTACTCCAGCTGTAACCACTTCGGGTGCACTAGTTGGTAAAATTCAGGGGGTCACTGCCCGGCAAACTGATGCACGTCCAGGTGCTAGTACTTCCATTCAGATCCGAAATATGGGGACTCCATTATTCGTTATTGACGGGATTCCATCTGATGCGGCTCAGTTTAATAACCTAGGTCAATCCGATATAGAAAGTATCTCAATTCTAAAAGATGCTTCTGCGGCCATTTATGGTATGAGAGCGGCAAACGGGGTGGTTTTGGTAACTACAAAAAGAGGTAGCCAAAATCAAAAGCCCGAGATCAGTCTTTCCGGATATTATGGACTTCAAAACTTTACCAGATATCCACAGCCAGCAAATGCCTTCCAGCATGTACGTGCCAATGCGGAGTCTGAAGTGAATCTAGGTGGAAGCCCAACTATCTCCCCTGAAGATCTGGCCAGATGGGAGCAGGGAACAGAAAAAGGCTTCCAAAGCTTTGATTACTATGACTTCATCATGAAGCCTAATGTGCCTCAGTCCTCCATCAATGCCAGCGCAACTGGAGGTTCTCAGAACACCAAGTATTTCTTCTCTGTATCCCACTTGGATCAGGATGCGATGATTGAAGATTACCTCTTCCAACGAACTAACTTCCAGTCAAATATAGAAATGACCTTGGCAGATGGCCTCTCAGTAGGTACTCAGCTTAGTGGTAGATTGGAAAATAGAGAGCAGGTAGGTGTGCCAGGATTGGATGATTATTTTAACCCATTCTTGAGTATTTTCACCATGTGGCCAACAGAGCGTCCCTATGCGAATGATAACCCGAATTATGTAAACGGTGACGTTCACAACATCAACGTAAACCCGGCTACCTATACTAAGGAAATCACAGGGTATATAGATGAGGTCAATCGCGCTATAAAAGCGAACTTCTACGCACAGTATGAGTTTGACTTCGGCCTTTCAATGAAAGGTACTTACTCTTATAGCTTTAACAACTTTGATTTTGATGGATTTGAATATACCTACGATGGCTACATCTACAATGAGGATACGGATGTATACGAAACCAGGCCAGAGTGGGGCAACCAAAACCCATGGAGAGAAAGAAGAAAGCGCAATACTGTAGACCAAGTGGCACAGTTCCAGGTGAATTATGGTAAAAACTGGGGTGACCATTACCTAGCAGGTATAGCGGCATACGAGAGATGGAGCAATAATTCGCATTACACAGTAGTACACACCGTGCCGCCAAACAATTACATCCCAATCATGTCTTTTGCAGATCAGGATCTCCTGATTGATGAAATATACCAAGAGGCTAGAGAGGGATATTTGGCAAAAATCAACTACAACTACCAAGAGAAATACCTATTAGAGGTTTTCGGGAGACTTGACGGTTCATTCCTATTTGATGAGGAAAACAGATATGGTTTCTTCCCTGGCGTGACTGCCGGATGGAAAATCTCTGATGAAGGCTTTATGGACAATATCACCGGAGATTTTCTGAGTGGTTTGAAATTTAGAGGTTCATGGGGACAGACGGGTAGTGATAGATTTATAGGTAGCAATAATTTTATTGTAGATCCTTTCAGCTATTACTCAGGGTATAATTTCATCCCTACTGCAGGTGGTAGTGCTATTTTGAACGGTTCTTTTGTACCTGGAGTAGATCCAAGAGGACTGCCAGTAAGGAATTTATCCTGGATTACCAATACCAACATCAACTTTGGTATAGATTCCTATTTCTTCAAGGACAAGTTATTCTTGCAGGCAGATATTTTCGAAAGAAAAAGAACTGGTTTGCCTGCCGGGCGATATGATGTTTTGCTTCCTACTGAAGTAGGGTACACCCTGCCTTCGGAAAACCTGGAGTCGGATGCTCATAGAGGTGTTGAAGGTATAATTACTTATTCTGGACAAGCCGGAAATGTAAACTTCACCTTAAGTGCCAATGGAACCATCTCCAGGTTGAAAATAACTGAAAGGTACAAGCCTAGATTCGGTAACTCCTGGAATGAATACAGAACTGACCAAGAGAATCGCTGGGCCAATATCAACTGGGGGTATCAGGTAGAAGGTAGATTCGAAAGCCAAGAACAAATCAATAACCACCCGGTAAACATCGATGGACAGGGCAATAGAAATCTACTCCCTGGCGACTTTATCTACAAGGATGTGAACGGTGACGGCACCATCAATGGTATGGATGAAAGACCAATAGGGTATGCTGAAGGCGCCAATCCATACATGAGCTTTGGCTTCAATGGCTCTGCAAATTACAAGGGTTTTGACCTTTACTTCAGCTTTGCGGGAGCCTCCATGCAGACCTTTACCAGAAACTGGGAGCTGCGATACCCTTTCCAAAACAATGGTACCTCTCCGGATTATATGTTTGAGGATAGATGGCACAGAGAGGATCTGTACAACTCAGATAGTGATTGGGTACCGGGAACTTACCCTGCGATCAGAAGATTCGGGGCTGACCATCTTTACCGACACAATACCTTCTGGTTGACCAATGTGAAATACATGAGATTGAGAAACTTGGAACTAGGGTACAGACTTCCTGGCCCAGTATTGGAAAAAATCGGTATCAGTACGCTCAGAGTTTATGCATCAGGTACAAACTTGTTCTCATTTGACAATGTGAAAGACTTTGGTATAGATCCGGAAATCGGGGCTGGTAATGGATTAGTATATCCTCAGCAGCGCTTGTTCACATTTGGTTTTAATATCACCCTATAAAAGAACTATTATGAAATTCTTCAAAAGATATATTTTAGGGTTGACGCTATTATCCATGCTATCAACCTCCTGCGATTCAGATTACTTAGAGCTGGAGCCGCCAAATATCCTACTTGACGATCAGGTATGGAATGATACCAAGCTAATCACTGGTGTTCTTTCTAATTATTATGACAGATTACCTGCACATACATCCCTGACTACGGGATGGGCTGATTTTGCAGCCTACGATGAGGCCATGTGGTCCGGATATTCTGGAAATGATGGTCTGAACAATATATTTTCCTACAACTTCGGTAGATGGAGCCTGTGGGATTATGGATTGATCCGAGATATCAACCTGGCTATTGACAAACTGAATACTGTTTCAGAATTGTCAGAAGATCAAAAAACGCAGTTTCTGAGTGAACTTAGATTTATTCGTGCCTACGTGTACTTCGAGCATGTGAAGCGAATGGGGGGAGTTCCGCTCATCACGGAAGAGTTGATCTATGATTTCAGTGGAGATCCTAGTTACCTTCAGTATCCAAGAAATACCGAAGCAGAAGTTTACGACTTTGTGATCTCTGAAATGGAAGCCATCATGCCTACTTTGGGTAACAATGGCAGCCAAACCCGTGCAAATAGATTTACTGCACTGGCAGTGGTGAGTAGAGCGGCCCTATATGCAGGATCCTTGGCGAAGTATAATTCAGAAATGGGTTCTCCGATCCAGTTGCCTGGAGGAGAAGTGGGAATTGATCCTTCTAGAGCTGAAGGATACTACACCAAGTCTCTGAACGCGTCAAAAACCATTTTGGAAGAAGGAGGCTATGGTCTTTATAATGCTAACCCTGACCTGGGTGAAAATTTCTACGAGGCTATTATCACCAAGAATGGTAACCCAGAGGTGATCTGGGCACAGGACTATTTGCTTTCAGCGGATAAAAGACATGGATTTACCTATGACAACGTGGCTAGATCTGCTCGTGAAGATAACCTGGGTTCCTCGGCTATCACTCCAGGTTTGGGGTTGGTAGAGGACTTCCAGTATTTGGATGGAAGTTCAGGAGAACTTAAAACTCATACAGAAGATGGGTCTGACTATATCTATTATGATGAGGTAGATGACATCTTTGAAAATAAGGATGCCAGATTGTATGGAACAGTAATCTACCCAGGAGCCTCCTTTAGAGGTCAGGAGATCTTTATGCAAGCTGGAGTCATGGTTTGGAACGGTAATTCCTACGACCGAATCGAATCTGACGGATTGGCTACAGAATATGAAGATGGTGGAGTTTTGGTTGCGGCCGGTGGTCCTCACCGTTCTATCCAGGAAGTTTCAAATACAGGTTTCTATCTTAGAAAGTATGTAGATAATGCTGTAGGAGCTAGTACCAGAGGTATACGTAGTGAAGTATGGTGGGTAAGATTCAGACTGGGTGAAATCTACCTGAATGCTGCTGAGGCTGCTTTCGAACTGGGTATGCCAGAAGCAGTGGATTATATCAATGTGCTTAGAGAAAGAGCAGGGTTTGGCCCGAATAGTCTAAGCAGCCTAACTATGGAAGATATCATGCAGGAACGCAGAGTAGAGCTGGCATTTGAGGATCATGTAGTATGGGATTACAAAAGATGGAGAGTGGCTCATGAAAAATGGGATGGCAATACCAGTAACCCAGAAAGCATGATCTATAGCCTCTATCCATATCGGGTAGTTAGACCGGGTGATCCGCGAGATGGCAAGTTTGTATTTGTACGCTCAGTCGCTCCTAGATTCCGTGCACCGAGATTCTTCCAGTTGGGAAATTACTATTCCTTCATTGGGCAGGATATCATCGATGCCAATCCTAAAATTGTAAGAAACCCATTCCATTAATAAGGAGAAGCAATGAAATCAAGCATGACACAAGAATCATTGTCAATCGTGTGAGACTTCATAGGGCATTTAATAGATAAACTACAAGCATATGAAATCAAGCATGACCCGAAGCGACACACAGAGGGATGATTATCTCCCAGGCGAGATTCCATATGGCCTTTAAAAGACAAATTATAATTATATGAAATTGAAATCCATAAATACTTATTTAATCCTGCTGATAGGCCTAATGGCTGCCAGCTGCGATTTTGATAACTTTGAGGAGCCGAAATCCACCCTCAGTGGCAGGGTGGTTTATAACGGAGAACCTCTAGGTCTGCGAAGCAATGGTGTGCAACTGGAACTTTGGCAGCATGGTTATGATCTTTTCCAAAAGATTCCTGTCTATGTAGATCAAGACGGTTCTTTCTCAGCTGTGCTCTTTGATGGAGATTACAAGATGACCTTACTGCGTGGTAATGGCCCGTGGATGGATCAGACTGACTCCATAGATGTGCAGGTAAGAGGAAACCAGATAGTAGATGTAGAAGTGCAGCCATATTACGTATTAAGCAATACCAGCGTCAATCGAAACGGTGACAATCTATCCGTAACCTTCACCGTAGACGGCGTCAATGCCGATAGAGGCCTGGAACATGCTTCGGTCTATATGGGTAGAACCATGCTGACTGATGCAGTTAGAAATGACGGAATATTTAATGTGCCTGCGGACCAAATCGAATTAGGGACTCCCGTTACAATAGAGGTGCCTATTCCCGGAAATCTCTCTGCAAGAAGCGAGATTTTCGTAAGGATAGGAGCTAAAACAGTGGGGATTCCAGAGTTGGTTTATACTCAGGTTGAAAGCATAACATTGTAAATCTTTCTCATTGGTGAGCAATGTTTGGCCGGTCGCTGCAAAGTGGCCGGCCTTTGTATTATACCCCATACTATGATTTGCTTATACCCCATACGGCTCTGTCTCCGGTCCACTCAATCATTGCATGCCGCTGCCAAGAAGTTCAGCTATGTTTTCTAGCTACTGACTCTTTCAAAAGTTAATCGACACAGTGTTTGTTCGCTGAATTAGATTAAGTCAAAGGGAATCACTCAGGAAAAGATGATTTTAAAAGTAGTGCCATTTCCTTTTTCGCTACTGATGCTGATCCCGGCGCCTATGCTGTCAGCAAAATCTTTGACCAGCATTAGACCAATGCCTGTTCCTTGCTCTCCATCAGTGCCTGAGGAAGAAAACTGTTTGTTTTCGAACAGACTATCAATTTGGTTTTCGTCCATGCCTTTACCACTATCCTTGATCAATAGGGCAGAGGGATGGTCCGGAGCTACTTGAATGTGGATTCGACCCCCGGTTGGAGTGAATTTGATAGAGTTGGAGAGGGCATTGCGGATGATGAAATCTAAGCGATCAGGATCAGTGTAAACAGTGAAGTTGGCTGGGACATGGTTTTCTAGCACTAGCTTTTTTTGCTCAAGCTGCTTGGCAAAGAGGTGTTGGTTTGATGCGACTAAGTCCTGTATTGAAACCTCCTTCTTTTCTACTTCATCCGAACTCATTTGTGTACGTGCCCAGGTAAGCAGGTTGGAAAGCAAACTGGAAGCAGCATGGGCATCGGAAGCAATAGCAGCGAGTACATAGTCCATCTCTTCCTTGCTAAGGTCTCCGGATTTCCAGAGGTCCAGAGAGTTATTTAGCGAAGAAAAAGGCGTCCTCAAATCATGGGAAATAATGGAGAATAGCTTGTCCCGAAAGTGGTTGGCCTTTTTGAGTTGGAGGTTACTGCTGTTCAGCTCATCTGACTGCAGTTGGATCTGCTGATTTTGGGATTTTACCTTAGTGTTGTATTCTTTCAGTTTTTTGGTGACTGCCCGGAGCTTTTGGTTGGTTCTACGCTGGTACCAGGCCACGGCAATGAGTAAGATAGCGACTGCGATAAAAATGAGCAGCAATTCATTTTTTCGAGTTATCGTAAGTGCTGCCAGCTCCTGCTCTTTCAGGAGCTTTTGATTCTCTAGTTCTTTCTTTTCACTTTCATATTGGACCTCTAGTTCAGCACGGATTTTGGCCCTGGAATCATTAAAGATGGAATCATTGCTGGCCTCATTGATTCGCTGGTACTCGTATGCTTTTTCAAAATCCCGGTTCAGCGCTGACAAGTGAGCCATTTTGCTGGCAGCTATGCTGATCTGATAGTTTGACTTAGTTTCTGCTGCCAATTCATAAGCCTGAGTGGCATAAGCTATGGCAAGGTCCAGGGAGTTATTGTCCCGGTGATAGTCCGAAAGAGTTCCTAGGGAAGAAAGCCTCCCTTCGGTATCGTTCATTTCCTGGGAGATCTCTAGTGCCTGCCTGAGTAGGAGGATTGCCTGCTGCTTTTCTCCTGACTCATAGTATAATTCTCCCAGCTGAAGCAGGGTATTGGTGAGGCTGCGCTTATCGTTTAGCTTTTCTTTAATAGCCTTGGATTTCTCCAGATACGCTTTGGTCTGATTGAAGTCTTCACTTTCTTTCCAGGATAACCACCGGTCCAGGTAGTAGCTGCCCAGATTATTATACAATAGGCTCATGGCACGCTCATGATTGATCAGCTGCGCTAGCTCCAGAGATTTTTCATATTGCTTGACAGCCTTTTCCAGTTCTTTGAGACGATAGTAGATATTTCCCAGGTTCATGGTGGACTCAATGATCCCTACCGTATCCTGTAGATTCTCCCGGATACCCAGTGCTTCCAGGTGGGTACTCAGGGATTTTTCATAGTCTGATTGAATCAAATAGGAGACGCCTACAATATTGAGGGCATTTGCTCCTATTTTTTCAAACCCATTTTCCTTGGCGAGTGAGGCAGCTTCCATTCCATAGAGGATCGCCGTATCCTGATCGTAGGTATAATAAAGCTTACTTAAATGGTACAAGGCGGAAGCTTTGACCGAGTCATTATCCGCTTGAACTAGCAGGTTTTTCAGACTATCAGTCTGTGATTGCTGAGCAGGCAATAAAAAGGGAACTATCCAAACCAGTAAGTGAGGAATCATAATTAGGTCTTAGGAAGAAAATTATCCAGCTAGGGTGACAGGATGATAAGGTAAATATGCATTTGATTGCCTGAATATCAAATGGCTGGATGGGATAATTCCTTTGAGATTTTTAGAAAACCCCAGGGTTTCATCAGCTCTAAAGCTTTTCACTAAAATCATTACATAGAGCATTAGGATCCTAGTTTTCCTTGGAAATATGTCCGCGATCGGTCAAAATCTCTGTTTTACGGACAAGTAATTCGGAGAAAACACCCTTCCAAACCGCCCAAAGGCAGTTCTGGGCCTTGGCACAATGTCTGAAACAGGCTGAGTGTACACTTAAACCATTACATTATGAAAGGCTCTAAACTATTTGCATGGGTATTTATCCTGTTTCTGATGGGAACTACCGCTCAGGCGCAAACCGAAACCAGAACTCCAGGCTCTTTCAATCGGGTCAATTCATCGGGTTCTTGGGATGTGATCATAGCTATTGGAAATAAGGATGAAGTAAGACTGGTTTCCCAGGATTTTGACTTGGACAAAGTGATCACCGAAGTAGAGGATGGGAACTTAGAAATTAAACTGGAAAAGGGAAATCACAGGAATGTAAACTTTACTGCCTATGTGACGGTGAGGGATTTGAAAGCTGTGGGACTAGGAGGTTCAGGAAACATCAGTTTAGAATCGGATATTTCAAGCAAAAGCTTCTCTATAGGAAGTTCTGGATCTGGCAATATCCTAATCCCTTATCTGGAAACTGGCGCATTGAATGTAGGCATGAGTGGTTCAGGCAAAGTCAAAATCAATGGAGGTAGTAGCAACTCAGCCAATATAGGTCAATCGGGTTCAGGATCATTTGATGCCTTGGAACTGATGGCCGGAGATGTGAAAATCGGTAAATCAGGTTCTGGTGCTACTTCCATAGGAGTAAGTGGAGACTTGCGGGTGGGAGCCTCTGGATCTGGAAACGTCTATATCAAAGGCAACCCTACCAGTCAATCCATTGGCAGTTCTGGATCGGCCCGGATAATCAGAAAATGACAACCTGTTCAAGGAGGACAGGGGGATATTCCCTTGGTTCAAACTTTTTATTCTTCAAGCCGCTCTAGCTATGTTTAAAAATTACTTCAAAATCGTCTTCAGAAACGCGAAGAAAAATCCACTTTACGTTTTCATAAACCTGCTGGGCTTATCCATAGGGATGGCTGTCAGTATACTGATTTTCCTTTATGTACAGCATGAGCTTAGCTATGATACCTATCATACGCAGGCAGATCGAATTTATAGAGTTTCCAGAAGCTGGAACAACGGCGATGGAGAAACCAGTCTTCATCTGGGACACCTGGCGCCTCCATTTGGTCCATTGATCAAGTCCGATTTTGAAGATCAGGTAGATGAGGTGGTTCGGCTGTTTAATTCAGGCTTGCTGATTAAGTCCGGAGAAAACTCCTTTGTGGAGGATGAATTCTTTTTTGCTGACCCGGAGTTGTTTGATGTGTTTTCCTGGAAAATGATTGAAGGGGACCCGGTAGCTGCTTTGAACCAGGCCGATGGGGTGTTGGTTTCTGAGTCCATTGCCCGGAAATATTTCGGTAGCGAATCTGCTATTGGCAAAGAACTATTGGGTGAGGTGCAAGGATTGCAGCTTACCTTTCAGGTGCGAGGGGTTTTTGAGGATATTCCGGACAATACCCACATGCACCCGGACTTTATAGCTTCCATGGCTCCTGTGATCCAGTTTTATGGAGGCTTAGAGCCTTTCATGAGTAATTTTGGCTCCAATAATTTCTCTACGTACCTGCTCCTTAAAGAGGGCTACGATTACCAGGCGCTGGAAGCACAGCTGCCGGCACTGATAGACCGAAATATGGGAGAGGCCCAGGCAGGAGTGCCTCAGTCCCAAACTACTGCCCTGCACCTTTGGCCTATTACGGACATCCACCTGCATTCCAATCTAGATTCAGAGATAGAAGCCAATAGTAATATTGAATACGTCTATACCTATTTGGCTGTAGCCTTATTCATTTTATTGATCGCATGTATCAACTTTATGAATCTCTCCACAGCCAGGTCTTCGCTCAGATCTATGGAGGTGGGCATTCGCAAGGTGATGGGGGCAGACCGCAGGCGCTTGATCAAGCAATTTATGGGAGAATCCTTCGTGATGGCCTTTATTTCCATGATTTTGGCAGTGCTGATCGTCTTCCTTTTTCTACCCACTTTTGCAGCTTTCACCCAAAAACAGCTTCACCTGGACTTTATTTCAAATCCTGAGTATCTGCTTTCTCTGTTGGGATTGGTAGTTTGTGTGGGGCTATTGGCCGGTAGCTATCCTGCTCTTTTTCTCTCAGGATTTACACCTTCCAGAGTTTTGAAAGGCACTTTCAAAGCTGGTAAAGGCCATGAGAATTTCAGATCAGTACTGGTAGTAGGTCAGTTTGCCATCTCGGTGATGCTGATTGTGGCAGTGATCGTGGTGGTACGCCAATTGGATTTTATGCAATCCAAAGCGCTGGGATTTGACAAGGAAGATGTAGTAGTGCTGCCCGCCAGTACTGAAATCACTGAAAATTACCAACTCATCAAAGACAGGCTGATGAATCACCCGGGGATTTCTGCAGTGACCATTTCCAGTAGGGTGCCTTCCGCTAGGTTGCTGGATTCGCAGGGGGGTAGTGCTGAGGTGAATGGCGAAATGTCCCAACTCACTGTTCGAATCGCTGATATCCATGTGGGCCATGATTTTATCCAGACCTATGGTATTCCTATGGTAGCCGGTAGAGATTTTGATTATCACCTGGCGAGCGATTCTACAGGCGCTTTCGTTCTGAATGAGTCCGCTGTTCGCGCTATTGGCTGGACCAGCCCGGAAGCAGCAGTAGGCCAAAAGTTTAATTATGGAGGGCGATCCGGCTTTGTGACCGGGGTAATGAAGGATTTTCATTTTGAATCCTTACACCAGCCTATTGTTCCGATGGTTTTTATGATTACGCAGGATAGATCCTATGCCGTGAGTATGAAAATCGATAAAGCCCAAAAGGCGGAGACTTTGGCATACTTACAGGGGGAATGGGCAGATTTGAATCCCGGATACCCTTTTGAGCCCATCTTTGTAGATGAGGGTTTCAATCGGCAGTATGAAGCTGAGCAGCGGGTCAAAACCATATTTACCTTCTTTTCTGCCTTGGCGATTTTGATTTCAGTGCTCGGACTGCTAGGTCTGACCACATTTGCTACGGAACAGCGCACCCGAGAGATCGGCATTCGAAAAGTGATGGGAGCAGAGACAGGTAATATTTTGGTTTTGTTAGCCAAGGATTTTATGAAACTGGTCATGCTAGGTTTTCTGATCGCTATTCCGGTTTCCTGGTTTGGGATGAATACCTGGCTGGATGATTTTGCTTATAAAATCGGCATCAGTTGGACGGTTTTTCTATGGGCAGGAACGATCGCGGGAGCCATAGCTGCCATCACGGTGATGTCGCAATCCTTAAAAGCTGCTTGGGCAGACCCGGTAAAGAGCATCAAGAGCGAGTGAGGTATTAGTAGGAAGAGACAGGAGGTAAGAACGTAGAACCGAGAACCAAGATCGAGAACCGAGAGCCAAGAACCGAGAGCCAAGAGCTGAGAGCCTAGAACCAAGAGCTGAGAGCCGAGAATCTAGATAATTTGAAAGAAATGGGCTGGGGATGCAACCTTTTGAGTAGTAAGTGCATCTAAAAAACGAGACATGGTAACTCAACACCAAGCATACTATCCAACTATAGCTAAAAATTAAATTTTCTAATTTAAAAATATGTATATCCGATTTCTTACCAGCAGCGATAGAAAATAAGGGTTAAAGCTTCATTAACCTCTTGTGAACAGTGGACTGTCGTCAGTGGACAATTATCCTGCTACTTTCCAGCCACGTTCTTTTACTACTGGCATCATTCCGAATAGTCATATCAGATTATAAAATATTTCAATCTTACAATACAATTAAAATGAAAATCCATTCAAAAATTTTAGCATTTGCGTTCACAGCTTTCGTGATGGTCTCATGCGCTCAGGCTCAACAATCAGAAACCAGAACTCCTGGCCACTTCACCAAAGTACATTCCGGAGGAAGCTGGGAGGTGATTCTTACTCAGGGAGACAAAGAGGAAATCCTCATAGAAGCCAGGGGAGTGTCTCTGGACAAGGTGAAAACAGAAATCAATGGGGATGTGCTGAATGTAGGCCTGGAGCGCGGCAACTACAACAATGTGAAATTGAAATTCCACATTACTTACCGGGACCTGGAAGGAATAAGATGCTCCGGCTCTGGGGAGATGAAACTGAACTCACCGGTACGCTCAGAGGCGTTTTATGCAGGACTTTCAGGTTCTGGGGATATTTATATGGAGTCCTTAGAGGCCAGAGAACTGGAAGTCTCGATTTCCGGATCCGCAGATATAGAAATCAACGGTGGGGCAGTGGATATGGCAGAAATCAAACAGTCCGGCTCAGGCGACTTTTATGGGGAAACGCTGGCGATAGGACAGCTTGAGGTTTCAAAATCCGGTTCGGGTGACACCCATGTTGGGGACCTAGGCGAAATATCCGTAAGATCTTCTGGATCAGGCGATGTGATCTACTCCGGATCTCCAAGAATGGGAGACATCAAAGTTTCCGGTTCCAGCAGTATCCGCAAAAGGTAAATACTATTCCTGTAGGGACTTTAATAGAATTTATCATCTATACAGTTAGCAGGATTATTTCGGATATATTGAGAGATTCTGTTTAAGGAATCCAAATTTTATGTGCTGTGGGCAGTGGATTGTTGTCGGTGGACGATTATCCGCTGCTATCTAGCCCTATTCTTTAACTACAGGCATCATTGCGGATAATCCCATTTAATTATTAGCCCACTGAAAATAAGTCTATTACATCAAAAACCCATTCTCCGTTTGGTAAGACTCGGGAATATTCTTTTCGCCCAGCATTTCGAGTAAATCTATCTCTATGGCTCTGGCAATAGATGAAATCGGCACATCATTGTACCCTCCTTCAAATGGATTTTCGGAATAGTCACCTATCCTGTCCACCACAAAGAATGTCCAGATGATAATCGCTGAAAATGGGATGGTAAGCCAATAATGCAAGGCTGAGGACTCTGCAAAAATATCCAATAAACCAAAGGGAATCAGCGCACAGAAAATGTAGGTGATCCAGAGACCTGTGGAAGCATACTGTCTGGGAAAAGGGAAGTTTTTGATCCGCTCACTCATTCCCTGATTGGTGTAGAGCTTGCCGATAAGTTCATGCAGCCAAACCTGCTTGTAATCGCTGATGAAGCCCTTTTCATGCAGCGTCCCAATAGCCTTACTTTGGTTTTTGAGGAGTTGGGAAGGGAGATTGCTGTAGCTTTTCAGTTCTTCCAGCTCATCCTTGTCCAGGTATTGTTCTATTTCCACAAACAATCCATCGTAATACTCCTTGATAAAGCCTGGGATGAAATTCAGTTTGTTCACCGGAAGGTTGTGCTCCCAGGTTTTTTCCTTTCGCATCACATGCTTTAGTGCCAAAAGCCAAGCCAGATGGCGAAGAATAAGCTTTCTTTTCTCCTCGAATGGTAAGTCTGATTTAGGTAAACTGAGAATCCCAGTCGCGAAGGTTCTGCTTTCATTGACTATGGCTCCCCATATTTTACGCGCTTCCCAGGTTCGGTCATACGAGGAGTTGTTTTTGAAACCCAGGAAAAATGCCACCGCAATACCTATCACAGAGATAGGTTGCCAGGGTAAGGAGAAAGGGATATTGGTGAGTTCGTAGAGTACAATGATGAAGGTGGAATAGAGCAGTCCATAAATCAATGAATACTTAGACCAGCGCACTGTCATCCAAAAACTATAATAACGCTTTACATACATAAAAATCTGTTTTTGCAATTAATCTAATGAAAAATGTGATAAATGCATGAGCTAAGCCCTTGGTTTTCTGTATAAAGCCTAAAAGCATTATTCAGGATGCTGACTTTGTAAAATAATGCCTTTTGATTTGCTGAAAAAAGGAAGGGATTTTAATACATCTTTGACGAACTAATTTCCTTTTTTACACGTCAGTAAGGTAGCATGTTTTGATTGGCTCAGTTGTCAATTCTATTCCATCTAACCCCTTTTGATCCATGGATGATCTTTTTGCTGCCCGCTCCCAAATGGCTCTATCGCTGGGCTTTCATATCATCTTTGCTTGTATAGGTATGGTGATGCCTTTTTTCATGGCCACCTCTCATTACAAATACTTGAAAACAAAGGATACTGTGTATATGGATCTCACCAAAGCCTGGAGCAAAGGCGTGGCGATTTTCTTTGCCACCGGCGCGGTATCCGGGACCATGCTTTCTTTCGAATTGGGTTTACTTTGGCCGGAATT